>JAUZQZ010000099.1 GCA_030950745.1 Mariprofundaceae bacterium | reverse complement strand
GCGCATCTATCTGGTAGCACGCCGAAATGTGAGTTTGAAAGAGTTGCTGGATGCATTTGGTGAAGGTGATCCACGCGCTTTGAAGCAGTTGTTGCGTCAAGACCCATCCATCATCATCTGTGACGAGCGCTTTTCCGAATACCAGGAAAGTTACCGTCGCTTGCTCCACATGGACAATCCGAACGCTCCGGCTCTGTTGGCCCGTGCGTTGGGCTTGAAGAAAATTGATGATTTGACCGAATTGATTCGCAATCTTGTATTGGAACCCAGCCATGTGCGCGACGATGCTCGCAAGGCTGTCAACGAATTCACAGATCTGGTTGGCATTCATAATCAACTGTCGGATGCCCGTCGCAGGCGAGATGCCTTGGCTGAATTACCCAAAGTGGAAGACAGACTGCAACGCACGGAACAGGCCTTGCAACAACTGGATGCGCAATTAAGCGGCTTGTCTGTCTGGTTTGGCGAACAGTGCGCTGAACTATGGCAGCAACGGGTAGCGCGAATAGATGCTGAACTGCAAGAGATGCAAGCCCGGCTAAATCTATTGGGGCGGCAACTTCATGACGCCAATGACAGGGTGGAACAGTGCCATGCTGACTATCTACAGGCTGGCGGAGAGCGCATTGAAATCATGCGTAACAAATTAAAAGGTGCCCAGGAAAAGCTGATTGAAGTAAATGGTCGCGCTGCAGACTACCAAGCTATTGTAGTCAAGCTTCAATTGGACAACAGCCTGGAGGAAACGGTATTTCAGTATAACCAGAAGCAAGCGGAACAGGCCCGGCAACAGATTGAGGAAGAGATCAAGTCTGTTCAGGATGATTTTGCTGCACAGGCGGCCATGCTTGGTAATACCCGGGAACAACAGCGGATATTACAAGATGAAATTCGTGCGATTGAGGCGCGACCAGATTCCAATATTGACACCAGATTCCAACAACTGCGCGATGAGATGGCGAATGCGTTGGGACTGGATGCTGAAAAACTGATATTCATTGGTGAATTGATCGATGTGAATGAGACAGAGCATGCCTGGCAAGGGGCTATCGAACGGGCTCTGGGTGGCTTGCGTACTACGCTGGCTGTACCCGAAAGCAGCTTTTCACTGGTCACGCGCTGGCTGAATAATCGGCATACAGGCTTGCATGTCCGTGTGCAGGTGGTGCATGCACTATCGAATAAGGCAGAATTTAAGAGTGATGGTTTCTTGCGTAAACTGGTCTGGCGCAAGCATCTTTACCGCGACTGGTTAAAGCAGCATCTGGCGCGTTTCGATCTTCACTGCGTAGAAAACACTGAAATACTGGATCACACGCCTTTCTCGATGACTCGGCAGGGTTTAATGCATATGGAGAAAGGCCACTTTGAAAAGAAGGATCAGCAGCGCATTGATGATCGCCGCAGCTGGCAACTGGGCTTTTCGAATAAAAATCGTTTGAGTCTACTGCGTCAGGATGTTCAGCAGCTTGTGCAAGGTGAGCAGACTTTAAATAAAGACGTGGATAAAGCCCGGCAGCGCATGGATGAAGTCGGCAAACGTGACAGGCAATGGGAAAAAGTGGCCGAATTCCACTGGCAGGATATTAATGTCCCATACTGGAAGAGCAAAACGGAACAGTTTGATCGTGATATTGTACAACTGGAACAAGCTTCTGGTGACTTGGCCGTTGCAAAAAAGCGATGGGAAACGGCAAAGGAAGCTTTACGACAATTGCAAGTATCTCAGGAAGAACAGATTGAACTATTGGGAAAACAGAAGAGTGAATTAAGTTCCGCTGATAACAGCCTGCAACGTGCCTTGAACTTGGCAAAGCAGGGACTTTCCGACGAGTTGCGCGGGGAGTTACAGAAAAAAACTGGAGTGCTAAAAGATGCGCAACTGGATGATGCATTCAAGGTTGAATCAATACACCGTGAACATCTGACTGAATTGCGTGATATTGAGCGCGGACGTAAGACTAAGGCTGGTAACAAAGCAATCGGCATCATGAGTTCTTTCCGCTCCAATAACGATTGGGCTGCCATTACTGCGGACTGGAACGCTGACTTGGCCAGTCTGCCTGACTATCTCCGCCATCTCGCACAACTGGAAAAAGAGGGTTTACCAGCACTGGTGGAGCGATTCCGCGAACGCCTCAACCTCCACGCCACCCAATCGCTGGCAGGTATCGGCCATCGTATTGATGCGGAGCGGGAAGAAATTTATGACCGTATTGAAACTATTAACCGGGTGCTGAAGCGCACTGAATTTAAAGTAGGAAGCTTTTTGAGGTTGGGCATTAAAGGCGATCAATATGAGCATGTATTACATTTTAACCGGCTGCTAAAACAGGTTATGGAACAGCTGACCAGCGATGACCACGAAGCGCGTTTTGCCAGCTTACAACAGGTCATCACGATCCTCGACAAGGCCAGCAACCCGGCGACTGCCAATACTCTGGAAAGTCTGCGACTGCTTGACCCACGCCATCAACTGTCATTTCATGCGGAGGAAGTCGATGCTGTAGATGGCTCGATACGTGATGTGCTGATGTCCTCCAGCGGCAAGTCAGGCGGCGAGAAAGAGTCTTTTGCAGGAACCATCGTGGCTGCCAGTCTGGCCTATGTACTCACGCCGGATGGCAGTGACCGACCTGTGTACAGCACGGTATTTCTCGATGAAGCCTTTTCCAATACGGCAGAGGCGGTTAGCCGCAGGGTGCTGCGTGTCTTCAACGAATTGCATATCCATGTAAATCTGATAACGCCGTATAAAAACCTCAATCTGGCGCGCGATTCAGCACGTTCCCTGCTGATTGCTGAACGCGATAGCCGTGCGCATGAGAGCCGCCTGTGCGAGGTAACGTGGGAAGAAATAGATCAGCGTTTGCAACAGCAAGCCAATGACTTAGATATTGCACTGGAACCTGCATTGGAAACGCAAGAGTGAGCGATTGGGGGCTGTTGCCCGATGCCGTTATCGCTCGAATCACACAGCGTGAATGGTCAAATAGCGTTAATTTGCGTGGCAGGTTAAGCGGTACCCGCCCATTCCCGATACGGATTTCATTGAAGGCTCCAACCGCTGCTCAAGCCAGCCAGGATATCGAACACTTCCGGCATTTTGTCCTCAGCTGGAAAAATTTCTCATATCCCTATCTTTTACAATGGCAGCAGAAAAAATATCACAGGCTGGGTGAACAGCAGGTACCTGTGGCTCTGCAACTTGCATCAATGTCGCAGTTGATTGAACTGCTGGGGCCGAAAGCTGAAGCTAGAAAGCAGCACTGGGATAAACTAATGAGGCCTGTTTTAAATATCGATACATGTCTGTCTCAAGTGTTGCTCAAACACCTTGCCGTAGTGGAGGAGATGACACCGGATGACACTGCACTATTGGCACAGTTGATACCCCAGTTAGAGCAAGGGCAGGGACAAGGTAATTATTTACGAGCTTTACCCGTCCAGGGCGTGGATACCAAGTTTGTTGAAAGCTATCAGACACTGGTTGCTGATTTGTTGGATAGCCTGCACGATGGCGCAGTAAAAGAGCAGGGAGGTCTGCTGGAATGGCTGGATTGTTGTGAAATACCCAGCGGTTGGCTACAAGTTCGACCCTTATGCTCTCATAGCCAAAAACAACTGGCCGGATTACCGCTGTTGCAGATAGATACACGAACACTACAACAATATCCACTGCCCGCAGTTCGTATCCTGGTTGTTGAAAATAAGCAAAGCGGTTATGCGCTGCCTGAGCTGGATGACACCATCGCCATATTCGGTGGTGGCCGCAATACCAGTTGGATGCAAGGCCAATGGCTGGCGCATAAAAGCATCGCTTACTGGGGCGATATGGATAGCTGGGGGCTGGCAATGCTCAGTGAAGCACGGTCATGGCAACCCCATGTGCGAGCTTTAATGATGGATGAAGTCACACTGCTGCAACATAAAATCCGCATGATTAATGAGAAAGAATCATACAAGCCCCTACCGGAACATCTAAATGAGGCCGAACAGCAGTTATTCCTACGTCTGCGTGAAGGCCACTACGGTAAAACACGGTTGGAGCAGGAGCGTTTGACATCGGATTATGTGTCACAACAGCTGCGCCAATGGCATCAGGCAACAAGCAAGAGTAATGGCATTGATCCAGCATCTTTTTAGGGACACGGATACCTCTGGAATTGCCAATTCTTGCGATGTTAACTTGCATGACATCACTTCATGACAGTGGCATGAGTGCGAAGGATGCTCGCGCCTTCATAAAAAATCCGAGTTAAGCGGGTAAATCAGAGCTTCCTATCAGCCACGCGTCTATCGCACGCGCACACTGGCGACCTTCGCGAATAGCCCATACGACCAGCGACTGGCCACGGCGAATGTCACCGGCGGCGAAAACCTTGTCGATACTGGTGCTATAATCATCTGTACTGGCCGATACGTTGCCACGTGCGTCTTTGTCCACGCCCAGTTCATCAATCATCCCCTCATGAACCGGATGCACGAATCCCATCGCCAACAACACCAGGTCGGCTTTTAATTCAAATTCACTGCCTGCTATTTCAGACATGTTCCACTGGCCATCATCGCCTTGCACCCATTCCACGCGCACACATTCGATGGCCGTCACATGCCCGTTGTCATCCCCTATAAATCGCCTGGTTAAGACGGAAAAGTCACGCTCACAACCCTCTTCCTGCGAGGTGGAGGTGCGTAGCCTCATCGGCCAGTCGGGCCATGTGAGCAATTTGTTTGGCATTTCAGGCGGCTTAGGCATAATTTCGAGCTGGATTACGGACTCGGCACCCTGACGATTGGACGTGCCAATACAGTCGGAACCGGTATCACCGCCACCGATAACGATCACATATTTACCATCAGCCAGGATGCGTTCATCGGCTGGAACATCATCCCCAAGCACCACTTTAGTCTGCTGTGGAAGAAATTCCATGGCAAAGCGGATGCCGTCAAGGTCGCGGCCTTCAATGGGCAAATCACGCGATTGCTCGGAGCCGCCAGTTAACGCAATGGCATCGAATTCATCCAGTAATACTTTGGTGGAAATATCAATGCCTACATGGATATTTTCCCTAAATTCCACACCTTCTGCACGCATCTGCGCCAGACGGCGGTCAATAATATGCTTCTCGAATTTGAAATTCGGAATACCGTAACGCATCAAACCGCCGATCCGGTCATTCTTCTCGAACACGACAACATTATGGCCTGCTCGTGCCAATTGCTGTGCGCAGGCCAGTCCCGCCGGGCCAGAACCGACGATGGCAATCCGTTTGCCTGTTTTGTGTTCGGCGATTTCTGGCTTAATCCAGCCTTCTTCCCATGCTTTCTCAACGATGGCGAGTTCAATATTCTTGATCGTGACGGCATCACCAATGAGGTTGACCGTACAGGCCTCTTCACACGGGGCAGGGCAGATGCGCCCTGTAAATTCCGGGAAATTGTTGGTGGAGTGCAGCACATCCATGGCGTCCCGCCATAGTCCCTTATACACCAGATCGTTCCAATCCGGGATGATATTGTTGACCGGACAACCGTTATGACAGAAAGGAATGCCACAATCCATGCAACGTGCGCCCTGTGTTTGCATATCGGTTGGTAATTTGAAGAACTCATTGAAATGTTCAATACGGTCCGCGACCGGGGCATAACTCAGACCTTCGCGTGCGTACTCCTTAAATCCCGTGGGTTTACCCATGAATGTGCTCCTCTTCGGCCTCAGTCGTCCGCATTTCGGCTTCCATTTCCTGTAGTGCACGGTAATAGTCAACGGGCATGACCTTGACGAACATGGGCAGGATCGCCTGCCAATTGTCGAGAATGTTCCTGGCAACCGTCGAATTGGTGTAATGCATATGACGTTCAATCAGGGTGCGCAGTATTTTCTGGTCGTTCTGAGACAGAGAATGACGAATCTCTACGCGGCCATGGGTTTCCAGATCCGGGCCCTGATGGTCCAGATTCTCCAGTGCTTCGGCTTCGGCGGCCACCGGTTGCAAATCGACCTGCGCCATATTGCAACGGGTTTCAAATGTGCCATTTTTATCGAGAACATAGGCAATCCCACCGCTCATACCGGCCGCAAAATTGCGCCCTGTGTCTCCCAATACAACCACGGTGCCACCGGTCATGTACTCGCAACCGTGGTCACCGACACCTTCGACAACGGCCACAGCGCCTGAATTGCGTACGGCAAATCGTTCTCCCGCAATACCGCGGAAATAACATTCACCGGCAATGGCGCCGAACAGCACCGTGTTGCCAACGATGATATTCTCTTCCGGTATAACGTTCGATTCGACCGGTGGGTAGATGGCTATTCGGCCACCGGATAAACCCTTACCAACATAATCATTGCCCTCACCAGCCAGATCAATGGTGACACCACGCGCCAGCCATGCTCCCAGGCTCTGGCCCGCCGTGCCTTTGGCCTTGATGTAAATGGCATCTTCAGGCAAGCCGTCGTGGCCGTAGCGTTTGGCAACTTCGCCGGAAAGCATGGTGCCAAAGCTGCGATCGACGTTACGAACAGGTGTTTCAATGGTCACAGACTTTTGTTCTTCCAGCGCCGCTTTCGATTGTTCAATAAGCCATCGATCCCTGATGCCACCAAGACCATGATCCTGGGATTCACAGTGGTAAACGGATGCGCCATTCGGGTCCACGCGATGGAAAATCGGAGATAAATCCAGGCCCTTTGATTTCCAATGACGGATGGCATCGTTGGTATCCAGCATGTCTGCACGGCCAATCATTTCATTAAATGTCCGGAAACCGAGTTCTGCCATGATTTCACGTGCTTCCTCAGCCACGAACATGAAAAAATTGACGACATCTTCCGGCTTACCGACGAAGTTCTTGCGTAATTCAGGGTCTTGCGTGGCAACACCGACCGGGCAGGTATTCAGATGACATTTACGCATCATGATGCAACCTTCGGCGATCAGCGCAATCGTACCGAAAGCCACCTCATCCGCACCCAGAAGGGCGGCAATGACGACATCCCGTCCCGTCCGCATCTGACCGTCAGCCTGCAAGGTCGTTCGGCCACGCAGACGATTCAGCACCAGCGTCTGCTGTGTTTCCGCAAGCCCCAGCTCCCATGATGTACCCGCATGTTTAATACTGGTGAGCGGGGAAGCGCCCGTACCGCCGTCATGGCCGGAAATTACCACATGATCCGCATGCGCTTTGACCACGCCCGCAGCAATAGTGCCAACACCGATCTCCGAAACCAGCTTGACACTGATATCTGCGGATTCATTAGTGTTCTTCAGGTCGAAGATCAGTTGTGCCAGATCCTCAATTGAATAAATATCATGGTGCGGCGGAGGGGAAATCAGTCCCACGCCAGGCGTTGAATGGCGTACGCGGCCAATACGTTTGTCCACCTTGTGCCCCGGTAACTGACCACCTTCGCCGGGTTTGGCTCCCTGGGCAATCTTGATCTGAATCTGGTCGGCATTGACAAGATATTCAGTGGTCACGCCGAAACGTCCGGAAGCAACCTGCTTGATGGCCGAGCGCATCGAATCCCCGTTTTCCAGAGATGTAAACCGCACGGGTTCCTCGCCGCCTTCGCCGGTATTTGATTTGCCGCCCAGCCTGTTCATCGCAATCGCCAGCGTGGAATGGGCTTCATGTGAAATCGAGCCAAAACTCATCGCGCCTGTTACAAAACGCTTGACGATATTTCCGGCCGGTTCTACTTCGTTCAGCGGAACGGCTTTTTTCTTCTTGAACAGGAACAGGCTGCGCAGGGTGGTCAGGCGGCCACTTTGCTCATTCATGCGCTGTGCATATTCCTTATACAGATCATAATTCGCGGTACGTACTGCATGCTGAAGTTTGGCAATGCTCTCCGACGTCAGCAAATGTTCTTCGCCACGCACGCGCCACGCATACTCACCGCCAACATCAAGTGCATTCCTGTATATCTGTTTGTCACCATAGGCATCACGATGCCAGCGCACGGCTTCTTCAGCGATTTCGGCCAGACCTGCACCTTCAATCCTGGTTGGTGTTCCGGTGAAATACGCATCCACGAAATCTGAAGCAAGGCCGATAACCTCGTAGATTTGCGCACCACAGTAGGATTGATAGGTAGATATGCCCATCTTGGACATCACCTTGAACAGTCCCTTGTTCACCGCCTTGATATAACGGGTCTTGAGTTCCTCAAGTGAAAGGTCATCGGGGAATTGACCGGACCGTTGCAGGTCGAACAGGGTTTCAAAGGCGAGATAGGGATTGATGGCCTCCGCACCAAAACCTGCCAGCGTGGTGAAATGGTGTTCTTCACGGGCGCTTCCGGTTTCAATCACCAGTCCGGTTTCAGTGCGCAGGCCCTGATGAATCAAATGCTGATGCACGGCACTGATAGCCAATAGCGCCGGAATGGCAATATGATCCGCATCCATTTCACGGTCAGAGAGAATGACGATATTGAAGTGTTTGCAAACCGCCTCTTCAGCTTCTTTACACAGGCGTTCAATCGCGGCTTTCATGCCGGTCGCACCTTCATCCGCCGGATAACACATAGAAAGCGTGATGGTATGAAATTTACCCCCTGTATAGCGGTCGATATGACGCACCTTCTCCAGATCAATGTTATTGAGGATAGGCTGATGCACTTCCAGACGCATCAGGGGTTTTTCTTCACCCAACCCCAGCAGATTCGGATTCGGACCAATGATGGAGGTCAGGCTCATCACCATTTCTTCACGGATAGGGTCAATCGCCGGATTGGTGACCTGAGCGAATAACTGACGAAAATAGTTGTACAGGGGTTTGGCGTGGTTGGAAAGTACCGCTAACGGGCTGTCGTTGCCCATGGAGCCAATCGGGCCCTGTCCTGCAACGGCCATGGGAATCATTAAAAATTTCAGGTCTTCCTGTGAATAACCAAAAGCCTGTTGCCGATCCAGTAATGTCTTATGATCCGGCGCCATGGTTGGCATTTCTTCAGGCAGGGATTCAAGCTGTATCTGGGTTTCGGACAGAATTTTGCGATAGGGTTTGGCATCAGCCAGTTCTGTTTTTAATTCTGCATCATCAATAATACGGCCAGCCTCCAGATCAATCAGTAGCATTTTACCGGGCTGTAAGCGCCATTTCCTGACAATGCTCTCTTCCGGGATGTCCAATACACCCATCTCGGATGCGCCTACCACCAGATCATCATTGGTAACCAGATAACGGGCAGGGCGCAATCCGTTGCGATCCAGTGTCGCACCAATTTGACGCCCGTCGGTAAAGGCAACCGCTGCCGGGCCGTCCCACGGCTCGATCAAGGCTGCATTGTATTCGTAGAATGCCTTGCGCTTTTCATCCATCAAGCTGTTGCCTGACCAAGCTTCCGGAATCAGCAGCATGGCGGCATGTGCCAGCGAATAACCGCCCATCACCAGCAATTCGATCGCATTGTCAAAACATGCCGTATCGGACTGACCTTCCGCGATGACCGGCCAGAGCTTTTTAAGGTCATCCCCGAGCACCCTCGATTGCATGGAATGCTTGCGGGCATTCATCCAGTTGATATTGCCGCGTAAGGTGTTGATTTCGCCGTTATGGGCAATCATGCGGAAGGGATGCGCCAGTTCCCATGCCGGGAAGGTATTGGTGGAAAACCGCTGGTGCACGAGCGCCAGAGCAGACGTCAGGCGCGTGTCCTGCAAATCCTCGTAATATGCACCCACCTGATGTGAAAGAAACATACCTTTATAAACAATGGTACGGCTGGACATGGAGGCAAAGTAAAAACGTGCGGGATCCGACTGGTCAAGGTCATCAATACGATTTCGGGCCACCCGGCGAATGACATACAGTTTACGCTCAAAAGCATCCTGATCGGCACAATTCTCTCCCTTACCGATAAAAACCTGACGGATGACGGGTTCGCAGCATGTGACACTCTCGGGCAGATCGGCGCGAGCCGCATTGGTTGGAACATCCCGCCATCCAAGGAAAATTTGGCCTTCCTCCGTGATGGCTTGTTCAGTAATAGCCTGACAAGCAGCGCGATAGGCATCATTTTGCGGCAAAAACACCATGCCCACGCCATATTCGCCTTCCGTTGGAAGCTCAATATTTAATTCAGGTGTTACCGCACGAAAGAATACATCCGGAATTTGAATCAGAATGCCGGCGCCATCGCCTTCTCTCGGATCAGCGCCCGTAGCACCCCGGTGAGTGAGCCGAAGCAGTATTTCCATGCCTTTTTCAATGATGTCATGGCTTTTCTTGTTTTTGATATGTGCGATAAAGCCAACACCACACGCATCGTGCTCAAAAGCCGGATCATAGAGGCCCTGCCTGACAGGTAATGCAGATTTCAGTGCTGGCAATGACTTCATGCGTGCTCCTCATCGATAAAAGTGCGTGACAACTCCCCGGTTTGTCTGAATCCAGAGAATACCACGCAGGGCAGCGCAATATAGCGAAAACACCCTCGTTTCTCCACCCCGAAGGCAGGGGTTGGCAAGTGAATGTTATCAGGAAGATATGCAAAACCATCTGTAACGAGGCCCTCAGGAAGCTCGGTTCTCGTATTATGGTGACGCCGCAACCTGATCCAATCTGCATGTGTGGTTCTGCGTGTGGCTTTATTTATATTGTTGTTAGTAGAATGGCCGAATGAATCATGTACGGCCACAACGTGGCACGAACCGTTTTTTTCGTAAACTTAATCGCTGGTATTGCTGTTTCTGGCAGCGGCTTGCACCAGGAACACACGTTTTGCCCGATGGTCCTCTGATTCTGGTTGGAAATCACCGCGCTGGCGTGGATCCCCTGTTGATACAGGCTGCGGTGAACAGGCCCCTCTGTTTTCTGATGGACAGGGAATATTATCAAGCTATGTGGTATGCACGGTGGCTGTTTGATGCCAGTGGCGTCATTCCAGTTCAACCAGGCGGTGCAAATCGTTATGCGCTATCCGATGCCATTGAGGCTGTCAGGCAGGGGAATGTACTGTGCCTGTTCCCCGAAGGTGCGGCCAATCCGCCAGTGCCACTGGAGCGCATTCTTCCCGGAGCAGTGGTTCTGGCCATGGAAACCGGCACTCCTATTCTACCATTTCGGATCACTGGAACCTGGCCGTTTGATCATATACATCTGTGGCGTTCGTTTTTGCGGCGGGGCAGGGCATCCGTCCGTTTTGGGGAACCTATATTACTGCCCGAAGGCCTTGCCGGGAAAGATGCTATACGCGAATGGACCGGTACCATGAAACAGGCGCTGCTGGATATAAAGTAAGACGGTGCGTGTGCTATTCCTTGCCCATACGCATGGCAAAATCCTCTGGAAAAACAGCATTAACTAATCCCTCTTCGTATTCAATCAGATCACCTTCAACCAGTTGTTGCAAATGTTGATCAAAGGTCTGGCTGCCATACAGGGTTGAACCTTCTTCCATGGCACGCGGAATCTCACGCCATCGATCCGGATCAAGTAAAAAGTGTTTGATAACGGAATTACGGATCATGATTTCAAGAGCTACAACCCGGCCTTTTCCTGATTTTAATGGCAACAGTTTCTGCACGATAATGGCGCGCAGATTTTCGGACAGGCGTTCGCGGATCGCACCCTGTTCATCCAGACCAAAAGCGGACATGATGCGTTGCATGGTGCCGATCGCCGTTGTGGCATGCACCGTGGCCATTACCAGATGCCCGGTTTCGGATGCCTGCAAGGCGGATTGAATCACCGTGCGGTCACGCGCCTCACCAACAACGATAATATCCGGCGTTTCACGCATGGCATCATTCAGGCCCTGTGCGTAGTCCAGAACATCGCGGCCAAGTTCACGTTGGCAAACCGTGCCTTTCTTGCTTGTGCTGTAACGATATTCGATGGGATCTTCAATCGTCACCACATTAACAGCCCGTTGATCGATAATATGATCAATCATGGCTGCCAGTGTTGTACTTTTGCCGGAACCTGTAGCGCCCGCCATGAGAATCAGGCCATTGCGATAACCTGTAATTTCCCGAATAACCGGGGGAAGGCGCAATTCACCAAATTCAGGAATATTCTGTGGAATAATACGAGCCACGATACCGAAATCATTATGGGTGCGCATAACATGGGCACGGAAATGCGCCACATTTTCTAATGAATAGTGAAAATCAAGATTATGGACGTGCTCGATGTCCGGCTGTTCCGGAAGCTTTCGTGCCAGATGCTTGATCATACCAATCACCTGCTCGCATGACTGCGGTGGAACCTTATCCGGGGAAATAGTAACAATTGAACCATTAATGCGCATGCGCACACGGTCTCCGGTTCGTACAATCAAATCCGAAGCCTGATGTTTGTGTGCCGCAAGTAACAGGTCGTCAATCATGTGCCAGTCATTAGCCATATTTTAATTCCATTATAATGGGCACTAGATCTTCAGGTCAGATGAATCGCCATCGGTATTACCGATAAGCTGGTCAAGATCGGTACGATCATCATCACCACCACCTTCCAATTTGGCCATTTTTATTTTTAGACGCAAGTCATTCACCGCATCGGCATGGCGTAAAGCCTCTTCCTCGGCAATGCGCCCGGCTCTCCACAGGGCCAGAAGATGCTGGTCGAAAGTCTGCATGCCATAGGTTTTACCTTCCGCCATAGCCTCCTTGATGGTGGTGATTTCGCTTTTCATGATAAGATCGCTGATGCGGGGAGTGTTAATCATTATTTCGATGGCCGGCATACGCTGACCATCCACTGTTCGCACCAGTCTTTGTGATAAAATGGCTCTGAGGTTCAGGGCCAGGTTCAAAACAACCTGTTCATGCATTTCCTGTGGGAAAAAGTTAATAATACGTTCCATGGCCTGATTGGAATTGTTGGCATGCAGGGTGGACAGGCACAGGTGGCCCGTTTCGGCAAATTCCAACGCATGCTCCATGGTCTGACGATCCCGTATTTCACCAATCAGAATCACGTCAGGCGCCTGACGCAACGTGTTCTTCAGCGCTGCTTCGTATTCCAGCGTATCGGTGCCTACCTCACGCTGCGTAATCACACATTTTTTGTGCTCATGCACAAACTCAATGGGGTCTTCAATAGATATAATATGTCCTGTCTGATTGCTGTTGCGCCAGTCAATCATGGCTGCCAATGAGGTGGATTTACCACTGCCTGTTGCGCCTACCATGATCACCATGCCACGTTTACTCATGACAATATCCTTGAATGACTGTGGCAATCCAAGTTCATCAATGGTGGGAATCTGGGTTTTAATTTGACGAATAACCAGCCCTACATTACCACGCTGACGAAATATACTGACACGAAAACGTCCAAGATCGGGGTAGGCCAGGGCCAGATTCATTTCATAGGTCTCCGCAAAAGCTGCACGCTGTTTCTCACTCATGGTCGAATTTGCAAGCTGTTCGCATTGCACTGCATTCAGAGGCGCTTGTTTGGCAGGATAAACTACATCATTGATGCGGAAGGCAGGGGGCATATCCGCTGTAATATAAACGTCGGATGCATCCCTTTTGACCATCACCATCAGTAGTTGTTTGATGGAAAGTCTCTGTACCGGCTCGTTTGCGCTCATTTACTGCTCCTGCCTGACGTCATAAAAAGGCTATTCATGACTTTTTGTAAAGTCATCATTTATACGTTGCCACTGCCAAATAATTTCTTATTGTTAGCTTTTCCCAAGGCTGCATTCTGTGTAATTTTACGTGATTTAATCAGTTGCTGAAGATCGGCGTCCAGGGTTTGCATACCTTCGCGACTGGAAGTTTGAATAACAGAAATCATTTGCGGCACCTTATTTTCACGAATTAAATTTCGGATGGCAGGCGTGCCCAGCATAATTTCGTAGGCGGCCACACGTCCATTACCGTCAACTGTTTTGATCAGCGCTTGTGAAATGACGGCTTTAAGCGATTCGGATAACATCGAACGCACCATATCTTTCTCGGCGGCAGGGAACACATCAATGATACGATCAATGGTTTTGGGCGCTGAAGAAGTATGCAAAGTGGCAAAGACCATGTGTCCCGTTTCCGCGGCTGTCAGAGCCAGCCGAATGGTTTCAAGGTCACGCAACTCACCGACCATCACCACATCCGGATCTTCACGCATAGCACTTCTTAGAGCATTGGAAAATGAATGCGTGTGAGGGCCCAGTTCCCGCTGTGAAATAAGACAGCTCTTGGACTTATGGACGAATTCAATAGGATCTTCAATGGTAAGAATATGGCCCCGTTCCGCCTGATTACGGAAATCCACCATGGCCGCAAGGGTTGTAGATTTGCCGGAACCTGTTGGTCCCGTGACCAGACAAAGGCCGCGTGGCTCCATGGCAATGGTTGAAAAAATTTCAGGACATTTGAGTTGCTCCATCGTGAACACTTCGGTGGGAATTACACGAAATGCCGCACTCATGCCCCGATTTTGCCAGAATGCGTTCACACGAAATCGGGCGATATCACCCAACGCAAAGGAAAAATCCAGTTCCAGATGTTCCTCAAATACCTTGCGTTGGGAATCCGTCATAATGTCATAGACCATGGCCTGAACTTCGCGTGCTTCAATCGATGGCATTTTGATGCGGGTGATATCGCCATGGATGCGGATCATGGGAGGCTCACCGGATGATACGTGCAAATCCGATGCGTTATTCTTGACGGTAAAAGCCAGTAATTCAGAAATGTCCATGAATCCTCCCGGTTCATCAGAAACTACTTGTGTGGCAGCATAGGGGATAAGCAAGTGTTAGTGCAAGTTACAGTGGAGAACTACCGCATGATTGGCAACGTCGCATAATGTATATTATGTAAAGTTTTAAAGAGAGCATATGCCACACAGAATAATAAGCAAAGATAATTATTACAGTAAGTTAAAAGAGCTTATGCATGTATTACGTGAGAATTGCCCATGGGATAAAGAGCAAACGCTGTCGTCGTTACGCACCTACACGCTTGAAGAAACCCATGAAGTGCTGGAAGCCATCGAGCAGGCAGTCCAGCACGATGAGTGGGATGCGTTAAAAAACGAATTGGGTGACTTGCTGTTGCAGGTTATTTTTTATGCCCGGATCGCTTCCGAAAGCAAGCACTTCGACCTGGATGATGTTGTGGAATCCTTAATCGAGAAAATGATTTACCGTCACCCGCACGTATTTAACGGCACCCAATCGAATGACCTTTCACAGCAATGGGAGCGCTTAAAGGATGCAGAGCATCAAGAACGGAGCAGCTTGATGGATGGCATCCCCCCCTTGCCGGCTCTCGCTTACGCGCATAAGCAGCAACGGCGTGCTTCCCGCGTTGGTTTTGACTGGGTTAAAGCTGGTGATGTAATTGAAAAAATGGAGGAAGAACTGCGTGAATTGAAGCATGAGGTTCGTAGCCATGCTGATTCATCAAGAATTGAGGATGAATTCGGCGATGTCCTGTTTACCCTGGTCAATCTGGGTCGCAAACTGGGTATTGATGCGGAATTGGCGCTTATGCATACCAATAGAAAATTTGCAAATCGTTTTCGTGCCATGGAGTCCCTGGCATCCGAACAAAAACTGAATCTGGCTGAACTTGACCTTGATGCACTGGAATCTCTCTATCAGGAAGCCAAGAAAGATAGCATGAACAATTCGGGCTAGCCTGCACTATTCACAAATTTCACCGCATCCTTGCTTGCTTCTTTGCCCGCAACAAATCCCTCCTCGGTCGTCCGTATGCACTGCTACGCCCTCCTTCCTCGGCATCCGTTGCGAACAAAGCTTCGGCGCAATCATCGCGGCAAGGTGTTTTCCGAACCCAATCGCCTCTCAATCACTTCCGATAGCGTACATCCTTCGCGTCTGGCCCAGAAATCAAGAATAGACCATGAATAACGTGACAGGGTCACGGATACGCTGTCCGTACCACCAGCCCGCTTACGGCTCGATCGAATAGCATTTTTCAACTGTGTCCACTCCAGTGCGGAGAGCCACAATTCACACC
>JAUZQZ010000098.1 GCA_030950745.1 Mariprofundaceae bacterium | reverse complement strand
CATAGCACGACGCGACCCGCTCCATCGGCGCAGACAATAGCGTCAAGGCTGCCTTTGGCGATGGAGCTAAACAGATGCGCCTGCATGGCTCCCCTGCCCTTTACCCACAAATCGCGCCACAGCGAGTCGCCCGGTGGCTATCTGCAAGGCGCGCTTTTGAAGCAATGGTTGTTCCATTGCAAGAAAGCGCAACGCAGCAGATAACCGCCGGGCGACTCGCCCGAAGGGAACCCTTGCACACGGGCCATACCTGCGTTGCGGCGCTTGCCAATGGAACAACCATTATCTGCGCACCGCGCCTTGGCCTGACCCGTGTGCAAGGGTTCTGTGATGTGATTTGTGGGTAAAGGGCAGGGCTAAGCCCCCACGGCCCATGTGATGAGAATCCGGGCAGAACCGAGAACCGGAGGCCCAATCACGTTCTGCAACACACCGGTCAGCAATAGCACAACGATGATAATAAATCCATAGGGTTCAAGGCGGGACAAGCCATAAGATGCCGGCCCCGGTAAAAGGCCTACAGCCACTCGCCCGCCATCCAGTGGCGGTAACGGAAGCAGGTTGAAGATGCACAACACCATGTTGATGATGATAGAAGCCTGACACATCGCGCCCACAGGATCGGCCAGCCAGAGCATCGTTGCGGGAAGTCTGGCCATAACATACAGAAGCACCGCCGAGGCCAATGCCAGCAGCAGATTGGTCGCCGGCCCTGCCAGCGCCACCCATACCATGTCCTGCTTTGGCCGATTGAGCTTGCGAAAATTAATCGGCACGGGCTTGGCGTAACCGAACAGAAACGGTGATCCGACAACCAATAGCATAATAGGCACCAGAACAGTGCCAACAGGATCAATATGTTTAAGCGGATTGAGCGTCAACCGCCCCATCCAGCGGGCCGTATCATCGCCCAGCTTATCCGCCACCCAGCCGTGCGCCACTTCGTGCAGCACCACAGCCAGCACCACAGGGATGGCCCAGATACTGATGCCGTGAATGATTGAATTAATATCCATTGTTTGCGCTATACCTCATGATTCTATTCAGGGCGATAAATGATACGGCAGCCGCACACCCGGATGGCCGGACGGAAAGTCTCTCGTATTGCGGCTGACCAGTAAAGCGGAGTCGCACATGGCCGTAGCCCAGATGATAGTATCAGGCAAATGCATGCGATATTGGCGGCGCAGTTCTACAGCCTTTTCGGAGACATCCATGTTTACCGACAGCACAGTAAACCGGCTCAAAAATGCGCGCAGCTTGATTTCCTCTTCTTCGGAGAATGCGCCGGCAAGCACCTTCATCCATGTAATGCTGCTGATTGATGGCTTGTCGTAGAGCGCCAGTTCATCTCTGGCTGCCTCGATACCATTCAGATAATCAATGAGGATATTGGTATCAAATAGCGCCTTCATGGTTTGTGTGGTTCATGCACCGTCGGTGCGTCCCACTCGTCCCGCAGGGCATCCTGATAGCTCAAACCCTCTTGTACATGCCCTTTCCACAGGCCAAATGCGGTATCCTCGTCCGGCTTGCGGCGCGGGAGATATGCTCCCGCGTGCATAACGCGTCCAGCGCCTGAATGCTCTGATCGGGTAGATCGATAATCGTCCGCATGGCGTCATCATATGACGTTATCGCTCATGCCGTCAACCCGGCCGCCATTAACAGCATGTCCCGGATACGGGAACATCCCCGGCGCTCAATCGGATCGGAAAAAGCGGCTCTATGAAGGATTTTCTGTAGCATGGCCATGATGAAGGCTTCAGCACACGATTCAACCCCGGCAGACTCGGAAACCACATGGTTTCTTTATCTGATCCGCTGCAAGGACGGTGCCCTGTATACAGGCATCACCACCGATGTAGATCGTCGCTTTGCCGAACATCAATCAGGCAAAGGAGCAAAATATCTGCGCGGAAAAGCATCGCTCACGCTGGCTTTTCAGCAAAAGATCGGTTCACGCTCCGCAGCACTCAAAGCCGAAGCTTCCATCAAGAAATTATCCAAAGCAGATAAAGAGACAATCATCAACACAGGCCGGGCAATGAAATAAGTAATTTTTTCCGGAACTACCGCTGGTCTATCTCAAAACTGGGCCTTGAATAATCCAAAAATGATAGCCTCCCCATTTCCGATCCATGACTTGAATAACGCTAATTTAAGCCCATTTATGCAATATTGGCAACGAAATGGTACAATAGCAGACCTGACCCCAAAGTTGAAGCAGAGTAAGCAATCGTGCCAGTTCGTGCGTCAGGGGATAAGTATCCTCGTTGACGCATAGCCATGCTTTCAATGCCTTTTCGACCGCCTGCTGGACATGGAAACCGAAAATCTCATCTGCAAATAATGAATTACCCTGCATGCCGACGAGTGCATTGAAATCCTTATACGCCATGCTCAACATGGAACGGGCTTGCTCAAGGTCGGCCATGTAGCACCCTTCCTTCACGATGCGCCCTGCCAACGACATGGTTCAATGAATGTTTCCAGTGATCGAATTCATCCCGGCTGTACAGGAGAATATCCTTGGAAATTGCCAACTTCCTTAACGCCATATACAAGCGCGCCGCTTCCTTTCGACGGCTGCGCCGGGGCGAAAACGGATCCGTTTCAACCACCAGCAAATCAACGTCGGAATCGGGACGGGCATCGCCCCGCGCACGGGAGCCGAAGAGGATAATCGTCTCCGGTGAAACTTCACGAACGATGGTTTCAACCATTTGGCGCAGCAGGGCTTCGTCATTACTGGAATGGGTTGGGGTCATTTTGCATCCTCCTTATTATTCATGCCTTTTATGCAGTCGCACACCTTTCGGCAGGCTGGCTTCACGTTCATTCTTGCTTGAAGTTATGTGCTGATTAGAAGAAGTAAAGTTGAATATCATCATTATCCCACAGTCTGCGCTTGCCATGTTTATACTCAACAGGATAAACGATTCCATCTTCATGAAACTCGACAACATCACACTTACCGATCCATCCGATCTTTTCAGACCAGACCGGCAGGGCGCGCTCAATATGCACACCCGCCCTCACCTCATAATCCGGCACATCCGCCTGCTCATGCTCCCGCCGTCCACTTTGCGTATGAAGGTTTTCAGACCACGCCTGCTCGACATAGATCAATGCACAACGCCGTGGGCAGAAGGTATAGTGGTTCAGCGCAGAGACATTGATCGCCTCCTTCATCAACGATCCGCCTCTTCATCTGATACCTGGATCCTGCAATCTTCTGTCAATATAAGCAAAAAAAGGTAGACTCCTCAAAGAGTTAGCAGCTCAATCAAAAAACAGAGGAGTCACCTTTTCAGTGAGTAAAGCTACAGCAAACAGAGCCCGCAAGTCCATGCAGAAAGTAACAATTGAAGGAACAGGCAAGAATCTAACGACCCATGCCGGATTGATTCCAGCGATGAAGTTTCTTGGCAAGCCTGGATTCAGAGAC
>JAUZQZ010000097.1 GCA_030950745.1 Mariprofundaceae bacterium | reverse complement strand
CTGAGTTTCCGCCCATTCAAAAACCAAAAGTGAGCAAGCCGGAACTGCCGCTCCCAAGCATCAAAGCAATGAAATGAACAATATCCAAACCGGACAACCCCCGTACTCTAAAACCGGACAACTCTATTTGTTGCTAACAGCGGGGGACTTTTCCAATATGAAATGAGGCTGAAAGGCTAAACAGCCTGGTGATTCACCCGAGCAGACCCGGTCCAGACATTCCAACGATAACGCTCTGGCCGAGAGCAAGAATAATTCCGGTTGTTTTTTTATATAAGAGGTTTGGCGTACAGGTCAAACAAACCGGCATCTGAATCGTCGCGGGTCAGCAAGAGGGTGCGGGTGCCGTGTTCAACGGCCAGACTCAACAGTCCAAAACCACCTTTACCCCGTTTCAATTTATTCAGGTTATCGCCGGCCATCTCCAACCCGAGCTTACTGGCCTCGGAAAACCAGTGTGCCGCCTTTCTCTTATCCGCAGCAATGCCTCGTCCGGTGGCATACATATAGCCCAATGCATTTTTAGCCGGAGCATAGCCTTGTTTGGCCGCCTTGCGATACCATCTTACTGCCTGCCGATCATCCTGCTTCAATCCCTCGCCACGACGGTAGATATTACCAAGATTGAACTGGGCAACCTTATAGTTTGTTTGTGCAGCTTTCTGATACCAGACTGCCGCCTTGGCTATGTCAAAGGCAACGCCCTTGCCTTCCTGGTACATGACACCAAGATGTGTCATGGCAAGCGCATCTCCCGCATCGGCCGCCCTCCGGAACAGAGCGGCTGCCTTGGCGAGGTCATGCTTTAGCCCATGCTCTCCAGTATAAAGTATGGCCAGATTATACATCGCATCGACATTACCGTGCTGTGCGGCTTTCTCATACCAGACCGCCGCCTGACGGGGATTCTCTCCCACTCCCTGGCCAATATCGTACATCATGCCAAGAAACATCAATGCCTTGGTATTACCATGCTGCTCGGCCCGGCGCATCCATTTGCGCGCTGCCTCACTATCCATCTCAATGCTCACACCCCTCGTGTACATCATACCAAGATTGAATTCAGCCTTGGCATCCTCCGCCGCTGCGGCTTCATGGAACCAGTGCAATGCCTGCTTCATGTTACGCCCGGCACCGCGCCCCTCAGCATAAAAGACAGCGAGATTATTCTCCGCTTCAGCCAAACCGGACTCGGCGCACTTTTTGTACCACTTAAATGCGCGTTGCTCATCTCTTGGCACACCAATACCCTGCGTATACATCAGACCCAGATTGAATCTGGCCCGGACATTATCAGCCATCACCGCTTTTTTTGTCCAGTACAGAGCTTTACTAAGATCCTTACCGGCCCCCAGCCCCAGTGTATACAAAGCCCCAATCGCCGTTTGGGATCGGACGTCACCCTGAAGTGCTGCCTGCAAATACCAGTGTGCGGCCTTGGCATAATCTTTCTGGATATGGATACCGTTGGCATATTGATAGGCAAGCTGGAATTGAGCTTCCCGGTGCCCCTGCATGGCGGCTTTCACAAACCATTCCGCCGCCTTAACATCGTTGTGTGGCGATCCGAGACCACGTCGGCTCATGGTACCAAGGATGAATTCAGCTTCCGCATCATCGTCATTTCTGGCACGGCTGCGCAAGCTTTGCGTTAAATTGGACAGAAAACTACGTGCATCTCCGTTCCCCTGACGCACCGCTTTGACCGACCAGCGCAGCGCCTCCAGTTCGTTGTGGCGCACACCCCGCCCTTCCCTGTACAAGATCGCCATGTGGAGTTGCGCGTTAGCAAGCCCTTGATCTGCCGCCATACGGTACCAGCGTGCCGCCTCCACCTCGTCCCGGTTTAATCCCCTGCCGTTTTCATAGAAGAAACCAAGCTGGTACTGAGCCTCGGCAACTCCCTGTTTGGCTGCCATACGATACCAGCGTGCGGCCTGTTTGGTGTTCCTTTCCACGCCCTGCCCCTGCATGTACATGCGGGCCAGCAAGAATTGTGCCTTGGCCTCGCCTTCCTTGGCAGACTCACGGAACCACTTTGCGGCATCTTCAAATTCCTGTTTGCCATAAGCTTCTTTGCCGTGTTCCAGCGCCTTTTGGCCTCCCGCATATTCCGGTGAGGCAATAAAGAAAAAGGTTGCGCCAGCACCGATAAGCACAAACAGAAATACGCCTATTAGAATCTTGGCAAGCCGCATTCATCTCCCCCTCTTCTGCATGGTTCCAACCTGCTCGCTGCAATTCCTTCTAGCCCGGCAAAGCCGGAAGGCTAAAGGCCAATTTCCTCCAAGGCAGCAGCAACATGCTGCTCTACATCCCCAGACATTACAATTGGCCTCCCCCATTCTCGATTGCTTTCTCCTCCCAGCTTGTGGGTCGCATCGATCCCGACCTTGGAGCCCAGACCCGCAACCGGCGAGGCAAAATCGAGGTAATCAATGGGTGTGTTCTCTACCATGGTAAAATCCCGTGCCGGATCGCAGCGTGTGGATATGGCCCATATAACTTCGGGCCACGAACGGCAATCAATATCGTCATCCACCACAATGATAAACTTGGTGTACATGAACTGCCTGAGGTACGACCAGATACCGAACATCACCCGTTTTGCATGACCGGCATAGGCTTTTTTCATGGACACCACGGCCACGCGGTAGGAACACCCCTCCATTGGTAGATAAAAATCAACAATTTCGGGAAATTGTTTGCGTAAAATCGGTACAAACACCTCATTGAACGCCAACCCCAGCACAGCAGGTTCATCCGGTGGTTTACCGGTATAGGTGGAGTGATAAATCGCGTCCTGGCGCATACTCATACGCTCCACTGTAAAGACCGGAAAACGTTCCACCTCGTTGTAATAACCGGTGTGGTCGCCAAACGGCCCCTCATCGGCATATTCCTCCAGCGATACATGACCCTCCAGCACAATCTCGGCGGATGCGGGTACCTGAAGCGGTACACTCTGACAATCAACGAGTACAGTCCTTTCTCCACGCAACAATCCTGCAAACTGATATTCGGACAGCGTATCGGGGATGGGTGCCACCGCCGCCAGAATGGTGGCCGGATCAGCCCCGATCACAACGGCGCAAGGAAATGCTTTAGTACCGGACTGTTTCGCTTCCTGGTGATCCTGCGCCCCGCCACGATGCTTGAGCCAACGCATAATCACCTTATTTCGACCTATCACCTGCTGACGATAAATACCCAGATTTTGCCGTTCCTTATTCGGACCTTTGGTCACCACTAAACCCCAGGTAATGAGCGGCCCGGCATCTTCCGGCCAGCAAGTCTGAACGGGAAAACGGCTTAGATCGACATCTTCTCCAGTCATTGTTATTGCTTGCCACGGTGCTTTTCTGACCACCTTAGGGCCCATATGCAGCACTTTTTTCAGTACCGGAAGCTTGCTCCATATATCCCTCATGCCTTTGGGAGGGTCCGGTTCTTTCAAATAAGCCAGTAATTCTCCAACCTGCCGCAATTCATCCACGGATTCACGTCCCATACCAAGCGCGATACGTTCCGCCGTACCAAACAGATTGGCCAAGAGGGGCATGTCACTGCCCGTTACATGTTCAAATAGAAGCGCCGGGCCACCGGCGCGCAACACCTTGTCGGCAATCGTTGTCACTTCAAGGGCAGGATTAACCTCTGTTTGAATGCGCTTAAGCAGCCCGCGTTTTTCCAGATCGGCAATAAATGTACGCAAATCAGGATAAATCAAACCCGGACTATTCATGAATCGCCGTTATCGATTTCAAATACCGTATCCAGTTTGGCCAACTCAAAAATATCCCGCACATTCTCCGACAGACCGGAAAGAACAAACCGCCGCCCGTCATTGCGACTCCACTGTAATCCCTCTACCAGCGTAGCAATGCCTGCCGAATCAATAAAGTTAACACCGCCCAAATCCACACGAACCTCTTTGTGCTGATCATCCAGAAAGGGCTTCAGGCGTTGGCGCAATTGTGTCGCCGTATGGATGTTTACCACGCCATTCAAGGTGATTACCACGTTAGTGGTATTTAGTTTATGTTCCATAATTTCAAGTTTCATTCCTGCCCTCTCCTTGATAAAGTCATCCATCTGCCTGTACGGACGATACACGCATTAATGGCTTCAGGTGGAGCCATTAACCTTTCAAATGCTTGGTCAACGACCAGCGATTGCCATCATCCAGCGCCTGATGCCGCACTTCATCCATAATGGCATATATCAAATGAAGGCCCAACCCGCCGGGGCGTATCTGGCTGGTATCCACCGCCTGTCCACGTAACGTATCCGTATCCATCAATGGCAGAGCATAATCACGAAACTCAAACCATAATGAATCCCCATCATATTTAGCCTTCATTTCGACAGGCCCTTCTTTACCGTGATAACCATGCTGACCAATGTTTGCAAACAATTCATCCACTGCAAGTACAACACGATTGGTTTCCTTATCATTCAGCCCTGCCCGCTGGCTCATGACCTCAACCATTGAACTTAATACATGCACACAATCACGGGCACTGTTCAGTGTGCAGCTTAGTTGGCTGCTGTTTGAATCAGATGCAAGGGGATCAGGCATAGGGCTATTCCACGTCAGTTCATGCTACCTTGCAAGCTTTTGAGACGCCGCTGATAAACTCTGGCAGCTTCTACATTTCCGGCATGGTTTTCGATCTCCACCAGCGTTGTCAGGCAATCACGCTGTCCTCTGGTATCTTCCAGCGTCTGGTAAATTACGAGCGCCCGCTGCAACAACCCACGGCGGTCATTCGTAACAAGTTCCAGCTTGCCGTAAAACAAAAGCGCATGCGCAATCAAACGTGGGGAACCCACTTGTCTGAGCAAGCCAAGTGCTGCTTCCACTTCCTGTTTTGCACGCTCCATGTCCTGTTCTTCCCGGGCCAGCATTGCCATGCCCAAATGTGCCTGTGCCTGATAAAGCAGGCCCAGACGCGAGTTCCCGCTTTTTTTCAGCACAAGAGAATATTCCTGCTTCGCCACATCTTGCCGTGTTTGCTTTTGTGCCAGACGGGCAGCCGCCAGATGAACATCTGCCGGATATTTCGCTGCAAGCACATCCGGTTTCCAGTCATTGATTTGCCCGGGCAACAGGGCTCGTGCAAGCCGGGCACGAATGGCGGTCACCGGATCATTGGCTCGTTTAGCTACCGTCTGTGCTTTGCTAAAATCGTGCAGTGCTTTCTGATACCAACCCAAAGCCGCATGGGCTGTTCCAAGGTTGTACCATTCCTTCGCCACAAGACGTGGGTCGTCGGTAAGCTGTGCTGCTTTTAACGCTCGTTCGAATACATTTCTGGCATAATCCCAGCGTTCGCGCTGCATGGCAGACACCCCGGCATCGGTCAGTGTCTTTGCACTTTTCACATAGGGGTTTCGTACCGCTTCATCGGTTGCATTGTAAGCTCCACCGCCACACGCAGTCAGTATTGCTGCTACCACAAGCCATACAGACAAATGGTTCATGGCCGCATGTCCAGCCCGGGTGGCGCTACCCCCTCGTCTTCACCACGTACAGGTATATGTTTGCCACTAAACATCCACGAGCCACGCAACCCTTTAATCAATTGCTGTATTTCCACAATTGTATCTTTCGATTCCTGTGCCAAACCGGGCAGTTCGGGCGTAAGCTCTTCCAGATCAGAAGAAATATTAGCCAGTGAAGAGGTCAACGTAGCCAGGCGGCCAAGCAGGGTGTTCACCCGTGACAGCATTTCCGGCCCCTGTTTGTTCAATTTATGCGTTAGCGGTTCAATATCCTTTAGAATCATCGCTGTTTGTTTAAGGGATGCAGACAAATGCTCGGCCGCCTTATTTTCCGTCAATTGATGCGCGAGCTTTTGAATTTCTTCCGCAGCATTTGACATCACGGTGAAGGTGCGCTGAATCGCACCCTTATCCACCCCTTCGCTGGCCTGGCGAAGGCTGGCTGTGGCCTGACGCACGTCGCCGTTGGGGTCATTCAACCATTTCGCCAGCTTGACCAGTTCGTTCAACAAAGTATCTGCATTGGCCACAGTCGGTTTAAGATCAAGCAATAATTGCTCAACAGAAGCTTCCGTTTGATAGGGGACGAAAGATTGATTCCGGAGTGTGGGCGCCTGCGGGTTTCCTGCTGTAATTTCAACGGTTTGCTGTCCTATGAAGCCCTCTTTAATCAATCGTACTATTGCACCTTCGTGCAACATGCCATGGTAACGTTCCAGCAGATGCAGATTGACCCGTACCCGGCCATGTGGCTGCAATTCAATATCGCGTACCCGGCCAATGGTGAACCCCTGAAACTTGACTTCCTGCCCGATAAAAAAAGCGGAGGCGGAAAGCGGGGAAACATACAAATCAAATTTTTTGGCAAAGACGTCGGTACGCACGGTAATAACCAGCAGCAGCAGCAATATCGCACCGATACCGATAATGACGAACCAGCCGACCTGACGGCGCATACCGGTCACATAATCCCCTCGCTTCATACAGCCACCTCATCCATCCCGGTTAACTCTAGCGAATCTTCAAACATAATGCCCGAACCGTCATGCTCGGAAGTAGAAAGGTATAACAGCCCCGCCTGCAATGACTCCATTGCCTCCAAAAAAAGCGCCCGGAACTGCTGCAGACGGTGCGGCGGCATACCGCAATGCACGTCTTGGGCCAAAATGATATCAGGCTTTTGCAGCATGCAGCGTCCCAGACTAATAATACCGTGCGTATAAGCGGAACGTTCGCCTGCCTGTTCATCCAGATTGTCCCCAAACCCCAGAAATACCGCCACTTCCGTCAAATCCTGCTCTGCCTGAATCAGCGCATTTTCGTCTCCATGGTATAGAAACGGCAATAACAGGTTCTCCCGAAGGCTCAGGTTTGCTATAGCGCCCCGGTGATGCAACAGGCTTGCTACACGTGTCAAAAACATGCTACTTCCTGCCTGAGAGCTGGCCGTATCGGTTTCCAGCCATAGCTTCCACCCCTCCTCACCATGTAACATCCGTTCCGGAAAAAGATAGTGCAACCATGCATACTGGTATCTGCGCGGCATAATCACCCGCTTGTATTCACCCCTGGAAACACAACCCGTCGGCAACGTACTCTCCAAAAGTTGCAAATCCCTCCAACACATCCGAATCATAGTAATGCACGCATCATCGCAATGAAAACATCCAGCACCACGATAATCATCAGAGCCCCAAGCACACCATAGGTTGCACGAATGGGGATATGGTTGGGATTGCGACCCACCTTACACCCCTGAAACAACAACATGGCACAGCATAACAACGGGTAGCCAGCACCTTTTCCCACCATTATCAGGACTTCGTCCAGCGTCGTTCCCTTGCGTATCTCAATCAGGAACTGGGTAAAATTCATCTCATTATTCAAGGCAACAATCAATCCCCCCAGCCATATGGAAACACCGATAAACAAGATGGTCAGAACCAGCCCGCACAGGGCAAAAGCAAACATTCGGGGAAAATGAAGATATTCATGCAGATCAATACCCACGCTTTTCAGCAGCATATCCTCACCCCGAACATGCATATTACCGATCTCTGTAACCACGGCGACACCGGAACGAGTGAGTAAAAAAATAGCAATTAACAGCGGAGCCATCTCCTGAACCAACAGGGTATTTACCATGGAACCAATCAGTGACATGTCCTCCAGTTGCTTGGCAAAGGGAACCACATTGTAGACTGCCGCGACACCGGCAAACAATGACATCAGCAACACCCATGGAAGACTCTGCACACCCGTGAAATAAAGTTGCCGTATCAACACATACACGACGGCCGGACGTGAGGTCCATTTAAACCGCAGACCCACCGCCAGAATAGATGCAATAAAGAGATAGAAATGATACAGACCCAACGCAAGGCGCACGGTAACCTCACCGCCACGGTCGGCACGGTCATGCAATGCATCAAAACGTTTTTGTGTAACTTCCATAGCTACGTTATAGGCTCGCGAAATAGAAACGCAAGTTACCCACATCACAAAACCAACTTATCTTGCGTGCCCGCACGCCCTTGGGTAGCGTCCCGCAACCCATTAAATGGG
>JAUZQZ010000096.1 GCA_030950745.1 Mariprofundaceae bacterium | reverse complement strand
TGAGTTTCCGCCCATTCAAAAACCAAAAGTGAGCAAGCCGGAACTGCCGCTCCCAAGCATCAAAGCAATGAAATGAACAATATCCAAACCGGACAACCCCCGTACTCTAAAACCGGACAACTCTATTTGTTGCTAACAGCTATGGAATATTATAACCTGAGCCACTCACAAATACTGCCGCGCCTCCACCTGTTTCTTTAATTCGCAACAAATCCTTTACTCGTCATCCGTACACATGGCTACGGCACACCTTCTACAAAAAACCACAGGTCGTTTGAGCACATATAACCTGAACTATTCATAAATGCTGCCGCGCCCTCACTTGTTCCTTTGTTCGCAACAAATCCTTGCTCAGGCGTCCGTAAGCATGGCTACGCCCTTTATCGCAAGCATTTGTTGCGAACAAAGGCCCGGCGCGATCATCACGGCGATTCATGAATAGTTCAGGATAAGAGTACCAAACATCAGACCCAAGCCAATCATCGCGGAACGTCATGAATGATCCGGATTAAAAATTAATAACGCCGGAATCATAATGATTGGCGGATGACCTTTTGCCTTCTCTTCCGTAAGGTTGGGCAATGGGAAACAAGCAGGGGAAAATTGACTGGCAAGTGATTCTGGATGCGTTGGCCGAGGATGTGCCTGCTGCACGGTTTGACGCATGGATCAGGCCTATCCATGCCAGTGTTGAAGGCCATGCACTTATTCTGTCCGTACCCAGTCGTTTTTTCCTGGATAATCTAAAGGATCATCACGAACAGGATATCCGTCGATTGGTTGAGGAATATTTTGGTGCTGACGTAAATGTTGAATTCCGGACAGATCCTTCACTCTCACCGGAATTGACAGCTACCCCGGAGAAGGCCCATCCGGCTTCGGCACAGGTAGATGGATTTATCGACCCGCGTTTCACCTTTGCCAATTTTGTGGTTGGCCCAAGTAATGAATTTTGCCATGCCGCTTGCCGCGCAGTCTCCGATCAGCTTGGTGTCGTTTACAACCCGCTTTACCTGTATGGCGGCGTGGGACTGGGTAAAACGCATCTGATTAATGCCGTAGCCAACGAATTGTTGGGGAAAAATAATATTGCTATCGCTTACCGTACCAGCGAACGGTTTACCAATGAACTGATTCTGGCCATCCGTAATGGCACCACGCAACAATTCCGGAATCGCTACCGCAAGGTGGATGTTCTGATTATTGATGATGTGCAGTTTATTGCGGGCAAGGCCAGTACACAGGAAGAATTCTTTCATACATTCAATTCGCTTTACGAAGTACAAAAACAAATTATTCTCACATCGGACCGCCCCCCCCGTGAAATGAATCATTTACAGGAACGTTTGAAATCACGTTTCGGCTGCGGTCTGGTCGCCGATATTCAACCGCCCTCACTGGAAACCCGGCAAGCCATTCTAACCAGTAAGGCGGAGCTCGCCGGAGTCCATTTACCGGATGAGGTCACCGCCCTTCTGGCAACTCGTATTACCAGCAATGTACGTGAGCTTGAGGGTGCACTCACACGTCTGACTGCCCATGCCACGCTGACCGGACGAATCATTGATATGGATTTTTCCCGCCGCGTACTGCGTGATCTGTTACATGAAGAGGTAAAGGTTGTTTCCGTTGAGGATATCCAGAAACATGTAGCGAATTATTACAATATTCGTTTACAGGATATGCGATCAAAAAAGCGAAGCCGAAATATCGCCTTTCCACGCCAGGTCGCTATGTATTGCAGTAAAGTAATGACCAGCCTTTCTTTGCCTGAAATTGGTGAATGTTTCGGTGGCCGGGATCATACCACAGTACTTTATGCCACGCGCAAGATTGATACTTTACAGCAACAGGATGAAGGGTTTAAAAATGAAATTGAACGTATGATTACATTACTAAAAACTTGAGCATGTATACATTCAGTATAATAGCTGCCTATCCTGTGGATAATATGGGGATATCCTTCATGCAGTGCTTAAAAAATGTAAAGAGCCGATTTTTAAACATGTTATTATTAAATTATACCATACCTTATACACAGTGGTATTAATGCATAAGCGACTGGAAATATGTGTGTTTTTCCCTTATCCACATTATGCACAGACACTATGACGATGACTAATTATTTGATATAAATGGGATCTTTAAAAGAGGAGAACAACATGCACATCACCCTTTCACGCATGGACATGCTTCAGGCTGTTCAACGTTGCCAGAATATTGTGGAACGCAGGCATACGGTTCCGATTTTATCCAATATTTGTCTGAATACCGGTGACAACGAACTGGTGATGACAGCGACCGACCTTGAAGTGGGTATTCGAACACAAGGGGCGGCAACAATTCATCAGGCGGGCCGTATCACGGTAGCGGCCCGAAAACTGTTTGATGTACTCAAGGAACTGAATGCTGATGCGGATATTGATATAGAGCTTGATAATGCATTTCTAAATATAAAAAGTGGACGGTCAAGGTTCCGTCTGGCCACGATGCCTGCGGATGATTTTCCGGATGTGCAGGAAGATGAGGAGAGTTCATCCATTCATATCGATGGTGCGGATTTAGCCACCATGATTGCTTCGACCAGTTTTGCCATGTCCAACGATGAAACTAGAAAATATTTAACTGGAACATTGTTTGAGATCGATAAACAAGGGTGTTTGAATTTGGCCGCCACAGACGGTCACAGGCTGGCCCTGACCCGCGCCTCTCTGGAACAGACAGTAGAGGCAAGTCAGAGCATTGTTCCCCGCAAGGCTGTGATGGAAATACGCAAGTTGTGCGAGGACATTCCAGGTCAGGTAACCTTGAATATGAGCGACCGTCAGATCCGCCTGACAGCGGCATCCCATATGCTGACATCCAAACTGATTGATGCCCGTTTTCCCAGTTATGAGGATGTTATCCCGGCAAACAATCCGGAGATTGCTATTGCGGACCGAAATGGTCTCGATCAGATATTACGGCGAATTATGATTGTGGCAAATGAATTTACACATGATGTACGGTTGCAGATAAAGCCGGGAGAGTTGATGGTTTTTTCCCACAATACCGATCAGGAACAGGCCGAGGAAAGTATTGAACTGGACTATAATGGGCCGGAAGTGGAGATCGGATTTAATGCGCGTTACATCCGTGATGTACTGAGCGTGATGCATGGCGATACAGTGAGAATCAGCCTGAAAGACGGGCTTTCTCCCGTGTTGCTGAAAGAGGAAGAGGATAGTGCAGCAAGCTTTGTTATTATGCCGATGAGGATCTAGCGCTGTGTGTAAGGAATGAAATATTTATACCTAGCGTTACCGTGAGTTCTACATCGTTACTGTTAGGAGAAATAAGCGCCTCGGATTTACGCTGTCATCACCATGTTCGATGGCAATGTTCGCCAGGGTTGAATATGGTGATTGGCGAAAACGGAAGCGGAAAGACAAGTCTCCTGGAAGCAGTATTTCTTATGGGGCATGGCCGTTCATTCAGGCAAGCCAGAGATCCGGCATTATCCCGGTGGGATAGTAAGGGGTTTTCAATTACAGGAAAATGGACGAGGTATGGACCGCTCCATGTCGGGGTCTCCGGAGGTAATGGTAACAAGGTTTATCTGCAAGGCCGCCAACTCCAGCGACGTACGGAATTGACCGAAACATTACCGGTACTGGCTGAATCTCCCCAGGGTGCCAGACTGGTAGACGGTGTACCTGGCGAGCGTCGGCGGTGGCTGGATCAGATGATGCTTTATTGCAGACCCGATGTGGCCAGACATTATCATGCATATCTTCGCTGCCTGATGCAGCGCGGGCGTTTGTTACGACGTGGCGGTTCAATCGATGAAATCGAAGTCTGGGAGCACCAGATGATCGTGCATGGATCAGTCCTGATGCAGGTGCGCGCCGGCATACTGGATGATTTAAACAGGATACTGGAATCCGAGATCCCATTGAGTGAAGCCGAGGTACGGATTTCAATTCGTTCAACCGCTCCTGAAGAAAAAGAAACATGGTTTAACCGGTTGGTTGCGCAGCGTAAAAATGGCGTGGCACGAGGTATATTACGTATCGGACCGCATTGCGACCGTATTATGATTGATTACGGCGGACGGGATATACGTTCCTGTGGTTCACGCGGGCAGCAAAAACTGGCGGCGGTGGCCGTGAGGCTGGCGGAATGTGCTGTGAGAAGGCAGCATCGTGGACTGATTCCGTTGTTATTGCTGGATGATTGTCTGGAGGCCTTGGATCCTTCACGCCAGCAGCGGTTGTTAGAGCGTCTTGCCAGCCATTCCGGCCAGGTATTGATGACGGGTCCTGCCGGAACCCGATTACCCGAAGGGCTGGAAATAGATTGTTATACGTTAACCGTGCCGGCTTACGGTAATCGGGATGAAATAAAACCGGTCACGATCAGTGTGGAGGAAGCAGCATGAGCGCACAAGCAGAACAGAAATACGGTGCCGACAGCATCAAGGTGCTACGCGGTCTGGATGCTGTGCGCAAACGACCGGGCATGTATATTGGCGATACCGATGATGGTACGGGCCTGCATCACATGGTATTCGAAGCCGTGGATAATTCCATCGACGAAGCGCTGGCAGGTCACTGCGATCGTATTGAAGTCATTTTACATTCGGATGATTCGGTTACCGTGCGTGATAATGGCCGTGGCATACCGGTTGAGATTCATTCCGAAGAAGGGGTGTCGGCAGCCGAGGTTATCATGACCATATTGCATGCCGGCGGTAAGTTTGATGATAATTCCTACAAGGTTTCGGGCGGATTGCATGGTGTGGGCGTATCCGTGGTCAATGCCCTGTCCGAAACGCTGGAGTTGGTCATCCGGCGTCACGGCAAGGTCCATTTTCAACGCTATGAAGAAGGCGAACCACAGAAGCCGTTGAAGGAGATTGGTGAAGCGGAAGGTACCGGAACCGAGGTGCGTTTTCTTCCCAGCCTGAAAATTTTTTCCCACCGTAATTTCTCAACGGATATACTGGCTACGCGCTTGCGTGAGCTTTCTTTCCTGAACAGTGGTGTGCGTATCGAACTTTACGACGAGCGCAACGATAATCGGCAGGTGTTTGAATACACCGGTGGTATCACGGCTTTTGTGGAACACCTGAACCGGACGCGCACCGCCCTGCATTCCGGATGCATCACGATCAGCGGTGAGCGTAACGGGACATCGCTGGAGTTGTCCATGCAGTGGACGGATGCTTACCAGGAGAATGTCTTTCCCTACACCAATAACATTCCACAGAAGGATGGGGGAACACATCTGGCGGGATTCCGTGCAGCACTTACCCGCTGTGTGAATAACTATGCCAATGCGCATGATATGCTGAAGAAGCATAAAGTGAGTCTGACCGGGGACGATTGCCGTGAGGGGCTGACAGCTGTGCTGTCGATCAAGGTTCCGGATCCGAAATTCTCCTCGCAGACCAAGGAGAAGCTCGTATCCAGCGAAGTGCGGGCAGTCGTTGAATCCATCATCAATGAGAAGTTCTCCGAATGGCTGGAGGAGAATCCGAAGGAAGCCAAACGGGTTGTCGGTAAAACGGTGGAGGCGGCAACCGCACGCGAAGCGGCACGCAAGGCGCGGGAATTAACCCGCCGCAAGGGTGCGCTGGATATTTCAAATTTGCCCGGAAAACTGGCGGATTGTCAGGAAAAGGATCCGGCATTATGCGAAATTTTTCTGGTAGAGGGCGATTCCGCCGGTGGCTCGGCCAAGCAGGGGCGATCCCGTAAATATCAGGCCATTCTGCCGCTCAAGGGGAAAATTCTGAATGTCGAAAAAGCCCGTTTCGACAAGATGCTTTCCAGTCAGGAAATCGGCACCATGATTACTGCCTTCGGCACAGGCATCGGTAAAGAAGATTTTGATATCTCCAAATTACGCTATCACCGCGTGATTATCATGACCGATGCCGATGTGGACGGCTCGCATATTCTCACACTGCTGCTGACGTTCTTCTACCGGCAAATGCCGGAACTGATTGATCGCGGGCATTTGTACATCGCACAACCCCCCTTATACCGGGTTGCTCGAGGTAAGAAGGGACGCTATATCTCTAGCGATGACGATTTGTTCGAATTTCTGCTGGAGCATGGCGGACAGGGCATGGCCTATTACCCCAGTGAGGCGGCAAAACCGATTACCGGCGAGCGCCTGATGACGCTGGTGCGCAGTATTCACCGTCTCAAACAATTGTGTCGGCGGCTTTCGCAGCGGCTGGATTTACCGGTGCTGAAGCTGTTGCTGGAAACCGGCAAGCTGGAGATATCCGCATTCCGTCACAAAGACCGGCTGGAGCCACGGATGCAGGCGGTGGTTGATGCCTTTAACAAAGCATCACGCATGGATGAAACATTGGAGTTCGTGCTGCATGAAGATGCCGAACAGGGCTGCTGGCAAGTAGAATTCAGGCGGCGTGATCATGGCCGTATCATGCATTCCCGGCTGGATAAAGATTTGGCGAGTACCGGCGAATACCGCGAGGCGCAAACCCTGTGCGCTTCGGTACAACGCGCAGTTGGCGATAGCGCGCACCTGTCCCGTGAGGAAAAGCATTGGCCCGTCGGTCATCATATCGAAATCGCGGACATTATTGAACGCGAGGGCCGCAAAGGCCTCAGCATCCAGCGCTATAAAGGCCTGGGAGAAATGAACCCAATACAACTTTGGGAAACGACCATGGACCCGGAAAAACGCGTACTGCTCAAAGTCAGCGTGGACGACGTGGTGGCAGCCGACGAAACCTTCGCCACATTGATGGGCGATGCCGTGGAGCCGCGTCGTGCTTTTATTCAGGATAATGCGCTGAAGGTGAGGAATCTGGATGTCTGACGCCCTTGTAAGTCAGCGAAAACAATCGCTGACTTACGCCGATGCCGGTGTAAACATCGATGCCGGAAATGCCTTTGTCAAACGTATCCGGGATGCGGTGGCTTCCACCACGCGCCCGGAAGTGATTGGCGGGCTGGGAGGATTCGGCGCGCTGTTCAAAGCGGATTTTTCTTCGATGGACGAACCGGTGTTGGTCTCGTCCACCGATGGCGTCGGCACGAAACTGCTGCTGCTCCAGAAACATAACCGCCCGCATGTGGCCGGTATCGATGCCGTGGCCATGTGCGTCAACGACATGGCCGCGCAGGCGGCAGAGCCGCTGTTCTTCCTCGATTATCTGGCAACGGGTAAATTGGATGATGAAATGCTGGCTGGCGTGGTCGAAGGCATCGCTGAGGCCTGCCGCATTTGCGAATGCTCCCTGATCGGTGGCGAAACCGCCGAGATGCCAGGTATGTACGCGCCGGGCCATTACGATATCGGTGGCTTTTCCGTTGGTGTGGTGGATAAGCCGAAAGTGATTGACGGTTCCACGATTCGTGACGGTGACGTCATGCTGGGGATTGCCTCCAGCGGCCCGCATTCCAATGGGTTTTCCCTGATTCGTAAGTTAATCGAGGTTGGCGGTGCGGATATTGAGAACGATATATTGTCTGATGGCAGCAAGGCCGTGGATAGCGTACTTGCCCCCACCCGCCTGTACGTACCGGCGGTCAAGGCGATGCTCAAGGCCGGTATCGAGGTGCACGGCTATTCGCATATCACTGGTGGTGGCATGTTCGATAATATCGAGCGGATTTTGCCTGAAGGTCTGGCTGCGACCGTGGATGCGTCCGCCTGGCCGGTGCCGCCGATATTTGAATACCTGCTGCACTTTGCCGATGTGGCGCGTGATGAGCGCTATCGTACCTTCAATATGGGTATCGGCTTTGTAGCGATCCTGCCGGAAGCGGAAGCCCAGAAGGCGACCGATGTGCTCACCGAAGCCGGAGAAACCGTCTATCGCATCGGCCACATCCACAAGCAACATGGCGATCCGGTTACCTTGGTGTAATCGTGGTTTGTGTGTGCAGGGCGTATAAAGCGGGGAAAGGAGCAGTCACGGTTCCGCTTGTTCGTGGCGAAACCACCGTGATTTTCAAGAATGTTCCGGCTGACGTATGCCAAAATTGCGGCGAATATTATCTGGATGAAACCACCACTCAAAATCTGCTGGAGTATGCGGAGGAAGCGGTTAAAAGGGGCGCGGAAATTGAGGTGATTCGCCTTGCCGCCTGAGCATGGCTCCATTTTATGAGCAAAGCGAAGAGGGTTCACATGCCCAACCTGAAATCCGGCACCAAGTCTATATCTATCCGCCTGCCGGTGGATTTGCTTGAAAAAATCAAGGTGGAAGCAAACCGCCGGGATGTGCTTTACCCGTCGCTGATTAAGGCATGGTTGCGTGAGAGCAAACGGACAAGAAGGATGCCTAAATCGGGATGCAGGGCAGTGGGTAATATGTTCCCTGAATTCACTAGCATCTTGAGCAAAGAAAGTGGGCTATAACGAAAAAATACGTAATAAAACTTTCCCCTGATGAAAAAATGAAAGATCTCGAAGATCTTTATTTTGGCCAAGGCGCAGTCGAGCATCAAATTAAGCTAAAGACTCGACAGAAGCGGCTTATGAGGCGCATTTATGCTGGTGTCATAGTTGCCCTGATATCATCCATCTTTTTAGCACTGAATGTATTTGCATACTTAATGTTTATGATTGCTTGTATTTCTTTGATTTCAGTAGAGTTAGCATATGGCAGCAAAAGAAAAGTTACTACTCAAATGAGCCAAACCCAAGCCAATTTAAATTTAAACCAAGACAGTTTGGATAAGCTGAACAGAAAGCATTCAACGCTCGACTCACTAATTCAATTTATGGTTCTTGTAGTGGCTGTCTTGATTGGGATAACCGTTTTTACGGATGGCTATGAAGCGATCATGTTTCTATTTACAGGATGCTGCATGGTTTTAATCATCTTACCTGTATGCAGACGCAAAGTGCTCGAAGAGAAAATTGCTCTAATCGAATGCCAAGTTGCACAACGTGAATTCACGTCACAATAAATTTAAAGGAGGTAATAGAGTTTAATCCTATTACTCCACACGACAAGACAATGACGATTGTGACCGCGCAGAAACTCATTGAAAATCCATGTGATCTACGCTCGCATGTGGTTTTGCTTGGAGCAGGAGCAAGCCGAGCCGCGTTTCCAAATGGGGATGCATCTGGTCATCTTCTCCCAGTCATGAATGATCTCATGGACATCTTGGAGTTGCAGTCACTGGTCAATAAAGAAAGGTCGCGAAGTTCGGGGGACATAATACTTAATTATTTGACGATAGAAAGAATGAGCGGCAGTTTGAAGATATGGCGAGGTTGAGTTATGTATTATGTCCCCCGAACTCCATGGATCAATGGTTCTGAATGACCCGTTTAGATAGCAGCCGAAAACAATCATTCACCATGCAAATTACTCTGACCAGTACCACGGGCCTTTGGACTGGAATTGCCTAGTATTTTCAATTGATTTAAGTTTTAATAATCAGGGGTTCTATCTAATCGGTCATATCCATTGTCAT
>JAUZQZ010000095.1 GCA_030950745.1 Mariprofundaceae bacterium | reverse complement strand
GAGCCACTTGCAAAACTCATGAGCGGCAATCGGCTTCCCCACTTCGGCCCATTTCCGAGCTGGAATTTCGGTCCATGGAACCACCATGCACCTCATTCCACCTCGAAAATGGACTCAAAGTGGGATTGCCGCTCATCCACCCAGAGTTTTGCAAGTGGCTCATTCATCACCCTTTAACACTTGGACCTGAGTATATTATTTTTCATGAATACCGCAGGAAGCGGATAAGGAAGAATCCCGTGATACTTACCATTAATACGCCAACACTCATGCCAAATATCATGGCATAATTAAACTTATATGTGCCTGTCGAAGGATCATAGATCGTACAGAACAGGCGCGCTCTGTTGACGAGTGAAGACAGGCTCAGTGTTGCGGGACTCAGACCGAAAACCAGTTCCTTCATGGCACCGGTAAGGATAGATGGATCGAAGTCCGTACCGTAAATTTGCCGGTAAACCTCACCGTTTTTATCTACGACCGTGGTTTGAATCAGATGGTCGAATCCCTTTGGTGATGGTACGAAGATAAAACCAAGGTTTGTCGTCAGTCGAGTGATAGTGGGCTTGTCCGCACTGAGGAATTTCCAGCCATATACATTGGATACACCCTGTTGGCGTGCAAATCCGCGCATCCTGTCCGGTGTGTCGTGGAGGGTGTCAAAACCGATGGTGACGATAGAGAACTTGTTTTTTCCTACAGCGCTACGAGTTGTCCTGATGGCACGGGAAAGGTTCTGTGTTGTTGCCGGGCAGACATGAAAGCAACTGGTATAAATCAGGCTGATAAGCAGTGGTTTCCCATGAAAATCTGAAAGTTTGACCAATTTACCGTTACGGTCATGGAAGGTATAGCCGGAAAGTGTTTGGCCTATGGCATCCTGGCTATTTTTCAATGCTTTATCACTGTCAAAATCATCACCAAATGATTTCAGATTCTGTTTGGAATGTTGCTCTTCCCCCTGTAGCCGGTTTTTGGCATTGGCAAAAACACCTCCATCTGTTGACGCCTGCGCATATGTGTGGGGCCAGATAGTAAACATCAGGATACTAACCATAACATTGATAAGTACGGCTGGACGCAAAATTAAAACCTCCGAATTACATGTTGATCAAAACGTAAAAAGTTACCCATAGGGATGGTGACAAATACTGCCCTCTTACTGGAGAAATAAAAGGCTGGAAAAACAAAAGGGGCGCCCGTGCGGGCGCCCCTTTTGGCCGGTGATGAAATTACTTACGGGACATGTCCTGAGGTTTCCTGGGAGGGTAGGTCAGAGAACCGTTCAGAATGGACATGCCCCGCAAGCAAATTACATTACCTGATTCCCCAGATCGTCGCCAGATACTTGTACTGAGCGAAGTAGTAAATGATGAGGAAGGTAAGCAAGGTCAGGCAAAGTACCAGAGATCCTGGAACCTCCAGTCCCTTGATATGTGGCTCCGTTCCACCATGCAATCGGGCCGCAACCACACCAGCCGGTTCGGCCAGTGGTGGCAGAGCACCCTTCTCCACTGTCTTGCCCATGAAGGTGCCCAGTATGGAGATCAGGTAAAACAGTGCCCCGGTGCCTCCGATGACCGCACCAATTTCTGCAACGGTTACCAGCATTTGTACCGTAGCGGAGAATTGAAACGGCAGTGATGCATCGGCATAGGTGATATCCCAGTGCCGTCTTGGTACGCCCAGATGTCCCGCAGCCATGAAGAACACAGCGAAGGTTCCCATGCCCAGACCGAACAGATAGGTGGACATTCTGGCCAAGCCCGGAAATGCCAGTTTGTGCCGGGTAAGCAGCGGTACAATCCAGTAGCTGAAGGCAAAGAAAGCCAGTGTTGTACCGGTCGCCACCGTGCCGTGGAAATGGCCGGGGACGTACACCGTGTTGTGAATAATCATGTTGATCTGCTGATTACTCATGGTCACGCCGGTGATGCCGCCAAGGAAGCCGAATAGCACCAGGGACAGGAAGAATCCGGAGAAAACCGGGTTCGCCCACGGCGCCTTGCGTAACCATTCGAACAGACCGTGCGATAGTCCTCGCCGCCGCTGTGCCAACTCAATACCGCCTGGCACGGTCAGACCGTGAATCAGGCTACCGAGTACGGCCAGATAACCGGCGTAGCTGGTGTTGAATGTGCGCCAGGCAAAGCTGGACCCCGGATCGGATAACAGATGATGCACCGAGCCGAGCTGCAGAGCGAACAGATACAATACAAAGGCCATGCGGCTCACCTTCTCGTTGAGCGGCCGGGCGCCGAACAGTACGGCGGCCAGCGTGTACCAGATGGTGATGTGCACGACGATGTTCATCTGCTGCGTGGAGTGGGCCAGAGCCCAGAAGACCACACGATACATCTGCGCGTCCATGTTATGAATCAGACCCATAGACCACAGCAGGGTCGGAATCATGATGACTGCGCCCATCACCCATGTGAAGATGGCGATGATGGCATAGATCAGAATACCGAAGGATGCCAGTGGCATAGAACCCGTATAGGTGCGTTCGTTCTTTGCCTTGATCAGGGTAGCGATGATGATAAACATCGGAATCAGGGCACCGACAGCGAACAGAATCACACCCACATAAAACAGGGGATGTGCCTTCAACGGTGGATAGGCCGAGAACATGACCGTTGCCTGACCGATAAGCACCATGACCGTGGCCATTGCTGCGCCAATCAGCATCAGCCAGAAACTGAACCAGGCGATTTTTGGTGTAGCCAGCCGAGCATTGATTGGTGACGTAACAAAATAATAGGCGACGCCCACTTCAAAGAAATGACACCAGAACAGCAGTACGGCTGCGCCATGACCAGTCAGGGCAATGTAGAACAGCTCCGACGGCAGAATGTGAATGGCTGGCCAGCGTGTCAATGCGACAAGCAGGCCAAGCGCTCCACCCGCCAGCAGAAAGACGATAGCGGTAAAGATATTCGCCTTCGCCAGACTGATAGCTGGTTTGTTAAGATTCTGGCCAGTATCCGGACAGGTAATAAAATCCTGTGGATTTCTTAAGATTGCAGTTGCCATTATATTGCCCCTCCTATTTCTCCGCCTTTGACTCCACCCTTGCCGTCAAGAACGACGCCGTGGGCTGTGTCAATAACGTAAAGCTTGCCCGCCATCAGGTGATGGCCGAGTCCGCAATATTCGTTACAGGTAATCCGGTAAACGCCGGTTTTGTTAGGTGTGAAACGCAACACATAGTCGTAACCGGGGATCAGTTGTAGATTGAGAACGATGGGCAGCAGTGAGAAGCCATGATCCACATCCAGTGATGAGATATGAAAGACATAGGTCTTGCCCAACTCCAGCACCGGAATGATCGGCCATTCAAACTGATGCGCGGCAATATATACATTGCCACCTGCGGGTACCTGAACGACGGGGACATCTGTCTCACCCTCAGCCATTAGATTACCGGAGGCATCTTTTAACTGATACTGATCAATCATCTGATCCGATTTGTTCGAGAAACCGTCGAGGGTGACCTTGAATGCTTCACCGGCCTGATTCTGATTGCCAACAAAAAACCAGCCAACCATCCAGACAAGCATAACCAGACACCATGCATAGGCAACGGCAATCCAGATTTTTTCATCGGGACCCACAGGCAACCGCCACCAGTGACGGTGCGGTATGGGGTCCATACTTGTATAACTCATATACATTTCCTCCCTTTTTTATTTGCGATCTAATTTATATGTTTAATGAATTGCCTATGGAATCGGAGCCGCTTGGGGTCCGACCGGAAAGGCGATCCATATAAACGGAATGCCGGAATCAGGATAAATCCTTGATAGCACGCCACACACAAGTACGACGGTAGCAAAGACAGCGAGGGCGACAAAAAGGGCCACAAGCCAATTTCGCGACCTGCGTTCCTTGGCGCTTAATTCAGGCAACTCTGTTACGGTAGGCATAGTCTTAATACCCTGCCACCGGTACGCTAAGGACCTCCATGACACCCCAGAGCGTGTAAAGCAGCGTCGGGCTTGCAATGCCCAAAAATAGCAGCATGGATGGGTCGTCCATGAAAGCCTGCCACCCGGATACTGGATCTGCATCTTCAGGATTTTCAGTCGGTGAATCAAAATCAGCCATAATCTAGAACCTCCTCTCTCGTTTTAGTGCGCTCAACACTCCCCGGGTGCATTGATTGCCGCCTTGATTTAAGTCAAGGCCTGAGCGAAACTGCAGGAGTGCGTGGCACAACCAATGCGTAAGACGGATTGCTAGGTTGGAGTGGACAAGGGGGCATTGATCTGCATCAAGGAATTACAGCTTCGCCTTTGCTGGAGTTCCTGTCCTGAGATGTCTCATTAATTAAAAGGAGGTTTGGAATGAAAAAACATCTATTACTTGTTTTAGGTTGCGTGGCGGTGCTGGGTCTCAGCACGGTGCCGGAGGCTACTGCCAGTCCGGCAGGCAAGTGCAAGGCATGCCATAATTTTGGCGATAAGAATAAGGTTGGACCTGGCCTGAAGGGTATCATGGGCAGAAAGGCCGGGACACATCCGGGTTTTAAGTACAGCGATTCCCTGAAGAATGCAGACTGGGTATGGGATGAAGATCATCTGCGCAAATGGGTGCACAAAAGTAAGAAGGCCATCAAGGAATTCACAGGTGATTCCCATGCCAAGACCAAGATGGGCAACCAGAACATCAAGGGAAAGAAAGCGGATAAGCTAATCGCTTTTCTCAAGACAATATAACTTAATTATAAGTTGAAATGTGGGGGTCTGTCAGTCTTGACAGACCCTTGCAATTGGATACGACTATGGACTTTGCTATCTATTATACGCTTGGAGCAATCCTCATCTACGGTGTCACCAGTTGGCTGCTGGATCGTATTGAGGAAATGCGTGGCGAACGGCTCAAATACCGCAATGCCATATTCTTTATAATCCTTTTTGTGTTGGCCTTGCTTTTGATGGAGGTTGTCAATCCACCGCAACAAACTGTGCCATCCACCCAGAACATGGGGACAGCCTCTCCTGTTCAGTAGGATGCTTTAACCTGTCTCATAAATGCTGTCTGCCTCTGCGGGCGGCAAATTTTGTGTTTCAGATGATGGTATGTCCGGAAAATTAACCGGTACTAAGCCATGCCAAAGTGTTTCAATCTTTTCCAGAGTGTCGTACGTGACATACCA
>JAUZQZ010000094.1 GCA_030950745.1 Mariprofundaceae bacterium | reverse complement strand
GATGGAAGATGCTCTATATGAGGTTGAGAGTATTCGCCGCTTTGCGGGATATACCAGTGATGAGTACAAACGTGGCGCACGCATGATGGGGGTCAACTGGTGCGTGCAGGACAAACGTAAGCCAAAGAAAAACCTTTCCAGCAGTCAGCGCAAACGCAATCGGAGACAATCATCGGTGCGTGCTCGATTTTGGCGGACCGTCCGTGGCCCGCACAGATACTCTGAGTTTCTCAGAGTATCCCCCTAATATCGGGTGTTGGGTATAAAAGCTCATGCATGAGGTTGCTGACAATGTCCATCGGGCTGGTTACCGTTTACGCATGATTCAGGCACGTCAGCTCATGCTTCGTTATTCTACCGGAAAAACCGCGCTATCAGGCGTAACCCTGAGTATCCCCAAAGGACGTTTTGTCTATTTGACCGGCGAGAGTGGGGCAGGCAAGTCATCCCTGCTACGTTGCCTGTATGGCGGTGCACGTCCCACATCGGGGCAGCTAACCGTGCAGGATCTTGATATGAGGTTGGCGCAGGAGCATCAGGTGCGCAAGCTCAGGCGGAATATTGGCGTTATCTTTCAGGATCATCGACTGCTGTTTTCGCGTACTGTATTTGAGAATGTGGCGCTGCCACTGCGTGTACAGGGGTGGAAACCGGAGCGGCTGGTTGCCCGTGCCCGCAAAGTGCTTGAGTTCGTTGGGCTGGAAGACCGTTTGTGGTCGTTTCCCGAGGCATTGTCCGGTGGTGAGCAGCAGCGGGTGGCGATTGCCCGTGCCATGAGCACGCATCCACCATTGATCCTGGCGGATGAGCCAACGGGAAATCTGGATATTGGGACAGCCCGGCGTATTATGGATTATCTTATGGACCTGAACCGGCAGGGCAGCACGGTGGTTATGGCCACGCATGATTTACAACTCATGGAAACGCATCCCGGCGATCTCCTGTGTTTGCATGCCGGAACATTGGCAGAAGTACTACAGCACACACCACCGACAATTCATGATCATGGTGATGGACATGAATATGCAACCAGAGAGGGGATATGAGTCAGGCGAGTGAGCGATCCACGCCCCGGCTCCCCGGAGGGTTCACTCTGCCTCCATTTGGCGTGCATCAATGGTTGGCGCTGGTGATCGTTTGTGTGGCTTTGTGGGCACTGGGCCTTCTGTGGCTGGGTATGCAGGCGGGATCACAATGGATGGGAACATGGCAGCATGACCTTCGTTTCCACGCCTATATGGAGGGCGGTAACCAGACCAGGTTGAAACACCTGGCTGATCAGCTGGCATTGCTTCCGGGCGTTTCCTCAGCACGCGTGGTTCCGCAGAAGGAGATGGCAACGTGGTTACATGGCTGGTTGGGCAGTAGCGCCGTGGATGAGGATGAATTGCTGCGCAGCCTTCCCGGAACGGTAGAAATTACTCCCGGTGCCAAGGCTGACGAATTTTTATACTCGGATATTACTGACACAGCACGACGTCTGGGCGCCAACCTCAATAGTGGTGAAATGCATCTGGTTCAGGTCCAGCGTTGGCTGGCAAATATCAAACGCCTGTTGTGGTTTGTGACTTTGATTTTGGTGCTGGCTATGGCTATTATTATTTCCAATACGTTGCGCATGATTCTGTTGGCCCGTGCCGATGAAATACAACTGATGCGTTTGTTGGGTGCAAACGAATGGTTTGTGCGTATGCCATTTATTCTGGAGGGTATGTTGTTGGGAGCAGGGGCAGGAATGCTGGCCTGGTTTTTGCTCTGGCCTCTCATATTCGGTGCTGGAAGTTGGTTTGCGGCGCTGGATGTCAGTCTTAACAGTTTTATCCTGCTGGTGCCTATGGTCCTTGGAGGTGGTATAGCGGGGTGCCTTGGGGCATGGGTTGCGACCATGTGTTTGTCGAATGAGAATACTGCAACCACTTGACATTTAAAGTAAATTTTCTATAATTAGCACTCGTGTCCATAGAGTGCTAGTCTTTTATCAGGATAGATTTTTTAGAGAGAATGTGTTCAGGAGGTGACTTTTTGATGGTACCGGCATTAGAAATGTCCAGCTTGATGCTTTTCCGCAGGGAAATGCGTCGTTTCCCCCGCCTTTCACGGGATGAGGAGAACCGTCTGGCCTGCCGCTGGCGTGACGAGCAGGATCGTGAAGCTGCGAAGGAGCTGGTTTGTTCCAATCTTTATGCCGTGGCTGCGATTGCACGTGAATATCGCCACTTCGGACTACCGGAAATGGATCTGATTCAGGAAGGCACTATTGGTTTGATGCGAGCAGTCAAACGCTTTGACCCGGATCGTGGTTTTCGTCTGATGACCTATGCCTCATGGTGGGTGCGAGCCGCTATTCATGATTTTATCCTGAATTCATGGAGCATCGTCAAGCTGGGGACAACCAAGCTTCAGCGTAAAATTTTTGCAGGTCTTCAAAAGGCCAAAAATGCCATTGCCGCAATGGAAGGCCTCCATGCCGAAGAAGTAGGTGCAGAATACGGTCTTTCGGCCCATGAATACCAGGAAGTGGCCACTGCATTTATTCAACGTGATATGTCTCTGGATGCCGAGACAGAGGAAGGATCGACGTTGCTGCATGCTCTGCCCGCTCCGGATGCCACACCGGAAGAGATTGTGACTCAATCCAACTGGGAGGAACATCAGAAGTCCGCATTGTATTCTGCCCTGAATCACCTGCCGGAACGTGACAGAGCTATCGTGGAGCGTCGCCATCTGGCCGAAGAGCCTGCCACGCTCAAAGAACTTTCCGGGGAATTCGGGGTATCCATCGAACGGATACGCCAACTTGAGTTGCGTGCTATGAAGAAACTCAGGGAATCACTGAACTAGAGCCTAGCCAAATGAGTAGGAATTCATGGATATGATTGCATGATGATGATCTTGGTTAAACCAATGCGTGAGTGGAACAGGGGGAGTGTTTAATAGCCCCCGCGAATATGATTGATCGCAACTGACATGACGGTACGCCAGTTGGCCAGCAGTTCTTCGTTCGCAGACGGATCACAGATACCAACAGTTTCAACCAAACATTCAAGCCATGTATCATAGAGTTCCGGAGCAATATCCAGATTACGTCGGCTATGAGACTCCCTGATATTATTAAGACACTGCGTGGCACTTTGGTGGGTTTCATCGACAAACAGGAAAGACATCACGATAGCGTGGTCAAGTATCTTGGCCTGGGCTTCCATGTCGATATGTTCAAATTTCTTACGGATATCCTCACTGGTTTCCATGAGACGCTCATAGAACACCGAGACAAATGATTTTCCACCAGCTCGAATATAGCTTTTGTGGACGCATTTTACCTTTTCCTGAATGGACATAGCCACATAAAATTAGCGAGTAAATGCCTACATAACAAGCCTATTGTTAGTAAGGCTACTGACCTGCCTCAAGTTCAGTTCAAAACGTGGATTTCCATCCGGAAAATACCTAAGTGCTACCACCGGTTGTTTTTTTATTAGCGTTGACAGGTTGGTTCCCAATACACGTTCGGGTCAGAATGCCCTGCTAGATATGTTCGCGAGTCTTGTGGAAAATAATATCCGGCCATTGCTCGATGGTATAATTCAGTTTCCATGCGTTGGGCGCCAGATAGGTGAGGCATCCGTCGGCATCCTCGGCCAGATTGGCCTCAAACAGGCGTTTGAATTCCGCCAGTTTCTTTGTGTCGTCACAAGTGATCCAGCGCGCGACCTGAAAATCTGTGTTCACATAATCGGCATCCACTCCGTATTCGGCCTTTAAGCGCGCGACGGTGACATCAAACTGCAATACACCGACAGCGCCCAGAAGATAGTCTCCGCTCAGCAGTGTTTTGAAGACCTGGACCGCGCCTTCTTCGGATAATTGCACCAGCCCCTTGTGCAGCTGCTTGCGCTTCATGGGGTCGCGCAGGCGCACGCGGCGGAACATTTCCGGTGCAAAGTTCGGGATACCGGTAAACTTCAACGGTTCCCGGGTGGTCAGGGTATCGCCGATCTTAATCGTTCCGTGATTATGGATGCCGATGATGTCGCCGGGCCATGCTTCCTCGATATGGGTGCGGTCCTGCGCCATGAAGATGGTTGCATTGGCAAGTTTCATATCCTTGTTGATGCGGTGGTGGCGGACGCTCATGCCTTTGCTGAATTTACCTGAACAGATACGGAAAAAAGCGATACGGTCACGGTGCGCCGGGTCCATATTGGCCTGAATTTTAAAGGCAAAGGCCGAAAAGTCTTCTTCTTCAGGATTGACCACCCGTTCTTCCGCTTCGCGCGGGCCGGGGGCCGGTGCGAATTCGACAAAGGCATCCAACAGTTCCTTGACACCGAAATTATTGATGGCGCTACCAAAAAAAACAGGGGTTTGTGACCCCTTCAGAAAGTGTTTTAGTTCAAACTGATTGGCTGCACCTTCCAGCAGTTCAACCTCTTCGCGCAATTCGTCTGCCTGCGATCCGAGTAATGTTTCCAGTGCTGGATCATTCAGGTTCGCAATATGCGCCGTCTCGAAATCACGGGTTTCGGCACCGGCGCTGAACAGGTTCAGTTCCTTTTTGTAAAGGTTGTATACGCCTTTAAATGCCTTGCCCATACCGATGGGCCACGACATGGGCGTGCATTCAATCTGTAGTTTGTCTTCGATTTCACTCAAAATGTCCAGCGGTTCCAGACCTTCACGATCCAGTTTGTTGATGAAGGTGACAATAGGGGTGTTCCGCATGCGGCAGATTTCCATCAGTTTTTCCGTTTGCGGTTCCACGCCTTTACCTGAATCAATGACCATCATGGCCGAATCAACGGCTGTGAGGACGCGATAGGTGTCTTCGGAGAAATCCTGATGGCCGGGCGTGTCGAGCAGATTAATGTCGAAATCACGGTAATTGAACTTCATTACCGAAGATGCAACGGAAATGCCGCGTTCCTGTTCGATTTTCATCCAGTCGGAGGTGGCGTGGCGGGTGGCCTTGCGCGCCTTGACTGCTCCCGCCATCTGAATGGCGCCGCCAAACATCAACAGCTTTTCCGTCAACGTTGTTTTACCGGCATCGGGGTGGGAAATAATACCGAAGGTGCGCCGTTTCTCGATTTCAGATTTCAGACTCATGCATGCCTCACTTTTAAGAGGCGCGCAGTGTATCGAAATCCGGTTGGGTTGTCCTAACCGGGACTATTCACATATCCAGTCGAAGGCGGCTTGAAATTCATGGTTATGAAACAGGCGAAAGTCTCCGGGAAAGATAAATCCGAAGGCCTTCATTGCAATGCGAATCCATTCCACGTCTGTGACAATGGCACAACGTTCCCATGACAGGGGATGTTTCAAACCTATCTTCGCATCATCCCACATGGCCGCAGCATCATAACCGGTAAAATCCTCGCCCATCTGGTACAGAAAGCGAATTTTCGGGAACTTGAGCAGTTTTTCTTCCACAGCGGGGATCAGAACATCCTCGTAATCCGCGCCCGTGACGGTTCCATGTGCAGAAAAGCCCAATGCATTTTTGGGAAGATTCGGGATCGGTTTAAGCATATCGGCCTCCACTGCAATTATAGACAATTTTTTACACACTGGAGAAGAATGTTTTCCCCCTTTTCATTCATCCCCATTGTCAGCATCATCTGCATCCAGTTTAATTGAGGAGTTGTAGCAGGTGACAGAGCGTTATAAAGCACAGGAAATTGAGGCAAAATGGCAGCAGATATGGGCGGAATCGGGTGTGGACGTTGCATCCGAGGTGTCTGATGATGTTCGGGAGAAATATTACTGCCTGGTAATGTTTCCTTACCCGTCCGGTAATCTGCATATGGGCCATGTACGTAATTATTGTCTGGGTGATGCGGTCGCCCGGTACAAGCGTATGTGCGGATTCAATGTGTTGCATCCCATCGGCTGGGATGCCTTTGGTTTGCCCGCAGAGAATGCTGCCATCAAGCATAACCGCCCGCCTGCCGAGTGGACCTATGCCAATATCGACCAGATGCGGGAACAGCTGAAATACCTTGGCCTGTCCTATGACTGGAGCCGGGAAATCGCTACCTGTCGGCCAGAATATTATCGCTGGGAGCAATGGTTGTTTACGCGCCTGCTGGACAAGGGTTTGGCCTACCGCAAAGAGGCCGAGGTGAACTGGTGTGAGCCCTGCCATACCGTTCTGGCCAACGAGCAGGTGGTGGATGGTGTGTGCTGGCGCTGCGATACGCCGGTGGTGCGAAAAAATCTGGCGCAATGGTTTATCAAAATCACCGATTATGCCGAAGAACTACTGGCTGATCTGGATACATTGTCCGGCTGGCCGGAGCGTGTGGCGGAGATGCAGCGCAACTGGATTGGCCGCTCTACGGGTGCGGAAGTATCGTTTGGTCTCGAAGACAGTGATGAAACGCTGGATATTTTCACCACCCGGCCCGACACGCTGATGGGCGTGACTTATATGGCGGTGGCAGCCGGGCATACACTGGCCAGACAGGCGGCAGAATTGAATCCAGAACTGGCTGCCTTCATTGAGGAGTGCGCACAGATTTCGACCAAAGAGGCAGACATTGCGGTGATGGAAAAGAAAGGGATGCCACTGGGTATGAATGCAATCCATCCGATCAGTGGAGAGAAGGTTCCGGTCTGGGTCGCCAACTTCGTGTTGATGGGCTATGGAACCGGTGCGGTGATGAGTGTTCCGGCCCATGACGAACGCGATTTTGAGTTTGCCCATAAGTACGGCATCTCCATTCGGCAGGTGATTCGTCCCGCGAATGAGGATTGGGATATTGATGTGGAAGCATTTACGGATGCGGGTGTACTCATTAATTCGGGTGAATTCGATGGTCTGAATTCACAAGAAGCCAAGGGGAAGATAACCGGATGGTTAGCTGCGCATGGCAAAGGTTCCGAACGGGTGCAATACCGCCTCCGCGACTGGCTGGTATCGCGGCAGCGCTACTGGGGTGCGCCGATTCCGGTGATTCACTGCGAGGATTGCGGCATCGTACCCGTTCCCGACGATCAGCTGCCGGTAAAACTGCCGGAAGATTTGCAGCCGACAGGCGGCGCGAGCCCGCTGACCGAATGCGAATCCTTTGTATGTGTCGATTGTCCGGCTTGTGGTAAGTCCGCCAGACGGGAAACCGATACCTTCGATACCTTCATGGAATCCTCATGGTATATGGATCGCTATACCTCGCCGCGCAACGATGTGGCCATGCTTGATGCCGCTGCGATGCGCCGCTGGCTACCGGTGGACCAGTACATCGGTGGCGTGGAGCATGCGGTGCTGCATCTTCTTTATGCCCGTTTTTACCATAAACTGATGCGTGATGCCGGGCTGTTTACCTCGGAGGAGGGTGGCGACGAGCCGTTCACCAATCTGTTAACGCAAGGCATGGTGCTAAAAGACGGCGCCAAGATGAGCAAGTCCAAGGGTAATACGGTGGACCCGAATACGATTATCGAGCAGTACGGCGCGGATACAGCTCGCCTGTTCACACTGTTTGCCGCGCCTCCCGAGAAGGATCTGGAATGGAATGATGCAGGCGTGGAAGGGGCGCACCGATTCCTGAACCGTGTCTGGCGTTTGCTGGACAAGGTAAGTATAGATATGACAGGCGACAATGATGACAGCGTGAAGGATTTGAGGCGCACCATTCACAGTACGATTGGCAAGGTGACGCATGCCTTTGAACATGGTTTTGCTTTCAATGTGGCCATTGCCGCGCTGATGGAGTTGTCGAACACGTTGCAGGCCTTTGAGGTTAAGGGCGGATCTGGTGTCGCAGCCCGGCTGGAAGGCGTCGAGGCGCTGGTGACGATGCTCGCACCCTTTGTGCCGCACTTTGCCTGCGAATGTGGAGAACGCTTGGGGATGCCGGAGATGGCGGTGGTGACAACATGGCCGCAGGTGGATCATTCCGCGCTTGAAACGGATGTGGTGACGCTGGTGGTGCAGATTCAGGGCAAGAAGCGGGGTGAAATTACTGTACCCAAGGATGCCGATCAGGATGCGGCATTGGCAGCGGCGCAGGCGGATGCCACGATTGTAAAATGGCTGGACGGGATGATGATTATGAAAGTGATTCTGGTGCGGGGAAGATTGTTGAATCTCGTGGTGCGTCCGCAATGAGGGGCATCGTTGTTGCAGCTGCGCTTTGTCTGACGCTTGCGCTTAATGGCTGTGGTTATCATCTGGCAGGTCAGGGGCGTGGCGTCGTGCCGGAGGATGTCAGCATCGTAAATGTTACCGGAACTGATGCATCCGCACGCACTATTTTGCCCGCGTGGCGGCGTTATGTGGGCGATCATGCAAAGGGATTTGTGGTGGGTGCGGATCATGCGGATGCGGAATTGCGTTTAGGCGCGATCAGCGAATCTTTCAATCCCGTTTCCTACGATGTTTCCGGGGTTGCCATCACGTACCGGCTTTCACGTTCGGGGAGCATCAGCCTCTGGCGTAAAAATGTACGTATATGGAGCAGCGGAGCTATTTCGGTACAGGGAGACGTCTATGCCGTGGGCGGACCAACCAGTATCGAAGCATCCAGAGCCCGGCTGCGCCGGGATCTGGATCGGCAGTGGATGCGTGAGGCATGGTTGAAGCTGGTATCCGGATTTTAACCTGATGGGTAACACAGCCTAATCCATGCCAGTCAAGCTTCCGCCTTCACGGATCATGCCGCCTGAACACGCCTCTTATTACCTGACGGGAGATGATGAGGATGCCGTTTTCGAGATGGCCGAGAGGCTTCTGGTGTATGATTCAGAGCATGCGGTGCTGGTCCGTGTGGATGTGGACGAACTGGCCCGCGTGTACGAGAATCTTGCTCCGGGGCTGTTTGGGGAGAGTTGCTGTCATGCCATGGTGCGTAACGCGGCAAGCGCGAGGCCCAAACAGATTGATCAACTGGAGAAGCTGGCAGGGAATCCCCCCGAAGGCTTACGGCTGGTCATTTGTGCGCCGAGGATAGAATCCAAAAAAGCATTGCATAAACGTTTGATCGCACTGCCGAAGATTGCATGGTGTGCGTTCCCGCGTATGGATGAAACACAGTTCCGGCACTGGTTGGAAGGTTTAATAGCGGATGTCGGACTGACATTATCCAATGAATCCATGGCGCTACTGGGTGGACAATTGCAGGGGATGCGGCTTGCGGCAAAACAGGCGGTTGAACGCTTGCGCCTGTACGATGATGGCGAGGGGGCGGAACTGGATGTGCAGGTCGTGGGCGATTTGCTGGGGGAACGCAGTCCACGCGATCTGGCGGCTTTTTGCAATGCCGTGGGTGAGCGTTCAGCTACCGCACCGGGCATATTGCGGCATCTGTTGCGCGATCAACAGGTATCCGAGATTCAGGCGCTCAGCTGGTTATCCACACGCATACAACAATTGTTGATGTATTCGTGGTATGAGGCAAAGGATCGCCGCTCAGCATCATCCAAAGCCCGTTTGTTTGGCGAGGCTCGAACGCGTGTGCCGCAGGAAGCCAAACAGTGGCAAGCCAAGGAATTGATTGAGGCGATGGGGCAGATAAGCCGGGCCGAAATGCTGTTGAAAGGTGCCAGTGTTGAGGGCAAGCATGTGGTGCTGGAGCGTTTGACGCTGAATCTGCTCAATCCGGGCTGACTGTTTTGACCGATTGGCAGGCCTTTGAGCGCGAACATGTATGGCATCCGTATGCGTCCATGCCTGATGCGCCGGAAGTATGGCCTGTGGTTGGCGCTGACGGTGTGCGTCTGAGGTTAGCGGACGGGCGTGAACTGATTGATGGCATGGCCTCGTGGTGGTGCGCGATCCACGGCTATAATGTGCCGGAATTGAACAGGGCGATTGAGCGTCAAATCAAGGATATGGCGCACATCATGTTTGGCGGATTAACGCATAAGCTCGCCGCTAAACTGGCCAAAAAACTGCTAAAAATCGCTCCAAATGGCCTAAAAAACGTATTTTTTGCCGATTCCGGTTCGGTTTCGGTCGAAATTGCGATAAAAATGGCACTACAATACTGGCAGGCGCAGGGCGTGCGGGGAAAAACAAAGCTGTTGACCATCCGCCATGGTTATCACGGCGATACGTTTGGCGCGATGAGCGTTTGTGATCTAGAATCAGGAATGCACCATCTGTTTTCGAACATGCTGGCGCAGCACATCTTTGCCGATGCTCCCGCGAACGGTACAGATGCCGAATGGGACGATAGTCAGATCGCCGATTTCCGTCAGAAAATTGAGCAACATCAGGACACCCTTGCAGCGGTCATCCTTGAACCCGTCGTACAGGGTGCGGGCGGTATGCGTATCTATGCCCCGGAGTTTTTGAGGCAGGTGCGCAAGCTATGCGACGAATGTGACGTCTTACTAATTGTTGATGAAATTGCGACTGGATTTGGCCGTACAGGCAAACTGTTTGCCTGCGAGCATGCAGGTATTTCGCCGGACATCATGTGCATCGGTAAGGCATTGACCGGTGGTTATATGACGCTGGCAACGGTACTGACTACGGCGCGGGTGTGTGCAGGTATCCATGAAAACGGTTCCATATTGATGCACGGGCCAACATTTATGGCCAATCCGCTGGCATGTTCCGTAGCACTGGCCAGTATCAGGTTGCTGCTGGATTCCCCCTGGCAGGAAAGGGTTGCCGCTATCGAAACCCAACTGAAGCAAGAGCTTGCACCGTGCCTGAATTTACCGCAGGTGGCGGATGTGCGTGTGATGGGTGCGATTGGCGTCGTCGAATTGAAAAATCCGGTGGACATGAAGCACGTACAGCCGCTGTTCGTGGAAAAGGGCGTATGGATACGTCCCTTTGGCAAGTTGCTTTACATCATGCCGCCTTATGTGATTTCACCGGATGATTTGTCATGCCTGACGCGTGCGATATGCGAGGTCGCGGCAATGTCAAAATAAATCCCTCCTGAATTGCCGGGCACATGGCCGTGTAATTAAATTCGGTACCGGTGGAAGCAGCGTTACTTATTTAGAGAACAGTCCTTTGATACCACTACCGATACTTTCAACCGCATTCCCTGCCGCACCACCAATTTTGGAGCCGACCGCCGCTCCTGCCGGACCGCCAAGGGTCGCACCAATCGTTCCACCAATCAGGGATGAAGGCGCAGGATAGATTCTGGGACTATCCGTGGTGCCGCCCACCAGTAATTTCGCACCGGAGAGGCCCCCCATACCACTGGTATTGATCTGACCGTCAAGCTTGCCTGTACCTTTAATGGTCACATTTCCATTGGCATCAAACGATGATGAATCGAGGACAATATCTTTCAGATAAATATCCTGACCGCGCACCTTCAACTGTGTCTTGAATGTGTCAAACAGAATCGCACCGCTGGCGCCTGTAACATTGCCATGCACCAAAGCTGCGGCAATGCCCGACAGGCCAACTCCCCCAAACTGTCCTTTTGTCAGATTAACCGGGCCATCCACCTTCAGTGACTGTTGCATCGCTTTCTCATCCGCGCCTCTGGCGGAAATTTTCAGTGTTGATCCGAATGTTCCTGAAACCTTATCCTTCCCTGCTGCATCCTTCATGAGCGGCAGCATTTGAATGTCCGAGGCATTGATATTTGCAGTCAATGTACGCTTTTTGCCTTCCAGTGGCGTCAGCTTGGCATTTAGAACAATAGTTCCACCATAAAGTTTCACCTTCCAGTTTGGCATGGTTAGCGTCTCATTCGCCAGCTTGATCGCACCTGTTATCCTGTCGATACGAACCATGTGAACATTTTTGCCTTTGGCCTTTTCAGAAACTCTTAAAGCAACCTTTTTAAAGGTAATCCCTGAAACTTCAGCACGTCCATCAAACAAAGGGGCAAGTTCAACCGCCAGTGAGCCGGAGCCAACAGATAGCTTTGGCGTACCTCCCTTTACATCCTCTACGGTCAGATTTTTAATTGATAGCGATGGAACAGGGAGGATTCTCACGGAAAGTGTCCCGATTCTGACTGGCATACCCGCAGCTTTGCTTGCCTCCTCTTCAACGACCTGGCGAATTTGATTTGATGGAATCAGGAATGGAGTAGCTACAACAATCAGTAACACGATCCCTACTGCAATAAGTCCGTAACGAATAACTTTTTTCATAACCACCTTCTAACCCGGACTATTCATAAATGCTGCCGCGTCCTTATTTATCCCTTTGCCTGCCCCTGTCTCCGATTGTAGACGCTATTGATGCGTTACGACATCGTAAGCCGAATCTGCGTGTAGCGTACAATTCACCAGCCAGCGCAACGCCCAACGAACACAGCTACCCACACCCGCCACAATCCCCTGAATTCCCGGGACATAATGCCCCCGAAACTGACAAAGTTCTCTGTTAATACGTGAGGTCAGCGCTGATAGTGCCCATTTGGGGAGTGAAAAAGTGCATCTAAACTTTGATAATACGGTATGTTTTGACATAAATCATGAAGAATCAATACGTTAGCTTGGTCCGACCAGATAAATTTCAGGCAAGGAGCTAACCGCATAGCCTTTTATTCTTAATAAGAAAACCCGGCGCGGGGCCGGGTTGATCTTGATTGGTGGAGCCGGACGGGATCGAACCGACGACCTTTACATTGCGAACGTAACGCTCTCCCAACTGAGCTACGGCCCCATGCGATTTCTCGCGGCGGCGGATTGTAGCACCTGAAATGCAAAAATCATCATCCACACAATTGACCGCAACGCGCTTCACCTTAGACTGCACCGCCATGATCCATTCGGAAGCATTAAGCCGTTATTACGGCAACGTCCCTGCGGTGCGGGATTTGAGCTTTCATGTGAAGCGTGGCGAGGTGATGGGGCTTTTAGGCCCGAACGGGGCGGGCAAGTCCACCACGATGAAGATGTTGACCTGTTATCTTCCACCCAGTTCGGGCACAGCTACAATCGATGGAATTCCTCTGGATGATGATAGTGTGACCATTCGCAGGAAGATCGGCTATTTGCCGGAGAATGCGCCGTCATATAGCGATATGCATGTCACATCTTATCTTCAGTTTACCGGACGCATGCACCGTATTCCAGATGCCACGCTGAAGGATCGCATGACTGAAACAGGACGTATCTGCGGACTGCCATCGGTCATGCATCGCCGCATCAGTGAACTCTCCAAGGGATTCAAACAACGCGTAGGCCTGGCGGCGGCCATGTTGCACGATCCGGAATGCCTGATTCTGGATGAGCCGACGACAGGGCTTGATCCCAACCAGATTCTGGAAATCCGCCAGCTTATTCGTGAGCTGGGCAAAAAAAAGACCGTACTTTTGTCATCGCATGTGTTGTCCGAGGTGGAAGCTGTTTGTGATCGCGTGATGATTATCGACAAAGGACAGTTGGTGGAACTGGGCACCGCCAGTGAACTGGCCAGCCGCATTCAGGACGGCAGCCGGGTAGAAGTGGTTATCAAGGGTGACGCCCGGGCTTTGCTGAAGGCGCTGGAAGGACAATTGCCGGATGTAAAAAGCGAGGTGCTGGATGTGCCCGGTCCGGATGCTGCGGACGGCAGCCGGATTATGCTCCGGCATACGGATGGAGGAACGGTGTTGGCCGAAGCTGCATTTCATGCCGCCGTGGAATGCGGCAGTACGATTCTTGAAATGCGGCGTGAGCAGGCCAGCCTGGAAGACGTGTTCCGGCGTCTGACTAGGGCCTGTTAACACTCATTGTGAATGAGGCGCTGCTGTCCCAAACAAGGCCAGTCAAGGCGCGAGGAGAGAAGTTTGGTAAATCCAAATGAACGACGACAAGGTGAATTGCACTTGTGCAAGAGAGAGTCCCCTGGGGGAGTAACGCCGAATGGCCTTATTTGGGACGCCGCCCTGCGGGACGGGTCATTTTTGTGCCCTGCTGCGTTATGTCTCGCTCATGTGCCTCGGGCACATTGCGCTCGGAATGCCTTGTATAGCCACAAAAATGACCCCGTCGTCTCGCTCACAATTAGTGTTAACAGGCCCTAAGAGAACCCATGACCCCCGATTTTATGAGGCCGGTTTTATGAGCCAAATCTCCACTCTCATCTGGAAGGAATGGCGCACGGCAGTGGATACGCCGCTGGGTTATGTGATTGCGGTGGCCTTTCTGCTGGCCGCAGGTTTCTTCTTTGGCAATCGATTGTTTTTGATGGGACAAGCTGAAATGCGCAGCTTCTTTTCCATTTTTCCTGTTTTATTGATATTTTTTATTCCCGCCATGGCCATGCGGTCACTGGCGGAGGAAAAACGAAGTGGAACCTTTGAACTCCTGGCCACCTTACCTGTCAGCGCCATACAGATTGTAATGGGGAAATATCTGGCGGTTTTGCTGCAAGTGGTTGTGTTGCTTGGATTTACGCTTGTTTACCCGCTTAGTCTGGCCACACTGGGTAATATTGATGCCGGCCAGATCGCCGCTTCCTATATGGCCGCGCTGCTCCTGGCGGCATTCTATACGGCAGTTTGTATCTTTGCCTCCTCACTGACCCGTAATGCCGTGGTGGCCTATGTGCTGGGGCTGTCTTTGTTGCTGGCTGTATTTCTGCTGGCGCAGGCTGCGCCATTGTTCTCGCCCTCCGTGCAGAACATGCTGGAAATCATGAGTCCGCTTTCACGTTACCAGAGCATGCTGCGCGGCGTGGTGCATCTGGGAGACGTCGTGTTTCTTCTGGCCCTGTGCGGCGCGTTTCTTGCTGCGGCACATTTTCAGCTTGAACGCCGAAGGTGGACGTAATGTCCCGGGACAGGAGATTAGTGCCCGGAACGGATCGCAGGAAAAGTATCCGCCGTAAGGCATGGTTTACGCTGCTGACGGCCTTGCTGGCCGCATTCGCCATCACCGTGGCGGCGAGCGCTTTGCATCTTCGCTGGGACATGACTGAAAATGGGATGTACACATTGTCGGATTCCACCCGTGGCGTTCTGGATAAACTCGATGAGCCCGTCATGATCCGTGCCTATATTACACGGGATTTACCGCAGCCATACGGCCAGTTGAGGCGCTTTGTTGCTGATATGCTGCGCTCCTATCACGAGGCGGGGCACGGCAAGGTTGGTTTTGAGATTGTTGACCCCGCTGATGATCCCAATGTGGCGGCATCACTGGCGGCGCTAAAGATTCCCAAGGTTCAGGTTCAGGTCGTCGAAAACGATCAGGCGCAGGTCAAGCAGGGATACATGGCCGTGGTGGTGGAATATCTGAATAAAAAGGAAACCATTCCCGTGGTACGCGGCGAGCAGGGGTTTGAATATCTGCTAACGGGTAAAATCAGGAGATTGACCGGTAAAGGCCGTGTGAAGATTGGCGTGGTGGCCGGGTTTGGCGCTAAAGACCTGGTCCGGTTGCGAAGCTTTAAGCAAAAGGTATCGGAAGACTACGAACTGGTCATGGTCGAGCCGGACAAGAAGGCCATCGACAAGGATATCAGGGCGGTCATCGTGGCCGGGTTTGACCAGCCACCGTCTGAAATTGAACGCTATGCGCTGGATCAGTTCCGTATGTCGGGCCGGGGTTTGCTCATTCTTGCCGGCAATGTCGATCCGCAGCTTAGTCAGGGGTTTACGGTGAAGAGCGTGGAGGCTAAGGCCAATACGTGGTTGAAGGACTTTGGTATTGCGGTGGAGCCGGGGCTGGTCATGGATCCGCGAGCGGCGCGCATCAACGTTAATCAGCGGCGTGGCATGCTCGTGTTCAACAGTGTGGTGGATTATCCCTTTGTGGCGGAAGTGGAAGGTATGGATGAGAGCAATCCGATTACGCATGGGCTGCAAGTCGTATCCGTACCCTTTGCTTCGCCGCTGGCATGGACCGGAGATGGTCCGCATGGCGACGTGTTGCTGACATCATCCGTGATGGCGTCCATCGAGAACGGACCGCCCTATGATGTTGATCCTCTTGTGCCCATGAGCAAACGATTCGATGGCCTGACGCGCAGACAAGTGAATCTGGCGTTGTTTGAGCAGGGTGTGGCCAAATCTGCATTTTCCGGTCCACTAAAAGGCGTATCTGTCACAAAAAAACATATTGCGAGTACGGAGCATTCCCGTGTGCTTGTGGTGGGCAGCCGTTCACTGTTGGACGATCAGTTTATGAGCGGTAGTAATCTGGTCTTTGTACTCAATACGCTGGATTGGCTGGCCGGTAACGAGGGGTTGATTGATTTGCGCTCGCGCGGCGTGATTGAGCGGCCATTGGCGACGCTGACCAAGAATGAACGCTCCATGTATAAGGGGCTGTGGATGTTTGCTTTGCCATTGTTCATCGTGGTTATGGGCCTGTGGCGCTGGCGTAAGCTTCGTTCATTGGAGACTGTGGCTTGAAGCGTTCAGCTTTGTGGGTGGCATTGTTGATTCTGATCGGCTGGTCCGCATGGCAGTTCTCACAGCCGGAACTTGCACCACAGGTGTATGCGCCTTTAAAGATACCGGATATTTCAAAGGTTGCTGCCATTGAGCTTGCGCCTGCATCCAGAGCGCCTGTGCATCTGAAAAAAGAGGGAGAGAAATGGATGCTGGCCGGTAAGCCGGACGTACCCGCCAATGAAGAGTCGGTACGGCATTTACTGAATAATCTAGCCAATATGCGTGTGGTCCGCGTGGTCACTCATACGCATGCGCATGATGATACGCTTGGAATGAAATACGGCACAAAACTTACCTTGCTGGATCAAACAGATACCGCGCTGTTTACCCTGACAGTGGGGAAACAGGGAAGTGACCTGATTTCCACGTATGTGCGCATCGGACAAGTGCCGGAAGTGCTGGCCGTGGACAAGTCCTTCGTCTGGCAGGTGAGGCGCAATCCAAATGCATGGAAAGCGCCACCGTCCAAGCCTCATGATACGGGTGAACCCGCCAAAAAAACCGGCCAGGATACAAAAAAAAGGCCATGACGGATTCCCGCCTGATTCTGTTCGATTGTGATGGCACACTGGTGGATTCCCATCGCCACATCACTGCCGTGATGCAGCATGCTTTTGCGGACTGCGGGTTACCTGTTCCTGATGATGCCAAAATTGCCGGCGTAATCGGGTTGTCGCTGGATACGGCAATGGCTCAAATACTACCGGATACCGGTATTACAACTCGGCGGAAAATTTCCAACACCTATCGTAAACTGTACCGGGATATGCCCAGCGAACACGGGTTGCATGTTGGCGTTCGATCTACATTGATAACCTTGCAGAAACGGGGTTACGGCCTGGGCATTGTCACCGGGAAATCACTGCCGGGTCTACGGCGCGTGCTTGATGAGTTTGATTTATCCCGCTTTTTTATGGTGTGGCGGACGGCAGATCAGTGCCCGTCCAAACCGCATCCGGGAATGGTGAATGAATGCATGGCGGAAATGGGCGTGGAGCGTGCACAAACTGCGGTTGTCGGTGATGCATGCGTAGACATGCAGATGGCAACCGCCTGTGGTGTGCGCGCAATTGGTGTGTCTTTTGGCGCAGGTTCGCATGATGCACTGATGGGTGCCGGAGCCGAAGGTGTTGTGGATTGCTTTGATGAACTGAGGGTGCGCTTTCCACCCTTGCGGCAATCGGTCACATCATCCACGATAGCCCCATGAATAAAGCCGCCAGGAAAACCGTCAAATATAGTCTGATACTTCTTGTCTTGCTGGCGGTGGCATTGCTTGCGGCCCCGTTTTTTATCGATATCAATCACTATAAGGGGCTGATTATCGAGAAGGCCGAACAGGCCACGGGACGCGGGGTTGAGATAGGCGGATTGCATGCTTCATTCTTTCCATGGGTGGGCGTGCGTCTTGATGATGTGCGTATTACCAACCGCCAGGGTTTTTCGAATGAGGATTTTTTGCAGGTTAAAAGCCTGGATGTGCGTCTGGCATTGTTACCTTTGTTGAGTAAACGGGTCGAAATCAAACGCTTTGTGCTGGATAGTCCGAAGCTGTTGCTGGAACGTGATGCCAGCGGCGCCGGGAACTGGGAAGACCTGCTTCCTGCCGCGAAGGAGAAAACACCGACGGGTGCTGCGAACAACGGAACGCTGGTGCCTGCCCCAACGGGAAGCGGCGCTTCTCTGGTTGCCCTGAGTGCGAAATCCCTGCGTATGCTGAACGGCGAGGTGCATTACCGGGATATACGGTCGGGGAGCGACGTTACCCTGAGCGAATTTGGCATCGAGGTGGATGGTGTACAACTTGATCAACCGGTGCATATACAAGCTTCGGGGAAGCTCTCCGGCGATGATTTTTCCGTAAAAGCGGAAGTAGGGCCGTTGGGAGATTTGTCTGAATTTAACGTCGAGAAATTACCTTTACAGGCTGATATTCAGGCCAAATCCATTGCACTTGCGAAATTTACTGCTTTTATCCCGGCCCTGACGGGTCTGGGTGCGGGCACATTGGCGGTGGACGTCAGAATTGAACAGAGACCGGACGGTTTGCGGGTGACGGCAGGCACGCTTGCACTGCATGGCGAACATGAGGCGGATGTGGCGTGGAAGATTGAAATGCCGAAGCCGGATCGAATGAAGCTTGATCGTGTGGTGCTGCGTGTGGAGGGAGAGAAGGCAGCGGAAATTACAGGTTTCGTGCGCGGTATTGGACATGACTTGCAGTATCAGGTGCGTATTAATACGCCAACATTGAGCCGCGAGCAGTTATCGGCATGGATGCCGGATTTGCAGGCTTTGTATGCCGCACACCCTGCCCCCTGGAAGCAGGTTAAGCTGGGGTTGTTGGCTGCGGGTGATGCAAAGCATGTGGAATTGCGTGATTTGCAACTGATACTGAATAAGGAGCTTGTTCAGGCCTCCGGGAATTTCCGGTTTGGAGCCGGCCCCGTTGTGCGGTTACGGATTGCCTCTAAAAGCCTGCATATAGACCCGTGGTTGCCGCAGCCGGAAAAGAGCGAGGTCTCTCAGGCAATTCATGACGATCCGGGCATTAAGATTATACCTTATGCCCATGCCGAAGGTGCAAGAATCGGCCAACAGCAAACAGGAAGCCGGAACACTGACACCGCTGGTGCACGGATTGGCCAGCCACAAACCGCAAACGTGCCTGCCGATACCGGAACGGTCAGGGAGCCGGATTTGCGCTTTCTGAAATCATGGCGTGTTACAGCCGGGTTGCAGGTGGATCATTTGTTCCTGCATGGGCTTGATCTGGCATATCTGCATGCCACACTTTCCGGTAAACGTGGAACATTCAATATAAATCCTTTCCGGTTTGAACTGGCTGGCGGCCAGGTCCGGGAGAAGGCCAGCTTGAATGTAGGCCTCTACCCTGTCCGCTGGACCGAGTCAGTAAAGGTGCGCGGCGTACAGGTGCAACCGGTGCTTAAAGCGTTGGCGGGCACAGATATGGTTTCTGGTATCATGCAGATGGATACAAAGTTGGGCGGTGTTGGCCTGTTGCCCCAGACAGCAACACAAAGCCTGAATGGAACGGGCCATGTGCTGTTACGCGATGGTATGATCAAGGGTTTTGATATTGCGGGGACGTTGCGCAATGTTATTGCGCCGGGTCAGCAGGGCGGTTCCAGACAAACTGATTTTTCACAGCTTTCCGGAAGTTTCAAGGTTAAAAACGGTGTGGCAAGTAATGATGATTTATTCATGGCATCCCCCTTGTTCCGCCTCACCGGCTATGGACAAGTGGACCTTGTAGCAAAAAACATGGATTACCGTGTCAAACCCCGCTTGGTGGGAAGCCTGGCAGGGCAGGGTGATACTGAAACCGCAAGAAAAGGATTGGTGATTCCTCTTCGAATTATCGGGCCTCTGGATGCACCCAGGGTGAAGATAGAAATGGATATTAAAACGTTGATGGGGAACGTCGGGAATATCAAAGACATCCTCAAGGGCGGAAAAGGTGGATTGAAGGGTATTCTGAAAGGTGTTTTACAAGGAGGTCCTGCTTCCGGGAACCCGGCGCCGGATGCGTCGCCGGCTCCATCACAAGCTCCCGCGAAGCCGGTTGAGCAGATTCTGCGGAAATTGAAGATTCCGGGATTTTAGCCCGTATTTTTTATGAGACAAGAAACTTGTCAGACTTGTGGTAAATCTACTGCGCCTGCCTGTGCGGGTATCCAAACGGTCTATGATTTTTTAGCAGAAAAAAACCTTGTATGGAGCCTGCCTGGTGCCATAGATCCGCAGTCTTATAAAAAGTGTGAGTTAGCCGATGTTTGAACGATTGAGGTTGCATCCGGAGCGTCCCCAAGTGCGGCTTATCCGGCACGCCGCCGAATATATGCGCCAGGGAGTGGCAGCAGTCATTCCGACGGAGACAACTTATTCATTGATGGCGCTACCCGATGCCTCCGGAGCGATTTCCGGGATACGCCGCTTGCGGCAACTGGACAGACAACACTGGTGGTCGCTGGTGTGTCTGGATTTGTCACAGGCTGCCCGTTATGTGCGCATGAATAATGATGCACATCGTATGCTCAGACGCTGTTTGCCGGGTCCGTACACATTCATTCTTCCGGCCAATTCCGGCTTGCCACGCCGTATTTTCGGCAAACGTCATGATGTGGGGATTCGTATACCATCTCATGCTGTGTGCAGGGATTTGTTACAGGAATTGGGAGAGCCGCTTCTGGCGACCACTCTGATTTTTCCCAGTGAACAGGATGCGGCGACTGATCCTGAAGAGTTTATCCCTTGTCTCAAAGGATCGAACATGCTGGTTCTTGATGCGGGTTGGGGCGGCGTGGTGCCGACCACAGTCATCGACTTATGCGGTGATGCCCCGGAGCTGATGCGGGAGGGGGCAGGTGACTGGCCGGCATAACTATTGCTAGACTGGATGCATCAGTTTGAATGCAAAACACCTTCTTTTCATATGGTGATAGGCGTATTCAGCACCTGCACCTTTTTTAGTATGTTTGTTGATGGTTTGCCGGGTAAATCTCTGTATGTTCCAGTCTGGCATAATGAGGTTTTCTGGGCCTACCCAGGTGATTGCAGGATAGACTGATATTGTAGCTGTTTTCGGTGTTTGATGTATCCACCTCACCATGTGAGAACATACGTGTTGCACATCGAAGCATCGGATGAGATAGCGGTAAAATTATTACAGCAATGTCTTTTGGCCGAACAAAAGACTGGTTGCAAGGTCGATAACGAGACCCTGGATGGCGAGACCTTGCACACAGAAGCCCAAACTACCTGAATTGGCGCTTCTTTTGCTTGCATTTGGAAACAAACCAAAAAGGGGTAATCACATGGCAGAAAATCAGCAAGGATTGATTGAAAAAGTATTTGAATGGCTCCTGTGGAATAGCCGTTTCGTGGTCATTCTTGCAGTTCTTTCCTCGTTGATAGGCATGGTGCTTCTGTTTGTGATGGCAGCGGAGAATATGTTACATCTGGCCTGGCAGTTTATTGAAATAACATTTATGGGTGTTGAGTATCCAAATTACCATGTCGAGGCAGTAGGGCAGATTATATCGGCCGTTGATGATTTCCTGCTCGGTACGGTGATGCTGATTTTCGGCCTTGGTCTGTATGAATTATTTATCAGCAAGATTGATATCGCCCATAAAGATGAAAAGTCCAACAACATCCTGATGATTAACAGCCTGGATGATTTAAAGGACCGCCTGGCCAAGGTGGTGCTGATGATTCTGGTCGTGGCCTTCTTCAAGAATGTGCTGCATGTTACCTTCGATAGTCCATTGAATATCCTGTACATGGGTGGCGGTATCCTGCTGGTGTCGTTGTCCACCTACTTCACCAATAAAGCTGGCAAGGGCTAGTGTCCTGCCCCGTAGAAGAGCATACCATCAGAGCCATCCCATGGAACCAAGGCAAGGCGCGTCCCGCAGCCAATGGCGTGCCCTTGGCAAGGGGTGCAACGCTGCATTGGCTCCATGGGATGGCTCCCTTCGGGCGAGTGCTGGCGGGCGTTCGGCTGCGTTGCACTCGTTTGAATTGGCCACGGCCAGTCCTGCACTTGCACGCCTTGCCGCACATCCCGCCAGAACTCGCTGATGGTGCGCTCTTCTTCGGGGCAGGACACTAATCTTGGAGCCATCCAATGTCTGGTTGAGGAGAGGGTTGGATGTTCTGCTGTTTCTGCTGACGGTTGGTGCATTTATGGTGTCCTTCCGGAAGGAGGCTCCGGACTGGTGGCAACTTGCCATACTTTCCCTGTTTGTCCTTTGCTTTTTGTGGCGGTGGCATATTGCCTCCGACCGGGTGAGTTACATCCGCCGAAACTGGCTTGATCTGGTGTTCGTGGTGCTTTTGGCCTCACCGGTATTGCGTTTGTTCACGGCCTTCAGGTTTGCGCGGCTTGCGCCAGCCTTGCGGCTGGGCGGATTGATGCGCAAGCACAGGGTACAGCTATTGAAACTCATTTTATTGTCACGCGACAGTTTCCCCGTGGCAATGGCTCTTGTGTTCGGCATGGTGTTTCTTTTTGGTACCAGCACCTATCTGTTGGAGCATCATCAAAATCCATCTTTTTCCAGTATCAGCGATGGGTTGTGGTGGGCTTTTGTGACTCTGACGACCGTTGGTTATGGCGATATTGTACCTGTGACGGAGGCGGGTCGGATCATTGCAGCATTGACCATGGCATTTGGTATTGCGGTATATTCCTTACTGATTGCCAATCTGACACATTTTCTTGAAACGCTGGAAGGCTTGAAGCAGTCTGACAAGACAGATTCCTAGTCAAATATTCTTTGAGGCGAACCTTTGAAGATGACTTGCTTCAGCCACGATCCAGCCCAGCTTAATCCAAAGAAAGCACATAACGTCAACACCACGGTTGCACCCGACGGCCAATCCAGCATGTACGAGAGGAATAAACCCAACCATGTGCCGGTGAGGGATATAAGCAAGCTGATGAGCCAGAGACCGAACAGTCCCCGGCCCCAAAACCATGCGCTGGCCGCTGGCAGGACGAGTAATCCTGTGGTCAGCACGATTCCGGCAAGCTTGACGCACATGACGACAGATAATCCGACCATGGCATACAGCAGCAATCGATAAAGGTGAACCGGCAGGCCGGATGCAGCGGCTGTTTTGGCATCAAAGGCAATGCTCCACCATGGGCGTGCAGCCCATATCAGGCTAATCATCACCATACCGCTTCCCCACATCAGCCAGTATTGATCATGTTCCGAGACCATAAGGATATTGCCGAAAAGTAACCCGAACAGATCGACTTCATATTTACTTGCCGTGGAGAGGAGTACGATGCCCAACGCCATGGCACCGGCAAACAGAACACCTGTTCCCGCATCGTCACTCAGGCCACGATGGCGTGGCATGGACGCCAGCATCAGGGAGACGATCACTGCCGTTGCCGCAGCTGTGGGGAGAAGTGGCAGAGCCAGCACCACGGCGAGACCCAATCCGGCCAGTGTGGCATGGGAAACGCCTACTGCCAGGAAAGCCAGCCGGTGCGCCAGAATCATCACTGACATGCCGGATGCAACAATGGCAATCAGCGTCGACGGGAACAGGGCGGCGCGCATGACTTCGCTGGCAAAAAAATCGCTCACGTATCACCCGTGTTTTCATGCTGACTCTGACATCCGATACAATGCGAGTCGTGCGCTACGACATGCATGTGATCGCCATACATGGCGTGCCATACTTCTTCGGGAATCGTCTCCCCATGCATGGCATGATGGTGAATGCGCGTATTCAGGCAGGCAACGGAATCCACATAGCCGCTGATGGCGGCAATGTCGTGCTCGACCATGATGATAGCAGTACCCTGTTCATCGCACATGTGCCGTAACAGCTTGTAAAGTAATTCCTGTGCATGCGTATCCAGAGCGGCCGCAGGTTCGTCCAGTAACAGCAGGCGGGGAGATGTGGCCAGTGCACGGGCCAGACGTACACGCTGCTGCTGACCACCGGACAGGCTCCTGTAATCTTTCTCGGCGAGATCATCTGTATCGGTCAATACCAGCGCTTGTTTCACCTTTTCTCTACGTTTGGAGAAATTCCACAAAGGGGTCGGGTATGTGGCCAGCCCCAGAGCGACGACATCACGTACGCACATTGGCAACATGAATGGTGTTTCCTGTTTTTGGTTCAAAAAACCTGTTTGTGCCAGTAATTTTCGACGATTGAAACGGGATAGGCACTCACCGAACAGGTCGATATGACCGGAGTCCGGTTCGATGAGTCCGGCAATGGTGTGCAGCAGCGTGCTTTTCCCTGCACCATTTGGTCCGACAATTCCAAGGAAATGGCCGGGTTCCACGATGAGGTTGATGTCATTAAGAATGCGTTGCTCGGGGTGACCAACATTAATGTGATTCAGACAGACAGACGGTGTATTCATGAGGGAAGCTGTTGAATATTCCATCGCATCAGTTGATTCCATGTCATACTACAGTTTCCCAGGGCGTCGAAACGAAATATACCTTTTCTGTCGCTATGTCTGGATAGCCATACCAGACCCCGATTGGTGTGGTGCAAACTGCCCCACAGAATGACACCCGAATGTGTACGAAGAAAACCAAGTGCATGTTCCAGTCGGCGAGGACGAATATTGCCATGGTGGCGGGGTTCCAGCACTGCCCTAACCGGCACCTTGAAATGTTCACACAGCCTGCGCCATGCGGGGTGTTGCATCATAACGCCGCGTTGCTGGAGCGGTGCCAAAGCCTGTTGCCATGCAGATTCCAGTTCATCACAGATACGTAACGCCTGCTTTAGTGATTGTACGATGGCTTGCCGACGCTCAGGTGCAATATCCTGTAATTTTTTCGCTAATAAAGGGAGTATGCGCCGGACTTCGGACGGCAGCAGCCATGCGTGGTCCTTTTTAGGCCACAGATCAAGTTGCCGTGCCGCCATGTTGAGGCCCGGCCAATGACCGTCATCACGGCTGGCGCGAAGTAACAGACTCGCATGTTTGATTCGCTGCACTTGTTTAGGTGTAAGTTGGAAATTATGAGCATCAGCACCGGGAGGTAAAAGGCAATAAACCTCGGCTTTCGTATCCAGCATGGATACCAACCCGGCGAGCGGTGGAAGGGTGGTAACAATGGCAGCCTGCGCTATGTTTGTTGCGGCAGCATAGAGTAATAATCCCATCAGGCTTGAAAATAAATAATAAAATCGCTTGCCTTGACGTAAATGGCAAGCTATTTGCGTGCCATGGTATGCAGTGACAGAGCTCAATGGTGGCGGGGTATTCATGGAAAGCGCATGCTATGGGACGTGCAGGCGCCCCGCAATGCAGGGGATTTATTACCTTTGTAAAAGGTAGGGTATCAATGGGAGGGGAATAAATGCTGTCGTCAGGCTATTTTCAATATCGGTGGAGTTGGTACAAGCCTATCCTGAATCGTGGCGAAAATCCGGCCAGTCGTTGCCGTGTGGATGTCAGGCGATTGCCGTTACGCATGGTAGGTGAGGATGCTTCTGAATATATTCCTTATGCCATTCATTCGGGTCTGGTAAAGACATTGACCGGGTCGGTACGAAAACTACAGGAATACATGGTCCGTTATGTGGTTGAGGAGACAAAAGTATCCGCCCACCAGTTACCGCAGCCTGATGCCACCTCCCGTGCCATGATACAGCACTTGCGCAAAACCTACCCCCATCTTCCCGTACATCTGCTGCATCATTGGGGTGCGGATGAACAGGGTGGCGCCGGTCTTTATCGGACCTTGAACGGGTTGTGGCAACAGTCATGGCAACAGGATCAGGCGGATATTGCTCCCTGGGTGCAGGCAGTGAACGTCCTCATTCTGAAACTGTTACGCACCGCCATTGGTCACTTGCCGGATGAACATGCGGAGCAGACAGACCATGTGGTCATGAGTGTGATCGGCGGTATGTATCTCTGGGCGCTACAGGGGTTTCTAAAAAAGAATGTTGAAGGGGCGCTTGAGGTTACCCGTATTTCAACCTATGAAGCCATGATTATCCCGGTGACGCCCATGGCCTTTTTTCACCGCCAGCCGGAGGATGCGTTACTGGGTGATGCGCGCCATATTATTGCCGCTTATGGCCTTGAACCGGATATTATTCCACGCATGCGGGATCTGCGTTCCCGTGTGGGAGCCAGAAATGAGGCAGGTATACTGGGTTTGCTGGGACAGGATCGCATGGGTGATCATTTACTCAAGCGCAGTTGGGCTCGGCTTTCACTCAAAGATTTGGCGGGCAGGAGCGGTCAGGGAGGGTGGATGCAATGGGCGATGGATGCCAAGCGCCTTGACCAGTTATTGGCCAGACCAGGGAAAGCATGCAAGGAACTGATCGAACCATTGCAGTCCTTGCGGGACCATCCTTTTGCCGCATGGTTGCTGGATCAAATTGAAGGTGGGCGCAAGTTTAAGAAAGCGGCCCCTTGGCAACATGATGAGATTACGCTTAATGCATTTCGGGTATTTGATGAAGACGTAAAGGTGGAGCTGGCGAGACGCAAGGCTGAACGCAGTTGGTTTGACAAGCGGCCCGAGCTGGCAGGTAAGGGACACGGCAAGGAGGCGGACGGTATGCTGGAAACGGCATACAAGGAAGGGGATATCGTCTTCCTGCAGCCTGATTTCAGTAAATCCCTGCATGGCGGAAAACGACTTTCCGGCAAACAGGCTTGTCTGCGGGTTGAATGGTCGGATTATCTGGCTGGCATGGGTGCTATGCATGGCACAAGGATGCAGAGTTTTCTGGAGCAATCCTTTTCAACCGGTATTTTACATTTGCTGGAAGGTGGAGAGGGCATTTTCCTGGATGAGTTAAGCGCGTCTGGCTGTGTGCTGCGTGGCCCTGTTGCCCTTCTTATGCAAATAGGCGTTACCCTTCGCAGACAGTTATGGGAATGGTATCAGGATATGGCGGAAACAGGGCGGGAAAATAATATGCCGGCTGTGTCCATGTGTATGGCGATGACCGGAGATTGGCATTTTTCCCGGCAGCAGCATAAGAAATTTGGAGACCGGCATATTGCCTTCAGTCTGGGATTGACACAGGCAGCATCGGGTGTATCGAGGGATTGTGGTGCGGGGCGGTTGATTGCCTACCGTGATCACAAGGCCGACGCGCTTCCTTTGGGTGGCGTGCGTGTCGAAACAGTGGATACGGGTACCGGCCATCGGGTACAGCTTCTCTATAACAATGGATTTGCCGTCACTGTTCCGGCACTTACGGAACTAACATCATCCATGCGTCACAAGGCTGATGTGCGTGAATATCATGTGGATCGTGCCAGTGCCCGAAGGGTGTTGCGGGGTTTCCGTCTGCCAGATGGTTTTTTCGACCTGATTGTTATTGAAACCAGAGGAGGAGAGCAAGCTCCGATGTTTATTGTACGCGTTGGAAAGCCATGTCTGGGCGGTGTTGACCTCGAGGTATATGAAGTGCTTGATCCCGCTTCCGAAGCTGTTCGTCTGATTGCGAGAGAGGGGTTATCCCAGTGGGCGCATCACTGATATTCCCTGCTTTATGATATGATTGCTGTTGAAGCTTTATCAAATTCCAGTTCGGTTGATTCTGTTCCACTTCTGTCTCAAGCGGTTGCATGGTTAGATGATTGCCGGTTACCGGAGCGCCTGGCCGTTGGGTTTTCAGGCGGTGCCGATTCCACCGCTTTGCTGCTGGCTCTGCATCATGCAGGACATGAGGTTATCGCATGGCATGTGGATCATGGCTGGCGTGCCGATTCTGCAAGAGAGGCAGATGTCCTGAGACAGCAGATGGATATATGGGGTATTGAATTTCACAGCGCCAGTGTTAACGCCACATCTGCAAGTAACCGTGAGGCAACAGCGAGAAAGGCCCGGCATGTGCAGTTTGCGCTTTGGGCGGAAGCACAGGGAATTAGAACGCTCTGTTTGGCACACCATCGGGACGACCAGGCTGAAACCGTTTGCATGCGTATGTTGCAAGGTGCGGGTGTGGCGGGTTGTGCGGGGATGCAACCAGTATGGGAACTGGGTCATTTGAGTATAGTCAGGCCATTGTTGCGAGTGTCTAAATCCATGTTAAAGGCAGCACTGCGCCAGGCAAATGTCCGGTGGCTGGAGGATGCGAGTAACCGGGATACAACATTGATGCGGAATCATATTCGGCATCATCTTTTCCCATATATTCAGAAAAACGGTATTGATCCGTCGGATTTGTTTTGCCGCTGGCAAATGCAGGCATCCCGGCTTGCGGTTATCCTGAACAGACAGGCCAGCGCAGCGGGAATTCAGCAGAGGCAAGGCGTGGTCAGCATGTCATGGAATATCTGGCGGGAAATGCCCGTATCTGTCAGGGCATGCGTATTACAGCGTATGATAGCCATGCTCTTTGGTGGGGGTGTTGTCTTGGGCCGACGTCATATCGAACTGGCTGAATCATGGTTGCGGAAAGGCGGACGGGGAGGAATTGACCTGACCCGCTGTCGCCTGTCGCATCGGGGTAAAGACTTGCAACTTTCCGCAGCAGAGGTAAGTCTGTATCGGTAAGCGGTAGTATTTGTGAACAATGCAGGTCAAAAAAGGCGATGCAATTTCATCATGGCTTCATATTGAAAGCCTATGCTATTGGCGATTGTATTGTTTGTAACGCTTGAAATACATGCAGCGACACCCTATAGAGCATGAAAGATGAAAGGGATCATCAGAAAATATCTTAGAATGAAAGGATTGGTGGTAAATGGGTAAGAATCTTCTGTTATGGCTGGTGATCGGGATTACCATGATCAGCCTGTTTAATATGTTTAACCCACCGCTACGGCAGGGTGAGAGCATGTCATATTCCTCTTTTGTTAAGAAAGTGGATGGTGGCATGGTGGAGACAGCCAAAATCAAGGGACATGACATCAGCGGGCAATACCGCAACCTGCAGGGAGATTTGCGCACCTATCAGGTGACGATCCCGGACGATCCCGGTCTTACCCAGCGTATGATTGATCATCATGTGGAAGTGGATGTGAGCAAACCGGATGAGGTACCATTTTTCCTGTCCATACTGATTTCCTGGTTCCCGATGCTGCTCCTGATCGCGGTATGGGTGTTTTTCATGCGCCAGATGCAGGGTGGCGGCATGGGAGGGCGTGGTGGTGCCATGTCGTTCGGTAAGAGCCGCGCCAAACTGCTGAACGAGGACAAAAAGAACAAGATCACGTTTGATGACGTGGCCGGTTGCGATGAGGCCAAGCAGGAAGTGACCGAGGTCATCGAGTTTCTGCGCGATCCGTCGAAGTTCACCCGCCTGGGCGGCAAAATCCCTAAGGGAGTGTTGCTGGTGGGCCCGCCGGGAACCGGTAAGACTCTGCTTGCCAAGGCGATTGCTGGTGAGGCGGAGGTTCCGTTTTATACCATTTCCGGTTCTGATTTTGTTGAAATGTTTGTCGGCGTTGGCGCATCGCGCGTCCGGGATATGTTTGAACAGGCCAAAAAGCATGCGCCATGCATTGTATTTATGGATGAGATCGATGCCATGGGACGTCATCGGGGCGCGGGGATTGGCGGCGGTAACGACGAGCGTGAACAGACACTGAATCAGTTGCTGGTGGAAATGGATGGTTTTGAGGCCAATGAGGGTGTGATTCTGGTTGCAGCGACGAACCGGCCCGATGTGCTCGATCCGGCATTGCTCAGGCCGGGGCGTTTTGACCGGCAGGTGGTGGTGCCGCGTCCGGACTTGAATGGCCGCGAGGAGATTCTGCACGTGCATATGAAGCAGGTGCCATTGTCCAGTGATGTGGATGTGAAGGTGTTGGCGCGTGGCACGCCAGGATTTTCCGGGGCAGATCTGGCCAATCTGGTGAATGAGGCAGCACTGAATGCCGCACGTTTTGGTGCGGACAGTGTAGGTAAGGATGATTTTGAGAGTGCCAAGGACAAGGTGATGATGGGCACCGAGCGCCGCTCCATGCTGTTGTCTGATGAGCAGAAGAAAACCACAGCCTACCATGAGGGTGGGCATACGCTGGTGGCCAAGAATCTGGAACATGCTGACCCGGTGCATAAAGTCAGCATCATCCCCCGCGGTATGGCGCTTGGCATAACCTTGCAGTTGCCGGAAGAGGATAAATACAACCATGACCGTAAATTTTTGGAGGATCAGATTGCCATCATGATGGGTGGCCGTCTTGGCGAGGAGTTGGTGCTGGGACAGATGACCACCGGTGCATCCAATGATTTCGAGCGCGCCACGCAACTCGCCCGCAATATGGTGACGATGTGGGGCATGACGGAGGAGCTTGGGCCGATGGTATATGGCGAACGCGAGGCCGAGCTATTCCTCGGACGCGAGGTGACGCGGACTCAGACTATTTCCGAGAAGACCGCACAAGATATTGATGCCGAGGTGCGTAAGCTGATTGATAGAAATTATGCCCGCGCAAAGAATATTCTTGAGAAACATATTGATCAGTTGCATCTGCTGGCCAATGCGCTGATTGAGTATGAAACACTTGAAGATGATGAGATCGATCAGGTGATGGCGGGTAAAACACTGCATCGTCCCGAGAAGAAGAGTGCAAAAAAGCCCAAGCCGCCGGAGCATCCAAGCGCATCCGCACATGAAACCGGAGGGCATGTGCCGTCGAAAGGGGCAGGCCAGGAAGCCTAGTTGAATCCATCCCGCTGGTTTGCACCAGTCGATGGCGATGCATGGATGATGGGGGTGCTTAATTGCACCCCCGATTCGTTTTCGGATGGCGGTATGTATGTCACCCTTGATGGTGCCGTTAGACATGCCGAACAGATGTGGAAGGCGGGTGCAGCCATCATTGATGTTGGCGGTGAGTCTACCCGGCCCGGATCAGAAGCAATTCCAGAAAGCGAGGAGCTGGCGCGGGTTATTCCCGTGATTGAGGCATTGTGCGACAGGCAGGTATGCGTATCCATTGACACATCCAAGGCGGAGGTAATGCGGCAGGCCATCGTGGCCGGTGCTGCGATGGTGAATGATGTAACCGCGCTGGCGGGAGATTCATCATCGCTGGACATAGTGGCGGAAGCGGATGTGGATGTATGCCTGATGCATATGCGAGGTGCGCCGGCAACGATGCAAAATCACGTTCATTATGATGATGTGGTGGATGAGGTAGAGGCTTTTCTTGCCGCCCGCGTGGAGATATGTGTTGCTGCGGGAGTTCGGGAAGATGCCATCCTGCTGGATCCCGGTATCGGTTTTGGCAAGCAACTGGAGGATAATCTGGCTCTCATTGCAGCTATTCCCCGATTCAAAAAGCTGGGGTTTCCAGTGCTAATGGGCGTGTCACGTAAGTTTTTTCTTGAAGAATTAACGGGATCCCGGGTAAATGACAGGGAGATTGAAACGGCGGTTGCCGTCGCCGCATGCATTTATGCGGGCACTGATGTTGTGCGCGTACATGATGTAGAAACTCAGGCAAGGGCGGTAAAAATTGCTTCGGCAATACGCTGTTGTTTGCCTGAATCCAGTCCGGGCGTATCATCCTGATTGATATGGGGAATTGGTATTTTGGCATCCGCGATATCGTAGACATTGCTTTGGTGGCAGTGGTGGTCTACTTCGTCCTGCGGCTTATACGCGGCACGCGCGCTGTGCAAATGCTTATCGGACTGGCCGTGGTGGTGGTCGTCTATGAACTGGCTCGTTTTTTCGGGCTATTGACCGTGGAGTGGATGTTTGGTCATTTCTTCTCGGCTTTTATCATTATTCTGGTGGTTTTGTTCCAGCATGAAATACGCCGGGCGCTAATGCGGGTCGGAGTAAATCCGCTGGCCACTGCGGGCGCACATATCGAGATGGTCGATGCACTGGTCGAATCAGCTTTCGCACTATCCCACCGGGGATGGGGAGGGTTGGTGGTGGTTGAGCGTGAAACGGGGTTGAAGCATTTGTTTGAATCGGGTGTGGAAATGAGTGCACCGGTACGTAGCGACGTGATTCAGGCACTTTTTTGTCCCCAGGCGCCGATGCATGATGGTGCCGTGGTTGTGCAGCCTCAGGAGGGGGTGAATGGCAGGGTAATGGCAGCCCGTGTTTTGCTTCCTCTTGCTCAGGCTAATGCATTGGCCGGGGAGTTTGGCACCCGCCATCGGGCCGCGATCGGCTTGACTGAAGAGAGTGATGCGCTGGTTGTTGTCGTGTCCGAGGAATCAGGACATGTGCGTTTGGCGGAAGAAGGGAAGGTGAGCGATCCACTGGATCGGAACGCCCTGCGAAGCCGTTTGATGCGGAGGCTGTTACAGGTCGGCATGCAAACGGCGGCTTCAGGACACTAGATGGTGAAGACGATGCAATTCCTGCGAGCCAGCGGTTTGAAATTGCTGGCCATCCTGATTGCGGTTGTTCTCTGGATACAGGTGCATGGACAGGGCGTTGGTTCTTTGAGCATGGATGTGCCGTTGCAGGTACAGGGGCTGCCATCCGACATGGTGATTGTGAATGACCTGCCGGACCATGTGCGTATCACAGTCACGGGTCTGCAGGCGAGACTAAGCGGTCTGGAACATGCGGATTTACGCGTACCACTCGATGCTTCGGGGTTGAAGGGTCCAGGTGTGGTGGAACGGGCGTTGAAAGTATCGGCCATTCGTCTTCCTGTGGGGCTAACCATCGAGAAACTGCAACCGGACCGGCTGCAATTGCAGATAGACCGGGTGGTTAAACGGGAGATCGCAGTCAAGCCGCGTCTGGAGTTGCAGGAAGGATGGAAAGCTGTCGATGTTCAGGTAACACCATCTGTAGCCGTACTTTCCGGTCCCGAAGTATGGCTGGACGCGCTTTCGGATGTAAAAACAACAGCAGTGCTTCCCGAGGCCAAAGTCGGGCCGTTTGAGATGAAGGTCGGCGTTGAGAGCCCTACCGGAAAAGGTATTCGGCTGGTCGGCTCCAATACCAAATTTACTGTGCGTGGCAAGTTGTTGCATAAACTGAAACGGCAAAGAGGAAAAAAATGATGCGGCGCTATTTTGGCACGGACGGGGTGCGGGGTACCGTGAATAAGGAACCGATGACGGCTGAATTTTCATTGAAGCTTGGCCGGGCGGCGGGGCATGTCCTGACCAGGCATCTGGATCATCAGCCGCACATCCTTATTGGTAAGGATACCCGTCTTTCCGGCTATATGATTGAATCGGCATTGTGCGCGGGGCTTACCGCGCAGGGGATGAATGTGCTACTGGTCGGGCCGGTACCGACGCCTGCCGTAGCTTATTTGACGCGCAGTCTGCGTGCGGATGCCGGCGTGATGCTTTCCGCTTCCCACAATCCAGCCGGAGATAATGGCATCAAGTTCTTTGGTGCGGATGGTTTCAAGTTACCCGACGAAATTGAGCAGGAGATTGAGCGATGCCTGGATGATCTGCCACCCCTTCCGGATGCCGCCGATATTGGCAAGGCTTTCCGCGTGGATGATGCGCGTGGTCGTTATGTGGAATTCTGTAAGGCGTCGCTGCCACGCGGCTTCCGTCTCGATGGGTTCAAGGTGGTGGTGGATTGTGCCAATGGCGCCGCCTATGACGTGGCGCCAAGATTGCTGGATGAACTGGGCTGCGGCGTTGTGGTGATGCATGCGGAACCGGATGGCCATAATATCAATCTGGCTTGCGGTTCAACCGATCCGGCGGGTATGTGTGCGCGTGTTGTGGAAACGGGTGCGGACGCGGGCTTTGCGCTGGATGGGGATGCAGATCGGCTGATTGCCTGTGATGCCAACGGCGTTATCGTGGATGGGGATCGTGTGATTGCGGTTCTGGCAGAGCAGTTGCTGCATCATGATCGGCTGACAGGCGGGGCCGTGGTGACCACGCTGATGAGTAATATGGGGTTGGAGCATTATCTTGGCGGACTTGGACTTGGCATGCATCGGGCCAGTGTGGGAGATCGCTATGTGCTGGAAATGATGCGCGATAAGGGATGTAATCTGGGTGGTGAACAATCCGGTCATATCATTATGCTGGATTGCAATACCACTGGTGATGGCTTGTTGACCGCACTGCAACTGCTTGCGGCCATGCGCGATCAGGAAAAGCCATTATCGGAACTGGCTTCCGGCATGCAACTGTATCCGCAAAAATTATGGAATATCGTATTGCCCCGGCGCATGGATGTGGCAGGGCAGCCGCAGGTGCAGCAGGCCATGAAAGCGGCTGAAATACGGTTGGATGGCAAGGGTCGGTTGAGCGTGCGCATGTCTGGCACTGAGCTCAAATTGCGCATCATGGTTGAAGCTGAAGATGAGGATATGATGCTCAATGTCGGGCAGGGGCTTGCCGACTTGATTGAGTCTACGCTTTCTTCTGAATAATTCAGGATAAGAATTTATGGCCCAATTTGATGTGTTTAATGGTGATGCGGATGGGCTGTGTGCGTTGCATCAGTTGCGTCTGGCTAACCCGGTTAAATCCGAACTGATTACAGGCGTTAAACGGGATGTTGGTCTGTTAAGGTGTGTGTCCGACGGGAAAAAGGCCAAACAGGAAGACATTGTCTGTGTCCTGGATATCTCACTGGATCAGAATCGTCAATCACTGTTACACCTGCTCGACAGAGGTATAAAGGTACTCTGGTTTGACCATCACTTTGCCGGTGATATTCCCGATCATCCCAACCTGGAAGCGCACATCAATACCGCCCCGGACGTATGTACGAGTCTGCTGGTCAGTCACTATTTGCAGGATAAATATCTGCCATGGGCCGTTGTGGCAGCTTTTGGCGATAACCTTCATGATGCCGCCAACCATGCTGCTACGGTGCTCCACCTGGAACAGAGCCAACTTCAACAGCTGTGTCAATTGGGTGATTGCCTAAACTACAATGGCTATGGCATCACAGTGGATGACCTCTATTTCCACCCATCTGACCTGTATCGGCGGATGGAACCTTTTTCAGATCCGTTTGCATTTATTAAAGAGGAAGATGCATTCCAGGTTCTGCGAAAGGGTATGGATGACGACCGATGCCGGGTTATGGAAACCGCCCCGGAGTTTGAGGATGCCTCTACCGCTTTGTTTTTATTACCGGATGAAGCATGGGCCCGGCGGGTTTCAGGGGTGTTCAGCAACGAACTGGCGCGTAGATATCCAACGCGTGCGCATGCTGTTGCCATGCAATTAAGCGATGGAGAAAATCGTGGTACATACCGCATCAGCGTACGAGCGCCACTGGTTCTGAAAGAAGGTGCCGATGAGCTATGCCGGCAATTTCCGACCGGTGGTGGCCGGAAAGCTGCCGCCGGCATTAATGCCTTGCCACAAAAGGATTTGGATGCCTTTATGAGTCGTTTTCGTGCAACATTTTCCACATAGATTAGAAGGAGTATCTGATCTGATCATATTCGGCATGGCAGGTTTTACATTTTTGATAACAGCACCTCCTTCAAGGTGAAAGTCTAAAAGCTTTGACATAACAAGAAGTTCCGGTTAATATCGCAAGTGGTTTCTAGCTAATGTGAGTTAACCATCCGTAATAACAAGAGGGGAGCACGTGACAAAAGCCGAAATCGCTAAAGTCGTTCACGAACGTGTCGGCCTCTCCAAAAAAGAGTCCGGTCAGATTGTTGACGTGGTTCTGGATGTGGTTCACAAGGCCTTGGAGCAGGGTGAGGATGTCAAGCTTTCCGGATTCGGGCATTTTATGGTACGCAACAAGCGTCCCCGCCGGGGCCGAAATCCCAAGACGGGGGATGAAATTACCATTTCTTCACGCCGGATTGTAACTTTTCGGGCAAGCCAGCTTCTGAAAAATCAAGTGCTGGGTGAAAATCAATGAACGTTCAGGTTCAAACGCTTCGCAATGCAGGCGTTACAGTTCCCGATCTACCCGACAAACTGTTTTTTTCCATTCGGGAGGTTAGCGAAATATGTGATGTTGAACCTCATGTGCTGCGCTACTGGGAAACAGAGTTTCGTCATATTAAACCAGTCAAAAAAAGTGGAAACCGGCGTTTTTACCGTCAACGTGATATTTATGCTATTTTACAGATCAAGCATCTTCTCTATGATCTCAACTTTACCATCAAAGGTGCCAAGAAACGCCTGATCAATGGTGACATTGATGAGTTGGTAGAGCAGAATTCGGCACAGAACACATTGCATCATATTCGTCAGGAGCTTGCTTCCATTCACCAATTGTTGGGTGATTAGTCCTGACTTTTACACACAAGCCATGCCACAGAACCCTTGCGCGCGGGTCAGACCAAGGTGCGATGCGCAGATAATGGTTGTTCCATCGGCAAGCGTTGCAACGCAGGTACGGCCCGTGTGCAAGGGTTCCCTTCGGGCGAGCCGTCCGGCGGCCATCTGCCTGCGTTGCGCGCTCTTGCAAGGGAACAACCCTTGCTGCAAACGCGCGACTTGTGTGTAAAAGTCAGGACTAGCCCCCCTTCGGTGGTTCTTGAAAGTGACATGTTACGGGACGTAGCGCAGCTTGGTAGCGCACCAGTCTGGGGGACTGGTGGTCGCCGGTTCAAATCCGGCCGTCCCGACCATTCTCACAAGGCTCATTCCACATCAGTCAAGTGGTGAAACGGCACGGCATGAGCCTTGCCTTTGAACGCCCCCGCCGACGCATGGTGGCGGAGCAGCTTGTCACACGCGGCATAACAGATTCCCGTGTTCTCGATGCAATGAGCACGGTTCCACGCCACATGTTTGTCGATGTGGCTCTGGCCAGTCACGCCTATCAGGACTCCTCACTGCCGATTGGCGAGGGACAAACCATTTCACAGCCCTATATGGTAGGAAAAATGACCCAGTTACTGGCGTTGAAAGGCCATGAACGGGTACTTGAAATCGGTACGGGATGCGGCTATCAGACGGCGGTTCTGTCCCGGTTATGCCGACGGGTTTATAGTATTGAGCGCATCCCTTCGTTGCATGAACGCGCACGCCACAACCTGCGCGCAGCGCGGCATGCCAATGTAATGCTTAAATGCGGTGATGGCACAGAAGGTTGGGATGAATATGCGCCGTTTGATGCAATTCTCGTTGCTGCGGGGGGTGGAAAGGTGCCGGAGGCATGGCTGCATCAATTATGTGAGGGAGGCGTGCTGGTGATGCCGGTAGGACGACAGGGAGAGCACGTGCTCGTCCGTTTTCGCAAGCTTGGAGGCACGTGGTCCGAAGAATATTTTGATGCATGCACTTTTGTACCGCTTGTCCATGGGTAATGACTCAGCTACTCTGTCTTTTGCCCCATGGCTATGTTGCTGCGATATTCGAATCCTCACATATAACCCATATGCACCGATTCTGCACGTCTCGTGCCTTGCCATGAAACAAAATCCAGAGCATCTGAAATGTTGCCATGGAGTATAATATTCCATCTAAATTCAATATTTTGAAACCTGCGTGGCTCAGGCGTTGCTACCACTGGACACTATCCTGGGCTGAGCATCCTCAGGCCCGGATTGCACTGTTTTTCATCGCAATCATCGAAGCCAGTGTGTTTCCCATTCCTCCGGATATTCTGTTGATTGCCCTGGCGTTGGGACGCCCCGAGCTGGGTATGCGTCTGGCTCTGCTGGCTACTGTCGGATCAGTCATTGGTGCCTGCATCGGGTATATCATCGGTATGCTGCTATTTGCTAGTGTGGCTCAGCCGCTACTCAACTTTTATGGTGCGATGGAGCAATTCAATCATGTGCAGGCATTGTTTCGTGAGTATGGTTTGTGGGTGGTGTTGATTGCCGGATTCTCACCCATTCCCTTCAAGGTAGTGACCATCGCCGCTGGCGCGTTCGGATTGCCGTTTCCCGGTTTTATCGCAGCAACATGTGCTTCCCGTGGCGCCCGCTTCTTTCTTGAGGGTGGTTTGTTGCAATGGGGTGGTGAGCGTTTACGGATGCTGGTAGAACGGCATTTTGAGATTTTAACGGTTGTCGTAGCCATGCTGGTTATTGCAGGTTTTGTGATGCTGTGGTTATGGCGCTGAGGCTCCTTTACCTTCTCGTTTTGCTGGCTTCATCAGCCTGTTATAAAACGGTTGTACTGCAAGCGCCTGTGAGCAAAAGTGAGGCGATTTACCAGGTGAGGGCAGGCGATACGCTGTACAGCGTCAGTAAGCGGCATGGTACGGATTACCGCACATTGGCCCGGCGCAATCATCTCCATTATCCCTATACCATTTACACCGGCCAACGCCTTTACCTGCGGGGGGTTGCACCACGTCCAAGTTATATTCCCCTGCCAAAAAGGCACAAGAAACCTGTTCGTGGCAGGAGTGTGAACGGGAAGAAAAGACCTGGCCATGGCGTGGTGAAACCCAGACCGCATAAAAGAGTTTCCACGGCCCGCCATCGCCGGGTGGTTCGTTTGTCCTGGCCCGTTCGGGGAAAAGTTACCAGTAAGTTCGGTAGAAGGCATGGGAGGCCACACGACGGTATTGATATCAGTGTTCCCGAAGGAACGCCTGTGCGAGCCGCTGCTGAGGGGGATGTGGTGTATTCCAGCCGTCGGCTAACAGGCTACGGTAATCTGATTATTATTCGGCATACACACGATATGTTTACGGCCTATGCGCATAATCAGAGTAATCTGGTGCGTCGTGGCACGCATGTGAAGCGTGGCGAAATTATTGCCCGGGCCGGGCGTACGGGCCACGCATCGGGGCCGCATGTGCATTTTGAAGTTCGCCGGGGCCCCACACCCGTGAATCCCCTGGTATATTTACCCAAACGACAAAGGAAGCGCCGTTGAATGATTTACCGACAACAACATGAATGGAGCCATATGGTTTTATTCATGTTGTTGGTATCATCTTGCAGAACAGCCTTGTTTTTCTCTTCAATCTGCCCAAACTTCAGGCAATTGTTCAAGGGGGTATGATGGCCAAACGCCATAGTGTTGATCCTATAACACTATACATGCGTGAGATATCGCGTTATGACCTGTTAAACGCGGAACAGGAGGTTAAGCTTGCCCGGGATATCGCCAAAGGCAGTGAAGAAGCCCGGCAACATATGATCAATGCCAATTTGCGGCTGGTCGTTAAGATTGCCAGACGCTACATGAATCGTGGTATGCCACTTTCCGACCTGGTTGAAGAAGGTAATATCGGCTTGATGCGTGCAGTGGAGAAGTTTGATGAAGCGCATGGGTGCCGTTTTTCGACCTATGCTACATGGTGGATCAGGCAATCGGTGGAACGTGGTATTATGAATCAGGCCAGAACCATCCGTTTACCCGTGCATATTGGTAAAGAATTTAATGTTATCATGCGTACTGCCAACATTTTGCGCACGAAACTGGAGCGTGAACCGACCGATAAGGAAGTCGCCGAACATCTTGGAAAAACACCTGAACGTATTCAGGCATTGCATGGCGCGCATCAATATACGGAAAGTGCTGATGAGCTATTGCATGAAGATGGGGATTTCACACTTTACGACGTCACCGAAGATGAACATGCCGAACAACCGGGTGATCATCTGGAAGAGAGTATTCGTACAGACATGCTCCATTCATGGCTGGCGCAGTTGACGGATAAAGAGCAGGAAGTGGTCTATTTGCGCTATGGTCTGAATTCCCGCAATGATTCGTGGACGCTGGAAGCTATTGGGCGTCATGTGGGGGTGACGCGTGAGCGTATTCGCCAGATCCAGGTGGGTGCGCTGCAAAAGTTGCGTCAGATTATTCACAAACATGATGTACACTCCGAGGAGGTATTGTGACTTCAAGTACAGCTATAAATTTACGGGATTATATCCGTGATATTCCAGATTTCCCCAAACCGGGTATTGTCTTCAAAGACATCACTCCTTTGCTTGCGGATGGTGATGCCTTTGCGGCTTCCATTTCCGGGTTGGCTTGTCAGATGCCCGCCAATGTCGATGCCCTTGTTGGTATCGAATCGCGCGGTTTCATTTTTGGTGCGGCATTGGCTCAGCAAACCGGACTGGGGCTGATCCCGGTGCGTAAACCCGGCAAGCTTCCGGCGGATGTGCATGGTGTGGAATACGAACTGGAATATGGTGTGGATCGGCTGGAAATTCATCGCGATGCCGTGAGTTCCGGGCACAAGGTCGTGATTGTGGATGATTTGTTGGCAACTGGTGGCACGATGCGTGCAACCGTTGATTTGATTCATCAACTTGGTGCAGATGTGGCAGGGTGCCTGTTTGTTGTCGAGCTTGCTTTTCTGAACGGACGAAAGCTTTTACAGGATGTCCCGATTTATAGCCTGATTTCTTACGAATAAACAGCGCTAGAGGGGTGCGGGAAGAACATAAAGCCGCTAGCATACATGCGGCCCCGATCTTGTATGGATCATGCGGATAAGGCCCTCGTAGCTCAGCCGGATAGAGCGGCTGCCTCCTAAGCAGCAGGCCACAGGTTCGACTCCTGTCGAGGGCACCACGATACCCATTGGATTAGGGAAATGATAAGTCAGGGGAATACATAGCAATGGATCAATTAACGACTGTTATACCGGTTCAAATTGAAGAGGAGATGCGCCGTTCGTATCTTGATTACGCCATGAGCGTGATTATCGGGCGGGCGCTTCCTGATGCGCGTGATGGCCTGAAACCTGTACATCGGCGCATTCTCTATGCCATGCAGGAACTCGGTTGCACCCATGACAAACCATATAAGAAATCCGCACGCGTGGTCGGTGATGCGATTGGTAAATACCATCCACACGGCGATTCCGCCGTCTATGACGCGCTCGTGCGCATGGCGCAAACATGGAGCATGCGGCATGTGCTGGTGGACGGGCAGGGAAATTTCGGCTCGGTCGATGGGGATTCGCCGGCTGCCATGCGCTATACCGAAGCACGCATGAGCCGTCTTTCCGGTGAATTACTGGCAGATATTGATAAAGACACCGTTGATTTTGCACCTAATTATGATGAGTCTCTCAAGGAACCCAAGGTGTTGCCAGCGCGGTTCCCCAATCTGCTGATCAATGGTTCGCAGGGGATTGCTGTGGGCATGGCCACCAATATCCCGCCACATAATCTGGGTGAAACCATTCATGCAACGATCGCCCTGATTGAAACCCCCGATATTGATGACGAAAAGCTTATGGAAATTATGCCGGGGCCGGACTTTCCTACTGGCGGTTTTATTTATGGACGCCAGGGCATGCGCAATGCTTTTTTGACGGGGCGTGGTTCCGTGACCATGCGCGCCCGTGCCATCGTGGAGATTCATCCGCGTACCAAACGGGAATCACTGATTGTTACCGAGCTGCCCTATCAGGTGAACAAGGCCACGCTGATTGAGAACATTGCAGCACTGGTGCGTGACAAGAAGATTGAAGGTATTTCCGATCTTCGTGACGAGTCTGACCGCGATGGTCTACGTATCGCCATCGAACTGAAAAGGAATGAAATCCCGGAAGTTGTGCTGAATAATTTGTACAAGCACACGCAATTACAATGCAACTTTGGTTGCAACATGCTGGCGCTCGTGGACGGGCAGCCGAAATTATGCGGTGTTCGTGAATTCCTGAACTATTTTGTGGACCACCGACGTCAGGTGGTGACCCGGCGTTGTCTGTTTGATCTGGCTAAAGCGGAAGCCCGGGCGCATATCCTTGAAGGCCTGTTGATCGCGCTGGATCATATTGACGAGGTTATCAAGCTGATTCGCGCCAGCCGCACAGCTGATGAGGCGCGTGACGGATTGATGCAGCACTTTGGCTTGTCGGAGAAACAGGCCAAGGCGATTCTGGAGATGCGTTTGCAGCGTTTGACCGGGCTGGAGCGTGATAAAATCAAGGCGGAATATGAAGAAGTGCAAAGCACCATTGCACATCTGAAGGCGATCCTTGCTGATGAAAAATTATTGATGCAGGTGATTGTTGAGGAATTACAGGCGGTGCGCGAACGGTATGCCGATGGCCGCCGTACGGAAATCATGGATGAAACAGCCGAACTCTCGGTGGAAGACCTGATTACCGAAGAAGACATGGTGGTGACCATTTCCAACGAGGGGTATATCAAACGCAATCCGGTTTCTCTGTACCGCGCCCAGCGCCGGGGCGGCAAGGGAAAGACAGCCATGACTACCAAAGAAGAGGATTTCGTTACGCAGTTGATGACCGCTTCCACACATGATTTTCTATTGTTTTTTTCAGATCGTGGGCGCGTGTTCCGCAAGAAGGTCTATGAAGTGCCGCAAGCCGGGCGTGCCGCGCGCGGCAAAGCATTGGTCAATCTGCTGCCCGTAGAGAAGGGAGAGAAAATATCCGCAACACTTGCCGTTCGGGAATTTGATGAAGGGCATTATATTGTGATGGCAACGAAAAAGGGTCTTGTGAAAAAAACCAAATTGACCGATTACGGCCATATTCGTACCAATGGTATTATCGCCATCAGGCTGGATGAAGATGATGATCTGATTGCGGTGCGTATTTCCAATGGCGAGCAGGAAATCATGCTGTCGTCGAGCGGTGGCAAAGCGATCAGGTTTGCCGAGACCGATGCACGTCCCCTGGGGCGTGCAACACGCGGCGTGACCGGTATGCGCATGCCAAAAGACGACACGGTGATTGCCATGACGCTGGTAGTGGAAGGGGCCAGTCTGCTGGCCGTCAGCGAGAACGGTTTTGGCAAGCGAACATCGGTAGATGAATATTCACGTCAGAAGCGGGGCGGCAAGGGCGTGTTTACGCTCAAGACCGGCGGGCGCAATGGCGCCATGATTGGCGCACTTCAGGTGGGTGAGACGGATCAGGTCATGATGATGACCGATACCGGACGGCTGGTGCGTATCCGCATGAATGGCGTATCGGTCATTGGCCGCAATACCCAGGGTGTGAAACTGATTAACTGTTCAGCCGATGAGAACGTGATTGGTGCGGTTCGCGTGGCGGAACACCAGTCGGATGAGGAGGAGGCAGACGAGCCTGTGACGAATGATGAATGAAGTCGTAAAAAGGCCGTCCATGGCCTTTTTACTCCACGGAAAGCGAAAAGCGCGGTTTTCACTTTCCTTACAAATCAACAATTTGCGTTGCAAGTCATTGAT
>JAUZQZ010000093.1 GCA_030950745.1 Mariprofundaceae bacterium | reverse complement strand
GGCCGCATTCATTGTGTCTGACCCATCTGGGCAACCTTGCGCATGAGTTCGGATATTTGGGTTTCGGCGATTCTGAACAGGGCTTCACGTAAAGGAGGGTAAGCTTCCACCACATTTTTAAATGCGGAAAACGGTATATGTGCCATGATGGTATCTTCTACCGCGACAATATCCGCCGGGCACCCTGTTTTACGCTTTGCCGAGGTGCCGTTTCGCAGTACGGACATGTCTCCAATCAATTGGCCGATGGGGACTTCATGCAGTTTCGTCCTGTTGCCGGATTTGGTGGTGAATACATAATGTGCTTTCCCCTTGGTCAGCATATCAACCGAATCGAGCGCATCCCCCCCCTTGCGAATGACCGTGCCGGCACTGTAATGGACAATTTTTGACTGTTTTCCAAGGAAATGGCGCATATCCATCGGGATACGCTGCAATACGGTATTGCGTGACAACAGGCTCACCATATGCCGCTGTTCATACTCACACATCAGAGATTCTTCCACTTTCGGGTTTTTCAGCAAATAGGACAACACTTTTTTGTGTGGGAGTTCAACAACCGTGCTGTCTTTGTTGGCCACGACATCCGCTCCGCGCGGATTGGGATTCAGCAGGGCACCTTCACCAACGATATTGCCATAAGTGATCAGATTGAGCAGCACCAGCTTACCTGTATCGTCGGGTACGTAAACGGCTAATTCTCCCTTAAGTACGACATACATGGAATCTCCCGGATCACCGCGCCGGAACAGGTGTTCTCCTTCCTTAAGGGTGCGTTGATGCGTGACTGCCCATATTTTCCCGACCAAACCTTGTGTGGCAAAATTCAGAAAGGGATATTTTTCACTGCTATCTTCCGTCTCTTCTTTGACGACTCGGCCAATTTGGGGAAATTCCCCGGCAAGTTGGGCCGCCTTATTTCTTTCACCGGACTCAATCAGTATGTCATGCAGTTGGTGGAGAATGCTTGTCGCCGTGGTAATTTTACCACCGGCGATCAGTGTTTCCGCATAACGGCGCAAATAGCGTGTGTCCTTGGGATAGAGACGCACCAGATCGGCGTACACCGCCTCTGTTTTCTCATTGTCTTCCCGGTATTCCATGTTAACCCGGATTGCTCATGAATGATCCGAGGTTAGACATCATTGGTTTAGCTGGAGCGGGCATGTTGGCCCTGCTGGCTGATCTCGACCACATCTTCCGGGTACATGCAATGTTCTACCATAAGGGTTGGCTGGGTTTGCATATTGACATCACGTGGAATAATACCGTTACCGTGACGGTCCATAGACAAATGTACGGTTGGACGCAGCGGCAAGCGGTGGTGAACACGGACAACCTGGCCAATATCGCCTGAATTGAGCTGGACGTAGGATCCAACCGGATAGAGAGAGATGGCATCAATCAGGCACTTCAGGAATGCCGGGTCAAAGGCGGCCTTGTGGTGAATAAGGAGTTCCCGGATGGCGTCACGGGGAAGCAGGCGTTTACGGTAAGTCCGGAAATGAATGAGTGCTTCAAACATCGAAAGTAGCCCGATAATGCGCGCAGTGCGACTGATGTCATTTTTCTGTAAGCCCATGGGGCCTGATCCGTCGAATCGTTCCTGAGCCTGCGATGCGGCGGTCAGAATGCGTTCATCATGGATGCCGCACTGCTGCAGATATTCCACACCCTGTGCGGGTGCCGCACGAATCTGGTCGAATTCCTTGCTGTTAAGCCGCTTTTTCTTGTGACGGGTATCGGCAGAAATTTGTGCCATGCCGATATGATGCAACATGCCCGCCAATACGAGTGCACGCAGTTCATCATCATTAAATTGAAGCTGAAGCCCCATTTTGATGGCATAGAGCATCATCATGACTGATTTTTCAATGAGATCGCCAAGGCTGGCGTCTGCTTCGCGAATTTTCATAGTTTCGCTGCTGACAGCCAGTTCCAGATCTGTGATCCTTTCCGGTTGTTTTATCAGGGAAGCAAGCAGGGATGCGACATGCTTCGAAAGGGGGGCAATCTTGCCGGGCTTATGTTTGGCCGCCGTCCTGAAAAGCGTCAGAACGTGATCAACGCACCGATCGAGCCATTGTTTATCGTCTTCGCTTGCGGTTGTCCCGTCCGGGGACGCATGGGTAGCCGCCGTTTCTTCAATGTCCTGTTCGTCTGCGGTTTCTTCCACGAGTTGATTGGCATCGTCATCGGGTGGCAGGGCATTGGCATCCGCGCAACGGGCTTCTTCATCCACGAGGGCGTGTTCATCGGCTTCTTTTCCCGGTGAGGCGCAGGAATCCTGCCGTGGATGGTGGGTACGAAGCAGGTCAATGTATTTAGGCATGAGTGTCCTGTCCCGTAGAAAAGCGCACTAGCAGGGATACCGTTCCATGGTTTCTGAAACCAGACGGGAATCCAGCAGGGATGCACCCTTGCGCATGCCGAGCAACAGGCAACGGTCCGCCAGATGGTTGATGCGGCGGGGCACGCCGCCGGTGTGCCGGTACATAAAATCTACCGCCTGCCGGGTCAGCATGGCGCGATCGCTGCCTGCCGCGCGCAAACGGTACAACACATAACGGGTCGTATCCTGTACCGACAGCGGCCCCAGATGCAGGTGTAGGGCGATGCGTTGGCGCAACTGGGGTAGTTTAGTAATTTTTCGCTGTAGTTCGGGTTGTCCCACGAACACCAGCGTAAGCAGAAAACGGCTGGCAAGTTGAAAATTAAGCAGCAGGCGTAGTTCCTCGAATGTATCAAGCGAAGGAATGCTTTGCGCCTCATCAATACAAATGAGCGCATCGCGGTTGGATGCGGCGTTATCGGCCAGATGTTGCTGCAAGGCGTGCAGCAGAACGCTTTTGTCCGTGCTTTCCGAATCCAGACCAAGCTGCTGGTTAATCTCCCGTAGCATTTCCACAGGAGAAAGACAGGGATAGGTGATAAAGGCGATATCAAAGCGTTTTTCCGGAAGGGCCAGTAGCACGCGCTGGGTAATGGTGGTTTTGCCGCAGCCGATGTCCCCGGTGAGCATGATGGCGCCCTTGCGGCGCATGATGGCATCCGTTAAATCGTCAACCACCATATGATGAACGTCCGACTCAAAGAAGTAGCCGGGATCGGACACGTTCTCGAAGGGAAAATGTTTCAAGCGCCAATGTTCAAGATACATTTTTGTTCACCTTGGTCGGTATCATCTACGAAAAGGTGGATAAAAGTCAAGTTCTAACGACATTATAATTTTTCCTGTTCTTTCAAAGGGAAAGGTGCATTGAGTTCAGGCGTATTCTTGAATTATATCTATAACATATTGACAACGAAGGGAAAATGTGGATTATTTGTGATCGTGAACAAGGGGATAGGCAGATATGCGCAGGCCACGCTATGGATAGCGTGCTTGCTTGGGGTCGCCGCTTGCCGGACCACTGTTCCCGAACCTACCATGATGGTAGGCGATTCATCCAAACCTGTTCCTGACTACTCCATGCATAATATTGGGCCACAACGCGTGCAAAAATCGTTTGCCGTGCACTTTACCGATCTGAATCAGGACGGGCATGTAGACTTGCTGGTTGGCGGGCGCAAACCTGCTTCGGGCTATCGTGTTGACTGGGGCGATGGCAAAGGCCATTGGCGTACCCAGGCCGGACCAGGCACCAGCATGGAGCCCCGGGCTTTTGCTGTGACTGATCTGGACGGTGATGGCGGTCTTGAAACGCTCATTGGAGGGCAGGGAGATCAGAAGGGGCTGCAGATATGGAAGCTTGGTGCCGGAGGTGACTGGCATTTGCAATCCGCGCCCACGGAAAGTGGTGAATTCCGTGACGTTGCACTTGCCGATATCAATGAAGATGGTTGGCCCGATATTATTGCGGCGAGAGTCGATTCCGAAGCGGAAGGTGGCATTTATGTGTGGTTGAACAATGGTCGTGGCGGTTGGGTTCGGGACATAGGCCCGATGGTGGAGGGTATTTTTACAGATTTGGCTTTGGCTGATGTAAATGCGGACGGCCATGTCGATATTGTTGCATCCCGTCGTGGCGGCTATGGTCCCCAACGCTTATCGAATGGGTACTGGCGACAGGTGGGTGGTGTTCAAATCTGGTATGGCGATGGTTCAGGTCGCTGGGAGCCTGAATACCTGTCTGCGGAAAGTGATGCGGAAGCGGTCACTGTGGCGGATGTTAATGGTGATGGGCGGCTGGACATTGTTGCCGGGTTGTATCAGCAGGGGATTGCTTTGTGGCTGGGTGGTCGAAATGGTTGGGAGAAACAAAAGATTGCTGATCAAGGCACATGGGGAACATTGCGCGTGGGCGATCTGGATGGTGATGGTCACCGTGAACTGGTAGCGGCGTCTAGAGATGGGCGTGGACTGGGTCTCTGGCAATGGTCCGGCGGCGTGCTGAGTGGTGAAGGTTTTCATGCGTTGACAGGTTGGCTGCCGGATCGTGGCATATATACCGATGTGGATTTGGGTGATGTTTACGGTAAGGGAATGCTGGATGTCGCTGCCGTCCGTGCTGATGGCGCGGTCGAGGTATGGTCTGTTTTCAAGTCGAAGCCATTGCCCGTTCAACATTTTGTGGGCCAGCCGATTGGTGAAGCTTTGCGTATATATTTTGACACTGCATCGGCACATGTAAAAGTAAATAATAATTTGGCTTTGGATGCATGGTTGACCGGGTTGGACGGAGAGCCTAAAACCATGCATTTTCGTGTGCTTGGGCGGGCAGATGTGCGTCTTGTTCATACCGAGGTATTTCCCAATAATGAGGCGCTATCCATGGCCCGGGCAGAATCGGTGGCTGCCATGTTGCGTGGGCACGGGATCCCGGAAAAACAAATCACGATTGAGGCGCTGGGAGACAAGAACCCATTACCTGCCGGATTAAACAAGGCGGCCTTGCGTCAGAACCGGCGCGTGCTGGTACAAGCTTATCCACTGCGCTCCGTACGAATTCCTCCTGTGGCGGGAAAGCCCAACTATGGTGATTTATTTCATGTGAATGAGAATAAGGTATTCAAGACGATTGATGGTATTCCGGAATATCGGGTCGGACCCGGAGATGAACTTTCCATTACTCTGTGGCAGGGCGGCGGCAAGGGTGAAGAGTACAAGGTGGTAGTACAGGTTAATGGCACAGTATCCCTGCCCTTCTTCGAAGCGGTGCATGTAGAAGGTATGACACCACGTGAAATTGATGCGTTTATGACGCAGTCACAGAAGCGTTTTGTGCGCCATCCAAGGGTGGATGTGCGCGTACTCAAGGCACGCAGTAAAACCACCACTGTTTTTGGTCAGGTGCAGAGCCTTTTGCGGCAGCCAACGGGACCGGGAACCTACTTTCTCAAGGGTAAGGAAAACTTGGTGGAATTCCTGTCACGGGCGGGTGGGCCCGCCAAGGATGCTGATTTGACCAAAGTGCAGATTATCCGCAACGGCAAGACAATTTTACTGAACCTGGATCGTGCCATCAAACAGGCAGACTGGCGGGAAAATGCCATTATTAATGATGGTGATACAATTTTTATTCCATCGCTGGCGCAGTCCAAACGACGGGTATATGTGTTGGGAGCGGTAAAGAAACCCGGAATTGTGGAGTTCAGTGGTGATATCCATCTTCTGGATGCAATTTCCAAAGGCGGTGGTTTTGGCGACCACCCTTACTATCCTGATATTCGGGTAATTCGGGCGGATCGGGACAGGCCGTTGATTATGGCAGTTAATTTCCAGCGGTTGCTGGAGCAGGGAGACTTGACGCAAAACCTGGCCTTGCAAGATAAGGATATCATCATCATACCGCGTAGCCCTGTCGGCAACTGGAACCAGTATATCAAGGATATTTCACCGTCGCTGGATCTTCTTTTATTTAAGCCGGTCAACCTTGCCTATGAGTTATTGCTCATCAAGGATATTACCCAGAGGACGCCGTGATGCTTTTCAGATTCGATATGAACAGCAATCAGCGAGCAATCATCGCGGGGAGGAACTGGTGACACAGGCGGCCACCAGCGGCTATGAGCTCAATCTGGAGGAATATTGGCAGATCATTCTCCGTCGGCGTTGGGTAATTCTGTTTTGTGCGTTTTCGCTGTGTGCGTTTAGCTGGTTGTTTACATGGATGAATCAACCGCCGCCACTGTATGCTTCCAGTGCTTCGGTAAAAATAACGCAATCCACCGATATGACAGGTTTACTGCTGCAAAATCTTACATTCAGTTCCGTGGATGATATGAGCACGCAACTTTCGCTGGTGAAATCATATGCCCTGATGGAAAGGGTTGCCAAGCGTCTGGGTTTAATTCCAAAAAATTTGACGAGTGCTGACATCCGCAGCAGTTCGTCTTATATGGGAGAAGTGCTTGATCTCAAGGATGATGTAGATGCCGAACAGCAAGGAACCAGTAGTATTATCACCATCAGGACAAGCTCATCCAGTGCGGAGTTTGCGCGCGATCTGGCTCAGACCGTGGCCGAAGAATTCCGCACTTTTAATATTGAGGAAAAAAATAAACGTGTTTTCGAAGCCAAGCGATTCATTCAGCAGCAAATTGTGGTGGTGGGAGATCGTCTGAAGAAGGCTGAAGAGACTGTACGCGATTACCGTCAGAAAAATAGCCTGTCGATCGCAGGTCAGGGCTCCGAAGTGATGGCTAAAGTGGTGGCTGATCTTGAGCAGGAATACCGCCACCAATCGGAACATCTGAATGACCTGCGATTTGCTCTGTTGCAACTCAGACAACGTGTTCAGCGGGGCCGTTGGGATTACGAGGCGGTGACGGTTTCGGGTAAGGTCAGCCAGTATTTTGACGGATTGAACAAGCGGCTGGTGGAGATGGCGCTGAAGCACACGGAGCTTTCAACCAACTTCACTGATGAGCACCCTCAAATCCGGGAATTACGTTCGCAGGCCAATGATATTCTCTCCAGCATGGTGGATGAGCTGGCCAATCAGGTTAGTCTGACCCAGCAACGCATGACCGAATTACAGAAAAGTATTGAAGCTGCGGAACGGAAGTATCAGGGGGTGCCGGAACAAGCGCTGGAGTTGCGCCGTATGGAACGTGCGGTGACTACCAATGAGGATTTATATAACCTGCTGGAAAAGAAATATCAGGAAGTGCTGATCAAGGAGGCGGAGAAGGTTGAAGAAGTCAGCCTGATACGCCCGGCATTTATTTCACATATCCGCGTTAATCCGATACGTACCCGTCAGACGGCCATTGCAGGGTTTATTCTCGGCCTTGTTCTGGGGCTGATTATTTCACTTGTACTGGAAGCCATGGACACTTCCGTGGGCACCATTGAAGAGGTGGAAAGCTTTCTTGAGGTTCCGGTTGTTGGTTTTGTCCCACATCTGGCGCATGACGAAGCTGTGGAATTGTTTTCCGGTACGGAGGGACTGGCAACCAGTGGTTCTGAACTGGAGCGGCAGATACGTCTGGTTACACACTTTGCACCTCCTTCCACCATTGCTGAGTCCTATCGTAGTATGCGCACCAATTTGCTGTTTTCTCAGTCAGGCGAGAATCGTGTAATTCTTGTAACCAGCGCAACAATCAAAGAGGGGAAAAGTACGGTGTCAGCCAATCTGGCTATAGTTGTGGCACAGCAGGGGGCGCGTGTGTTATTGATTGATGCAGATATGCGCAAGCCTCTTCAGCACAAGACGTTCGGGTTGCAGCGGGAACCGGGTCTGAGTGAATATCTATTGGGGCAACTTTCATGGCAAGATGCCGTGCGGCGTATTTCCGACGTGTTACTCGGTGACTTTGGTGTGGATCAGGTGTTGATGACGCCGGGGCTGGATCAACTGGATATTATCACCTGTGGCCGTAAGACTGCCAATCCGCCCGATCTTCTGGTAGCGCCTGCGATGGGCCAGCTGCTGGAGCAGGCGCGTTTGGAATATGATATGGTGATCGTGGATATGCCGCCGCTATTGCATACAACAGATGCGACAATTGTGGCAGGCAAGGTGGATGGTGTATTGCTTGTTTATCATATCGGAGCGGTGGTGCGGGGTGCTCTGAAGCGTGTGAAAACAGGTGTCGAATCCGTGGGAGGCAAGGTGCTGGGGGTGGTGTTGAATGGTGTCCGTGGCGAGTTGTCGTCAGACTATGCCAATTACAAAATGGACCGTTATTATGCGTATGCTTATGGTGAGCATGCCGAGGAGCACGGACACTGGTTGGATCGGATGAATGCCCATGTCCATCTGGTATTTCATAAGTGTTACAAATACACGCTCGACTGGATACGAGGGCGAGGCCACAAGGGGCGAAGCTAGTGCTCATGGTAGATCACTAGATGCAGCGGCAACTGGACCGGATGTGGCGGAGAAAACGTAAACGACGGTGTTTTCTGGTCATAATTTGTGTCTCCCTCCTTATGGCACTGGCTGTCGTGACCATGCGGGCGTGCAGCGACAGCTTTAATCGGCCCTATAATCGGGGCTACCAGCCGATGGACGAGAAACGTATACAGACAGGTGAGAATCAGTGAGTGCGCTGACGATTCGTGTGCCTTTTCCTCCTGCCGTGTTATTGACACTGGTGGCGACAACGCTCCTGTTGTATTCAGCCTATTTGATTGCACCGGATTCGGTGCGTGTGGCATTGCTGGTGTGCGCTGGACTCATGGTTGCGGTGGTTGCCTTTACCAGTGTTGAACTGACGCTGTACCTGCTCATCCTGTCGACCTTGCTATCTCCGGAGTTGCAGTTTGGGGGAAGTACGGACCCAACAGGTCCGACCACGGCGTCACGCGGCGTTACGCTCAGGCTGGATGATTTATTGCTGACCGTGATTTGTCTGACATGGTTATTTCGCATGGCTGTTAGCAAGGAGTTGGGCGTGGTACGCCAAACGCCGATCAATCAGCCGATTGCGTGGTACTTGCTGGCAACATTCTTAGCGACTATCGCCGGATTTTATACCGGGCGCGTGGGCATGTATGGTTTCTTTTTCGTGTTGAAGTACCTTGAATATTTTGTGCTGTTTTATATGATAATTAACCAAATTCATGATGAGGCTGCCATCAAGCGCTATATTATGGTGATGCTGTTTACCTGTTTTGTTGTCAGCATATTAGGTATTGCACAAATTCCCGGTGGAGAACGGGTTTCCGCACCCTTTGAAGGGGATATTGGTGAGCCGAACACCTTTGGTGGTTATCTGGTGTTGATGTTTGCAGTGACACTGGGGCTGTTTCTTAGCGAAGTGGATAAAATGAAGCGCTGGCGATGGGCAGGTTTGCTGGTCATCATTGTCGTACCGTTGGCATTTACGGAGTCACGATCATCCTATCTGGCTTTTATGGTGATGATCGGACTGTTTATTATGCTGTCACAGCATAAACGCCTTTTGATCGGCAGTTGTATGGTTGCTGCAACGCTGCTGCCTTTTGTGCTACCGGGGAATGTCATCAGCCGGGTGACTTATACCTTTGCCCAACCGGAAGAAGCCGGTCAGATCAACGTAGGGGGTGTACATCTTGATACCTCTACCAGTGAACGGCTGCGTTCCTGGGAGCTGGTGTTGACCAAAGATCTTCCCCGGCATCCCCTGTTGGGTGTCGGCGTCACCGGCAGTCGGTTCATGGATGCGCAATATCCACGTGTGCTTTCCGAAACGGGGATTGTCGGCCTGATTTTGTTCCTGTGGTTGTTGCGCCGTATATGGGTGTTGCTCAGGGTGTGTCACCGGAGTTTGTCCGATACCAGCCTCAGGGGTGTGGCACTGGGTACCCTGTGTGGTTTCGGCGGATTACTGTTTCATGCATTGGGTTCAAATTCATTTATTATCGTGCGCATTATGGAGCCATTGATGATTTTAGTTGGATTGCTGTTGGCAGCGCTGTTGATTGAACAGCAAAAGACCAGCGATGGTTTGCAAAATGGTGATTTTGTATGATACTAACAGCACTATGAATAAAGCCAGATGGGTTGTATTCATAGTGCTGGCGAGTAAGTGAGGTTATGAAAATCATCAAACGGTTCATTGTATTACAGATTATTTTTCTGGGATCCTTCGGGTGTTCCGGTTTGGCATTGGCGGGTTCGCTGGTGATTCAGGATGCCCGTTTGTGGACGGCTCCGGATCATACGCGGGTTGTATTTGATTTAAATGGCCCGGTGGATTACCGGGTATTCCGATTGAAATCACCGGAACGCATTGTGGTGGATATACGTAAGGTTACGCTGCGTGCCAAGTTAGACGGACTGGTTCGGCAGGATCCGGTTTTGGCCGCCATCCGCTACGGTACGCCAAGGAAAGGAATGCTGCGGCTGGTGATGGATGTGAAAGAAAGCGTGCGGCCACGTTCCTTTTTGCTCAAACCTATGCATGGCAAGCCTTACCGCCTGGTTGTAGATTTGATACGCCAGAAAAGACAAGTGCGTGCCACCGTGACTGCCTCGCAGGTGCGCGCGCGCAAACAGATCACGATTGCGGTGGATGCCGGTCATGGCGGTGAGGATCCTGGTGCAATTGGTCCACACCATGTCAAAGAAAAGGATGTTACGCTGGCGGTAGCCAAAAGGCTGGCCCATGCGATCAATGCACAGCCGGGTATGCGGGCAGTGTTGATTCGCAAAGGCGATTATTTTGTCCCGCTGAGTCGGCGTGTGCAACTGGCACGCAAGGCCAAGGCGGATATTATGATTAGTATTCATGCGGACGCGGTAAAGAAGCGTACTGTTTCGGGTGCCAGTGTTTACACGTTGTCCGAGAAGGGTGCATCGGATCATGTGGCCGCAATGCTGGCCAAGAAAGAAAATTCCTCGGATGCCATTGGCGGAGTCAGGCCCGGAGAAGTCCAGGATCCACTGGTGAGCCGCATTCTTGCGGACCTTATCAAACGTGACAGCCTGAACAGCGCCGAACTATTGGCGGATGAGATGTTGAAACATATCCGGCGTATCGGGCCCATCAAATACAGCGTTCCCAAACATGCCCGATTTGTGGTGTTGGGTGCGCCGGAAATTCCCAGTGTGCTGGTGGAGCTGGATTACATCTCCAATCCAAAACGGGAACGTCTGCTGCGCAGTAGCAAACATCAGCAGCGTCTGGCAACGGCATTGTTGCAAGCCAGCGAGTCCTTCCTGCGGCGGCAAGGAAGATTGTTGCCTTTAAAGCGGGCAGCATCAAAACGGCGGGTGAAAATCAAAACGACTCGTTTGCCGACATCTTGATCCGATTCTTCGTGGAGCGCTAGCATGCCAATATATATCAGGTTATTGGGTTTTTTACGTCCATATCGTATCCGTGTATCTATTGCCATGTTTTGCATGGTCATCCTGGGTGCAACAACGGCTACTTTGGCATGGGCGCTGAAACCGGCACTGGATGAAGCATTGTCGGGAAAGAACATGGATATGATCTACCTGATTCCTCTTTTGGTCATTGGTTTATATGTTGTCAAAGGCGGTGCATATTATGGGCAGGCTTACCTGATGGGTTACGTCGGCCAGAAGGTGATATATGACCTGCGTAATCAAATTTATGATCACCTGACCAGACAGTCACTGGGTTTTTTCGCACATCGTAAGACAGGTGAGCTACTGGCACGCATTAGTTATGATGTCACATTGGTGCAAGCAGCGGTCAGTACTTCCGTAACCGCCCTGATGCGGGATTCAGTCAGTATCGTATTTCTGCTTGGTGTAGTATTTTTTCAGGACTGGACACTGGCACTGATTGCCATGCTGGTCTTCCCACTGGTGATTTATCCCATTGCCCGTTTCGGGCGGAAGATGCGGCACGCAAGTTCGGATGGACAGGTATCCATGGGAGAGCTAACCAGTCTGGTCGAAGAAACCGTGGGTGGTATCCGTGTGGTGAAAGCATTCGGGATGGAGGATTACGAGCGGGGACGTTTCCACAGGTTTACGGGCGATTTTTTACATCACCAGATGCGTATATTCCGCGCGCAGGCGCTTTCTTTTCCCATCATGGAACTGCTGGCCGGTTTTGGTATCGCCAGTGTTTTGCTCTATGGCGGATTGCGTGTCGCTTCCGGCGCAACCACGGCGGGGACACTGGTGTCTTTTCTGGCTGCGCTGATCATGCTTTACGAACCGGTCAAACGGCTTTCGCGCGCCAATAATGAAATTCAGCAGGGACTGGCGGCATCCGAGCGCGTGTTCGATATTCTGGATGAACCCGTAGTGGTTGAAGATGCGCCGGACGCCATTGATCTCCCCGGTTTTTCCAAAGAAGTTCGTTTTGATCATGTGGCGCTTCAGTATGTGGGAGCAGACAAACAGGTACTGTCGGATGTCAGTTGTGATATTCATGTTGGTGAGGTCGTGGCGCTGGTGGGGCGTAGCGGCGCCGGCAAAACCTCTCTGGTTAATCTGCTACCGCGTTTCATGGATGTGACCGGCGGTGCGGTACTGATTGACGGCCATGATGTACGTAAGCTGACACAATCATCACTGAGAGCGCAGATGGCGATGGTGACGCAGGAGGTTATCCTGTTCAACGATACCGTGCTTAACAATATTGCTTATGGCCTGGAAAACATTGACCGGGAACGGGTGGAAAAAGTGGCAAAAGCCGCCAATGCGCATGAATTTATTACAAAGCTTTCAAAGGGGTACGATACCCTGATTGGCGAACGCGGCGTGATCCTCTCCGGTGGTCAACGGCAGCGGTTGTCGCTGGCCCGCGCGCTGTTGAAGGACGCGCCGATCCTGATACTCGATGAGGCCACCAGCAGTCTGGACACCGAATCCGAACGTCTGGTGCAGCAGGCCATTGATCGGTTGATGCACGGACGGACGGTGGTTGTGATTGCACACCGTCTCTCCACCATCCGGCATGCTGATCGGATTGTGGTGCTGGATGACGGCAGTATTATCCAGATGGGAACACATGATGAATTGCTGGAACAGGGTGGTTTGTATGCCGAGTTGTACCACATGCAGTTTGAAATACAGCAGGCTGCCATATCTGGTGCCTGAGGGTATGAAAGGCCGTTTTATCACCTGGCTTGTGCCGTACATGATTTCCACAATTTATCATATTCTTTTACGCACAATACGATGGACAGTGCTTGGCCCGGCGTTTGTGCCGGAACAAAAGGGACTTTACCTGTATGCATTCTGGCATGCGCGTATGCTGATGATGCCACATCCATTCCGCAGGCAGTGGCACGGTTACATGCTCATTTCAGACCACAGGGACGGGGGATTTATTGCCGATACGATGCACCTTCTTGGCATACCAACGGTACGTGGCTCAACGACACGCGGTGGGGCGAGAGCAATGTTGAAGATGATTCGGGCGGTGAAAGATCAACACCGTCATTTAGGTATTACACCCGATGGCCCCAAAGGTCCACGTGAAACGGTGAGTAAGGGAACTGTACAGCTGGCTACCAAGACCGGCCTGCCTGTTGTGCCGATTTGCTATGCCGCCAGCCGTTGCTGGCGAGCGAATTCATGGGATCGCTTTTATATTCCAAAACCATTTTCGCGGGGTGTTTTTGTGTTTGGAGATCCTGTTGTAGTGGATGCCGGTGATAACCTCAATGAGGCACTTGCGCGGGTGCAGCAGGGCATGGACGCAGTCCAGCACAAGGCCGATCATTTCTTCGATTGAGTAAAAGGTTGGGCTAACCATGCGCCCTCCAGCAATCCGGCATCCACGACAATCAGTTTACTGTAATGCCAGCGCGTCATGATTGCTTCGGTAATCGCAAGTCCCGCTACTATTAAATCAGATCGTCCTTCCTCAATAGTGCGCATAGCCTGACGTTGGTCATGGGACATATCTAACAAACGGTTGCGCAATGTAAGAAAATCAACCCAGGTGATGATATGATTGTTGATAACGTCGGCATCATACGGTGTGAGATCAAGATGAATGGCAGCTAATGTTGTCACCGTACCCGCCGTGCCGACAAGGTATGCGGGGATGCGATCATCTCCCCAGTGTTGTTCAATACTGTCCAGATGTCGGTTGCTGGCGGCGACCATGGTGGCGTAATCCCCGGCACTCGGCGGATCGCTGTTCAGATATGCCTCCACCAGACGCACCACACCCAGTTTACGGCTGACAGCATCCTCCGGGATGCCATTCCGGGCACGAATGAATTCGGTGCTGCCGCCACCAATATCGAACAGCAACATGTCCTGCTGCGTTTTCTTTTCCAGTATTGCCGTAGCACCAGCAAGTGACATCGTTGCTTCCGATTCCCCACCGATGATGTGTAGATTCAGTCCGGTTTGCCGCATGATATAGTGGCTGAATTCCTTACCGTTTCCTGCCTCACGCATGGCGGCAGTCGCGACAACATATGTGTCTTCCGGCCGGATGCCATGGCCTGCAATGGTATCCGCGAACCCTTTCAGGGCGGTCACAGCTCGCCGCATACCGGCTTCGGACAGTTCTCCCGAATGATGCAAACCTTCACCAAGGCGAACGATACGGTGGGTATAATATACCGTTTTCCAGGGCGGGGATGCCTGTTTATTCGTGTGTTCTTTTCCAAGGGGCCGGGCAATCAACAGACGGAAGGTGTTGGAGCCAATATCAATCGCGGCACGTAAGGGCTCCGGAAACAATAAATTATCCAATTCTGCTGGTCTCTAAGCCTAGCTTCTGCGTTGCAGAATCGGTTACATAATCCATGATATGCGCCCTCTTCTGCGTCTTGAATCTGGACTTATATCCTGCACATAATTTGGGTAATTCATCATTTCCGCAGCCTAACGCGTTCAGGCGGGTTTGTGAGTCTTGGCCAGTTCAACGTAATGCCGGGCGGAAGCCAACAGGAATTCATTTTCCGTATCTGTCAGTGCACGGCGTTCCCGTGCCGGAGACCCGGCATACAGATAGCCGCCACGCAATACCTTGCGTTCCGGCACCAGTGAGCCTGCGGCCAGAAAACAACCTTCTTCGAGCACGGACTGATCCATGAGAATAGCTCCCATGCCAACCAGACAACGGCTCTGCACTTCACAACCATGCAGGATCACGCGGTGTCCGACGGTCACGTCATCACATTGGAAGAGTGTTAAAAATCAGGCCGGCTGAGGGGAATGTTCCACGCCACTCACTGTTGTACTTGCTTTGGCAGCTTGCTTGACTCGCTCCTTGTCTTCAATACGGTTGCATCGCCCATTAACGGCCGCACCTTCCGCAAGTGATACTATGCTGTATTCCACGTCGCCATTAAGCCTTCCCGTTGGGCCGATTTTCAGACTTTTCGTGGCCCGGACATTACCGCGAACGGTCCCGTGAAGTAGCAGGTTGGGGACATCGACTTCCCCTATGATCTGAGCTTCTTCGCTAACAATGAGCGTGCCTTCGTTGGTTGAACGGATATTGCCTTCAAATTTTCCATCAATACGTACCGCGCCCTCAAAGCTCAATTCACCATTAAAGTGAGAATGTTCACCAATCAGCGTATCAATATTCTGGTTTTCGGAGCTGGTTGGAGTAATGGAGTCTCTATGTTTCATGTTGTACCTCCCTGTATTTCAATTTCGGTTTGCTCGCGCACTTTCCCCTGACGGTTCAGGTGGATGATCAGAAGATGGTCGGGCCGCCAATCCTGATTCCATGCATAGCTTCCATGCAGGAAGGTATGAGTTTCCATATGGTAAGGCAACTCCGGCGCATCCTTTCCAAGATGCAGAATTGACTCTTTCCCATCACTACTGCGCGCGACAAGACGTAAACTTCCAGATACTCTGCGAGGATAATTTCCACTTTTTACAACGACAATATCATAGGTAATGAGTGCCGGATTGCTCCAGCGGGCCTTGGCTCGGAGAATACGGATTCCGCCGGATTTACGTGCCTCCAGAATGCTTTCATAGACACGTATGCGTTGCGTCAGGGTATCGGTATGTTGCTCTGCTTTTTTCAGTTCTGCTTTGAGTGCATTAATTTGTGCATTCCTGAGGCTTAATTCACCTTCGGACTCGGCCAGTTTCGCACTTGTATCATGGTTTGATTGTTGCAGTTGGTAATAACGGGAAGGGAGAGAGGAAACATTATGTGGTACATAGAACCAGGTCACAACACTGCTTCCCAGCACCAGAATCAATATTATGAGAAAAATACGACCAATGCTTATATTGAAACGTCGTACGGATTTTCCTCCGTAGGGTTCCAGAACCATGATCTGAAAAGGCCGACGTAGTATTCCAATGAGTTGCCGCAATGAAGCCATAATTTAATATTTCAGACGAAAAACTGGCCTGGACTAGGGCCAGAGTGCAGTGGCAGACAGACCCAGAGACTCTTCCCATCTGAACATGAGATTAGCGTTCTGAACAGCTTGTCCGGCCGCGCCCTTGATCAGATTGTCCAGGCAACTGACTACAACACAGGTGTCGGTTCCGGTGACTACCAGCCCGATATCGCAGCGGTTACTGCCATTCACAGCCTTGGTTGAGGGGAGCATACCTTCCGGTAATATTTTCACAAAGAGTTCATCCTTAAATGTTTCTACAAGTATGGCGTGCCAGCCTTCCGGATTTTGACCGGAAAGATGCAGCGTGGTGAGCATCCCCCGGGTCATGGGTAAAATATGCGGTACGAACTGCACCGAAATTTCCTGCCCTGAAAAACCTTTGGCCCATTCATCCATTTCCCATGCATGCCGATGTTTTGGCAAGCCATAGGCATGCACGCCTTCGTTGACCTCGCAATACAGCAGATCTGTCTTTGCACTTCTGCCTGCACCGGATGTGCCGGATTTGGAGTCTACAATGATACGGTCAGTATTGAGAACGCCAGCTTTAAGCAGTGGTACCAGCGGTAGCAGCGTGGAGGTTGGATAACAGCCCGGGTTGGCTACCAGTCGTGTTTTTGACACGTCAGCCCTGGAGAATTCAGTGAGACCAAACACGGCTTCCGTCAACAGCTCCGGATATGGATGATCAATTGTATAAGCTGATTTATACGTTTCCAGATTTTTGTGCCGGAAATCAGCGGAGAGATCGACCACTTTTTTATCATTATCCAGCACTGTCTTTACACTTTGCGCCGCAGCACCATGCGGTAGTGCCGTAAATACAAGCTGCACATCATCCGGAAGTGGAGCATCGGAGGTGGCCAGTATCATTCCGGCTGTCAGGCCACTGATACCGGGTAACACATCGGACACCCTCTTTCCCGCCTGTGAATGGGCGGCGAGATGGCCAATGGAAAAATATGGATGGTTTTCGATAAGCCGAATTAGTTCTCCTCCGGCATAACCGGTGGCACCCAGAATTGCGACAGGAATAGTCATCATGTGGCCATACTAGGGCCTGTTCACATAAAATCCAAGCATAGCGACGCGGTTATTTTTGGGGCGCTGCAAGGCATTTTGAGCGTAATGTGCTGAATGCACATCAGCGAGAAATAACGTCGGAGAGGCCAAAAAGGGCCCATCCCGCAGGGCTGCACCCGAAATGAGGCCATGCGGCGCTGTTCGTTGTTCATTTGGACTTACCAAACTTCTTTCCTCACGCCTTGCCTGGCCTCATTTCGGGTAGCAGCGCTACGCTTGGATTTTATGTGAACAGGCCCTAACCTGCATTATTCACAAATGCTGCCGCGCGCTTGCTTGTTCCTTTGCCCGCAACGAATCCCTCGTCCCCCAGGGGATACCCTCTTGCGCAAGCGCAATTCACCTGATCGGTCGTCCGTATGCATGGCTACGGCCTCCTTCCTCGGAATGGCCGCTTCGGGGCCACGCTGTCCGTTGCGAACAAAGGCCCGGCACAATCATCACGGCGATTCATGAATAATGCAGGCTAATACCTTCATCAATAAAGTCACATGCAGAACCCACACGGATGGCAATAAAAAAGGGAAGGCCGAAGCCTTCCCTTGAATAGATGAACGATGGAATTAGCGCTTGGAGAATTGCGGCGCCTTTCTTGCCTTATGCAGGCCGTATTTCTTGCGTTCCACCTTACGCGCATCGCGTGTGAGCATGCCTGCCTCTTTCACCTGCGGACGCAGACCTACGTCATACAAAATAAGTGCGCGTGCCAAGCCATGGCGAACTGCGCCTGCCTGACCGCTAATGCCACCACCATGCACCTTGACGCGCACATCCATGCGTCCGGATAACTGGGTTAACATTAGCGGTGAAAGCGCATGCTGACGGACGATTTCTACCGGGAAATAGTTGCTGACGTCACGGCCATTAACCTCAATTTTACCACTTCCGGGTTGAATAATAACGCGCGCCACGCTGCTTTTACGGCGTCCTGTGCCACGATACATGGATTCTGCCATCTGCTTATTCCTCGCTTAGTCCAGACTCAGGGTTTTAGGTTGCTGTGCCATATGCGGGTGCTGGTCGCCTGCATAAACGTTCATTTTCCTGATTATTTTCCTGCCCAGAGAATTTTTTGGCAACATACCCTTGACAGCGGCCTCAATGATGCGCTCTGGATATTTTTCGCGCTGCTTTTCCAGCGTAATAGTTTTCAAACCACCCGGGTACTGGCTGTGTCTGTAGTAGTTTTTCTGTGCTTCCTTGCGGCCTGTCACACGAATTTTCTCTGCATTAATAATGATGACATGATCACCACAATCGGCGTGAGGCGTGTATTGCGGGCGGTGTTTGCCACGAAGAATGCTGGCGACTCTGGTTGCCAGACGGCCAAGGATAAGATCCTTGGCATCAATGACATACCATTCGCGTTCAACACTGCCGGGACGATAGGTCCATGTACGCATGCATATTACTCCATTATTGGGGCCACGTTATAGGCCGTTTTTCAAGAGGCGGCGGATTATAAGCCCCAGCATCAGGATGTCAAAACCTTTCGATGACGTTGTCAATGGTATGGCTAGCGCTATAGTGCCAGCAATCAGCTTATGCATATCAGACAGAAATATATTCAGTGTCCAGCCTTGCTTGAGGGGAGCCTGGTCCATGGGCCGGAATCCGAGGAGCAACATATTTATGGGACAGGACATCAGGCATGAAAGAACGATACGAACAGATTCTGGGTGACGTCGTCCGGGCTTATCTGGATACGGGTCAGCCTGTGGGATCGCGTACAGTTGCGGAGCAGAGTGGTCTGGATTTAAGTCCTGCATCCATTCGCAATGTTATGGCTGATCTTGAGAAGCATGGTTTACTGTGTTCACCACACACTTCGGCGGGGCGGGTTCCCACCGATACAGGGCTGCGTTATTTTGTGGATACGCTGATGGTCATGGATGCCGATATGCAGCAGGCTATGGAAGAGGCCGTTTCAGGGCATTTGAACCATGCCGAAGGACAACAACGCCTGCTAAAGCGAGCGACCGATGAATTGGCAAATTTGACACATTTTGCCGGACTGGTGTGGGTGCATGAGCAGACCATTCATCAAATTCATAAACTGGAACTGGTACCGGTCAGCTCCGAACGGCTTCTGGCAGTCATTATTACGGATTCAGGTGAGGTTCAAAATCGTCTGATTCACCGACCCGAAAAAATCGGCGAGGCTGAATTACGTCGAATCTCAATACGGTTAAATGACCTGCTATGCGATTGCAATCTAACCGAGGCCCGGCGGCGTTTACGACATGAAATGGAATCGGACCGGATGCATATCGGGAGACTGTTGGAAGACTTGAAACGCTGGACGGAGGATCCTACAAAACGTCAGGACGATATGTTCGTCAGCGGGCAGCGGCAACTGCTTGAGATACCGGAATTTGGTGTGATTGATACAGTTCGTTCGTTGCTCGCAACGTTCGAGGAAAAAGAACAGTTGTTGCATCTGGTGGAGCAGGTTGAGCGTGAAGAACGCGGTGTAAAAGTGTTCATCGGCAGCGAGCATGCGCTGGTGGATATGGAGCAGGTTTCGGTGGTGCTCTCGCGTTATGAAGGACCCATGAATGCGGTAGGCACATTGGGTGTGATTGGACCGAAACGTATGCACTATGAACGAATCGTACCTATTGTGGACTGTACGGCCAAATGGGTGAGTCGAATATTGGGAGATATGAATTGAGCAACACAACAAAGCAGAAAAAACAGGAACAGATACAGGCAGAAACCGGTGAGGTAAAACAACCGGCGGCGGCGGGCAAGCCCGACGCCGGGGAGCAAACTCCGGAGGAAGACGCGATTGATGTATTGCAGGTCGCACAGGATGAAATTGCCGAACTGGAAGACAAACTGCTGCGTGCGCATGCGGAAATGGATAATTTACGCAAGCGAAGCCAGCGGGATGTTGCGGATGCGCATAAGTTTGGTGTTGAGAAATTTGCCACGGCGCTGCTCGACGTGGTGGACAATCTGGAGCGTGCGCTGGATGTCGAGCAGGGTAATGAAGCGGGGTTACGGGAAGGTGTAAAGCTGACGCTGGACAGTTGGCACGGGATGATGAAGAAGTTTGAGGTAGAACGGATTGATGCCGTGGGAGAAGCCTTTGATCCGCACCGGCATGAAGCATTGTCGCAAATGCCTTCGGACGAACCGGAAGGAACGGTGATTGGTCAGCATGTAGCCGGATACACATTGCATGGACGGTTGATACGCCCGGCAAAGGTGCTCGTGTCCGGCGGTCCTGCCAAGGATGAAGGCCAGAAGTAACTCAAGAGGTCATTATCACTCATTTCCCCGGAGTTTTGTGATTGGCTCTCGGGTTAAGCGGCAGGGGTTGAAATAACTTCGGAACACCCCCATAAAGTTTGAAAGGCCCATAAAGTCTGAAAGAATTTTGATTCTGGAATAAATGGAGAAAAGAAAATGGCAAAAGTAATCGGTATTGATCTGGGTACCACAAACTCATGCGTTGCCGTGATGGAGGGAGACAAGGCCAAGGTCATCCCCAACAGCGAGGGCGATAATACTACGCCGTCGGTTGTGGCATTCACCAAGGACGATGAGCGTCTGGTCGGTGCTCCGGCCAAGCGCCAGATGGTGACCAATCCGGACAAGACATTTTATGCCGTCAAACGCCTGATCGGGCGCAAGGCGGATGCAAAGGAAACGGAACACCACAAGTCTTTGGTGTCCTACCCCGTGGTGGCTGCCGATAATGGCGATGCATGGATCGAGGCCGATGGCAAGAAGATGAGTCCGCAGGAAATTTCCGCCATCACATTACAGAAAATGAAACAGTCCGCTGAAGATTATCTGGGTGAGAAAGTAACGGATGCGGTGATTACCGTGCCTGCTTATTTCAACGATTCACAGCGTCAGGCGACCAAGGATGCCGGTGCGATTGCCGGCCTGAATGTGCAGCGTATCATCAACGAGCCGACAGCGGCGGCATTGGCCTACGGTCTGGACAAGACCGAGGAGAATCATCTGATTGCAGTTTACGATCTGGGTGGCGGCACATTCGATGTTTCCATTCTGGAAATTGGCGATGGTGTGTTCGAGGTGAAAGCGACCAATGGCGACACTTTCCTCGGCGGCGAGGATTTCGATCAGCGTATTATCCAGTATCTGGCTGATGAGTTCAAAAAGGAGCACGGCGTTGATCTGATGACCGACAAGCTGGCGTTGCAGCGCCTGAAAGAGGCAGCCGAGAAAGCCAAGATTGAGTTGTCCAGTGGGCAGCAGACTGAGGTTAATTTGCCGTTTATTACGGCTGATGCTTCCGGCCCCAAGCATCTGTTGATCAAGCTGACGCGTGCCAAATTTGAGAATATGGTGTCCGATCTGGTCGATCGCACCATCGCACCGTGCAAGCAGGCATTGAAGGATGCGAGCGTGAAGGCTGCGGACATTCATGAAGTGGTATTGGTGGGCGGCCAGACACGTATGCCGCTGGTGCAGCAAAAAGTGGCTGAATTCTTTGGCCGTGAGCCGCACAAGGGCGTGAATCCGGATGAGGTCGTGGCGATTGGCGCAGCCATTCAGGGCGCGGTGCTGACCGGTGATGTGACCGATGTTCTGTTGCTGGATGTGACGCCGTTGTCGCTGGGGATTGAGGTGGAAGGAGGCATCTTCAACAAGATCATCGAGAAGAATACGACGATTCCGACCAAGAAGAGCCAGACCTACACTACGGCTGCCGATAACCAGACAGCAGTCACGATTAAGGTGGCGCAGGGCGAGCGTGATATTTTTTCGGCCAATAAGCAGCTGGGGCTGTTCAATCTGGAAGGCATTGCCCCGGCCCCGCGCGGTATGCCGCAGGTTGAGGTGACCTTCGATATTGATGCTAATGGTATCATTCATGTGCATGCCAAGGACAAGGGAACAGGTAAGGAAACATCCATTCGTATTGAGTCCGGCTCCGGTTTGTCCGAGGACGAGATTGAGAAGATGAAGAAAGATGCCGAGGCGCATGCCGAAGAGGACAAGCAACAGAGAGAGACCATCGAGACCCGCAATCGTGCCGACGCGCTGGTGTATTCCACCGAGAAATCACTGAAAGAACATGGCGATAAGGTGGATGCGGACACCCGTAAATCCATTGAGGATGCGCTGGCCGAATTGAAGAAGGCGCTGGAAGGCGGCGATAGCGAGGCCATCAAGAAGGCCGAGGAAGATCTGGCGCAGAAGTCACAGAAGCTTGGTGAAGAGATTTACAAGCAGATGCAGGCCGAGGCTTCCGCCACACCGGAAGGTGGCGATACGCCGGGTGGTGCGGATGATTCTGCCAACAAGGCTGAGGATGCCGAGGTCGTTGACGCCGAGGTAGTAGACGACAAAAAATAAGCCAACAGAAGGCTTTCAGCCTCCGTACTGCGCGACCTTTATTTTGAGGTTTCGTAGTACGGGGGCTGTTGGCTTTATATCTGTAGCGAAGTAAACGATAGGGAAAGGAGACAGGGTGCCGACAAAACGCGATTATTATGAAATTCTCGGAGTAGAGAAGGGCGCGGACATCAATGCAATCAAACGAGCCTATCGCAAACTGGCCATGAAATATCATCCGGACAGGAACAAGGATGATGATGCGGCATCCGAAAAATTCCGTGAAACCACTGAAGCCTATGAGGTGTTGTCCGATACGGACAAGCGCGCCCGCTACGACCAATACGGACATGCCGGCGTCGATGACCAGATGCAAGATTTCTGGGCACGTGGCGGCTTCCAGGAATCACAGGCATTTCATGATTTCGGCGATGTGTTCGGTGATGTGTTTGGCGATATCTTTGGTTTTGGCGGCGGTGGTGGCGGTCGTGCCAGCCGTGGCGCGGATTTACGTTATCAACTGGATATGAGCCTGGAAGATGCGGCCCATGGCCGCGAGGTGGAACTGAATATTCCCAGGCATGCCGCCTGTGAAACCTGCCATGGAAGCGGAGCGCGTCCGGGCACTCATCCCGTACCTTGCCGTACTTGCGGTGGTCATGGACAGGTACAGATGCAACAGGGCTTTTTTGCCGTCCGGCGTACTTGCCCGGAATGTCAGGGGCAGGGGACCAGGATTGATTCTCCCTGTGTCGAGTGTGGTGGAGCGGGGCGTATACGCAAAACCAAAACACTGAAGGTTCGTATTCCGCCGGGAGTTTATGACGGTGCACAGGTGCGTGTTGGCGGCGAAGGGGAAGCGGGCATGCAAGGCGCCCCGACAGGAGATTTGTATATTGTTATCCGGATTCAAAAGCATACGATCTTCGAGCGCGATGGTGCGGATTTGCACTGTAATATGCCGATTACCTTTCCGCAGGCATCGCTGGGTTCGGAGGTGGATGCCCCGACTTTAAGCGGTCGTGTGAAAATCCGGATTCCAGCGGGTACTGAAAGCGGTAAGGTGTTCCGGTTGCGTGGCAAGGGCGTACCGGATATCCGTGTGAACCAGACCGGTGATCTGTATGTGCACGTACATGTTGCCGTGCCCAGGAAATTGAGCAAAAAGCAGGAACATTTGTTGCGGGAGTTTGCCACGGAGACGGGGGATGACGTTTATCCCGAGTGTGCATCTTTTCTGGATAAGGCCAAGCAATTCTGGGACGATTTGGCGGGAGAGGTTAAGTCATGATGCAAGTCATTGTAACAGGAGCTTCCGGCCGGATGGGGCGCATGCTGGTGCGTGCCGTCGCCGAATCCGAAGATGCGGAGCTTGTGGGGGCGACCGAACGTCCGGGGTCGGGCTTTGTTGGCGGTGATGCTGGCAAGGTGGCAGGTATCGGCGCGCTGGGGATTACACTTGCCGATGATGTTGCCACACTTCCACAAGCCGATGTGCTGATTGATTTTACTGCACCGGAGGCATTGATGGAGCACGCCGAATTTGTGGCAAAGCGCAGTATGCGCATGGTGATTGGCACTACGGGGCTTTCAGTCAAACAGTTGCAGGATCTTCGAAATACGCTGCTTGAATGCCCGACGGTCATGGCGGCCAATTATTCAGTAGGGGTCAATCTGGCGCTGCAATTAATCCGGCAGGCAGCACAGGTTCTGGGCCCGGAATATGATGCGGAAATCTTTGAAGCCCACCACAAACACAAGGTGGATGCGCCATCCGGTACTGCGCTGGCGATGGGACGAACCCTTGCATGGGGGCGTGGCGTGGACTTTGATAAAGTTGCGGTGTTCTCACGCGAAGGCAACACCGGTGAACGGGAGACCGGAAGCATCGGCTTCTCTGTCGTGCGCGCCGGAAATCTGGTTGGCGAGCACAAGGCAATGTTCGTATCTGATGAGGAACGCATCGAAATTGGGCATATTGCCGCTGATCGCATGGTATTTGCCAAAGGCGCCATGCGCGCTGCACGCTGGCTAATGGATCAACGTGCCGGATGGTATGGCATGGAAAATGTTCTTGGCCTGAGCGGATGATTGGCCACGGCATCTGAACTCTTCGGCATCAGAAATTGTGATACCATGAAAAAAGCCTTCCGTTGGTTGGAATTCGGTAGCAACATCGAGGTGGGATTCCGTCCGGAGCGTTACGCTTCCATTTTCAACCGTTGATGCAACATCAAAGGCTTTTCATACCCGGACCTGCCGGAAACATTCAATGTTTGCACCGGGAGGGCGATGAGCATGCACCTGCTGTTGTCATCTGCCATCCTCATCCGCAATATGGTGGAACCATGCGCAACAAGGTGGTCTACTGGATGGCGCGCGCCTTTGAGGAAAGGGGCTGTAGTATTCTTAGATTCAACTTCAGGGGTGTGGAGCAGAGTGAAGGCTCCTGGGACGAAGGTCGGGGGGAGGCAGATGATGCTGCAGCCGCGCTGGATTGGCTGCATGCCAGACATTCGGATGCACCCCTGTGGCTGGCCGGTTTTTCCTTTGGTTGCTATGCGGGATTGCAAGCGGCTCGAAGGGATGCGCGGGTGGAACGCATGTTTGCCGTGGCACCCGCCGTCAATCACTGGGGTTTTTCCTTCATGCAGGGTGAATCGCGGCCCATCACTGTTGTTTCAGGCACAGAGCGAGATTGTCCCGTATGTGGCTGTGGCGGCTACCGTAAAGATGTTGCCGAATGCGCATTTGCATACCATCAAGGGGGCAGGGCATTTCTTTCCCGAGCATAAGCAGGAACTAATGGCTGTGCTTCTCGTTATTTGACGTAATTATACCAATGTTATAACGTTAGACCAACAGGAGGAAAATATGATTAAAAATCTTACACCCATTGGGAATAGCCTTGGGCTGATTATTGATCGGCCCATCCTGAAACTGCTTGGAATTGATCGGGATACGGAACTGGAGATTACAACAGATGGGGAAACACTGATAATTCAGCCGGTACGGGAAGGTGCGGTCTCCAAAGAAACAGAAGCTGTAGTCAGCGCGCGAGAGGCTGTTTCGGTGAAAGATGCGGGCAAGAACTTTCTCGACGAATTGCGCGGCGCATTCAAATAGCTCTGCTTGTCATCTGTAGCCCTGCGTTCCATAGCGGCTGAAAATGCGAGCCTTGTGGATTCAATAAGGGTTGAATTCTACACCAAAATCTGTCAATATGGCATATATGACAAAAATGACACGAAGAAAGAGTGAATTGCTGGCCGAGATTGAAAAATATCCGCCACTGTCGATTTATCAGTTGGCCGCGCATACGGGCCGCAATTACCGGCGAGTATTTGATCACGTGAAGGAACTGGCGGGTGCCGGACTGTTGCATATTCGGCCTGATGTTTGCAACGGCCGCCGGGTTTCAATGGTTGAGAGCATTGCCTGGCAGCGTTTGCAGTGGCTGGATGAGATGTTTGCATTCAAGGCGGAGATCAATGCAACTCAGTGAAGCGGCTCACGGGCTTCTGGATATTCTTGATCCGGAAGGTGTGCTGATCGGCGGCATCTGCGGAGCACTTTATGGCGTGGAACGATTCACCAGAGATGTAGATATTGCAGCCGATCTGGATGCTGAAACGATTGTAAAGCGGTTGAATGATGCGGGCATTGAAGCTGCTGTCCGCCGAAGCAATGAACCGGGCGATCTGAGTTGGGTTGTACACGGCCTGTTTGAAGGCATCGAATTTCAGGTTCTTCCGGCCTCGGAAACAGGTGTTACCCGCAGTTCGGTTGAAATAAAAGCGGGCCTTCGCATTGCGGATATCAATAGTTTTATCACCAGCAAGTGTATCGCAGCCGGTCAGCAGGACATGCATGATGTTGCAGCCCTGTGCCTGATGCACCCGGAGCTTGAAGCCTTCTGTCGCAAATTAACGGAAGATCATGAATGTCTGGGAAAACTGGAGTCATGGCTGAATGACCGCCGTTTGCAACAGAGATATTCAGCTACCGACGATGCTTGAGATTGGCCACATGGAATGGCACAAAGTAACGATGCAGGTGAAGTGGATGATCAGATTGGCCAAAAAGATAATCTTCCCTGAAGTCGTTTCTTTCAAAGGTAAAAGTCTCGGTGAAGGAAAGAGGGAAGCGCCGTCGGTTTCAGGCAGAATGCATCAATGCTAGACCGGACGCACTTTCTCGTTGCTGCGCACCTGTGACCCCATTTAAGCTGATCGACACCTCCTTCGAGCACGGCGCAACGCTTCGCCTTTACCAGCGCGATCATGAATTCTCGATTCGTGTAGATAAATGTGGCGAACTGATGAACAGCCGCCTGCACAACTCCGAGGACGTGCTGGCGGAGCTGGCCTGTGAACATCTTGCCGGAGTGAAATCTCCACACTTGCTGGTCGGTGGCCTCGGCATGGGCTTTACGTTGCGCGCAGCCCTGTCCCATGCCTGCCCTGCGGCAAGGGTGATGGTGGCGGAACTCGTACCCGCAGTTGTGCGCTGGAACCGCGAGCATCTGGGCGCGCTTGCGGGATTTCCCCTCGATGATGAGCGTGTTTTGGTTGTGGAGCAGGATGTTGGCAAGGTCATGCATGAGCATGAAAACACCTTCGATGCCATCATGCTGGATGTGGATAATGGCCCGGAGGCCTTCGCCCGAGAAGACAATGATGCGCTATACGGCTTTCGCGGGCTAAATAATGCCTATGATGCACTTAAACCCGGGGGTGTCCTGACGGTTTGGTCCGCCACCCCGGATACGGCGTTTATCCAGCGTATGATGAAGGTCGGTTTTGACGTGGAACAGCGCCGCGTGCGGGCCCACGCCTCTCAACGCGGCAATCGGCACACCATCTGGATTGGCATTCGCCCGCCAAATTTGGACATTCGTTAACCATATAATCTTCCTTGACGGCGTTTCTTTTAAGGGTAAAAGTCTCGATGACGGAAAAAGGGAAGAGCCACCAGGTTCAGGCAGAATGCATCAATGATAGACCTAACCCTGTTTCTACAAATAATTAAGTATTGTGTCCCCAGAACTC
>JAUZQZ010000092.1 GCA_030950745.1 Mariprofundaceae bacterium | reverse complement strand
ATCAAAAATACTCATCTGCTCGCCATCAGGCAGATGAACAGTGACGCCGCCTTCGGTGCCCGGCGCCAACTGATTGCGCAGGCGGATGTTGGCGAAAGTGCCGCGCATCATCACTTCATGATTGCCGCGCCGCGAGCCGTAGGAATTGAAATCCTCCGGTTCCACACCGTGTTTGATGAGATACCGGCCGGCCGGGGAATCGGCCTTGATGGCGCCAGCCGGTGAGATGTGATCGGTGGTTACTGAATCGCCAAGCAGTGCCAGCACGTGCGCTCCTTCGATATCCCCGATCTTACCGGCCTCTTTGCTCATACCCGAAAAATATGGTGGATTCTGAATGTAGGTGGAGGTGTTATCCCATGCAAAGCGGTCGCCTGTGGGAGCGGCCAACGCCTGCCAGTTTTTATCACCGGCAAATATATTCGCATACGAATCCGTGAACTGCTTGCTTGTGACATTGCTCATGGCTTCGGCAATATCGGCTTGCGTTGGCCAGATATCTTTCAGGAATACAGGGCCGTCATGGCCCAGTCCGACGGGTTCGTTGTACAGGTCAATATCCATGCGGCCGGCGATGGCATAGGCCACAACAAGCGGAGGGGAAGCGAGGTAGTTCATACGCACCTCTCCATGGATGCGTCCTTCAAAATTGCGGTTACCGGATAGTACCGAGCAGACGGACAGGTTGCCTTTGGCAATAGCTTCGGAAACCGGCTCCGGCAACGGGCCGGAATTACCAATGCAGGTAGTGCAGCCATAGCCAACGACATAGAAGCCCATCTGCTTCAATGGTTCCATCAGACCGGCGGCTTCCAGGTATTCGGTAACCACCAACGAGCCCGGGCCGAGTGATGTTTTAACCCACGGTTTTACTTTCAGGCCCAATTTCACGGCTTTTCTGGCCACCAGTCCCGCACCCAGCATCACAGAGGGGTTTGACGTGTTGGTGCACGAGGTGATGGCGGCAATAACGACAGTACCATTGCCGACATCAGCTTCCTCATCGTTAATGGTCATGGCTATGGCCGAAGCATCCGGATTGGGCTCTTCCTTCAACGCCTTATAAAACATGGCTTTGGCTTTTTTCAGTGGAACCCGGTCCTGCGGACGCTTCGGGCCGGCCAGCGATGGCTCAACGGTGGACATGTCGAGGCTCAGTGTTTCACTGTAATCGGCAATGGAGCCATCACGGCCACGTGTACGATAAAGGCCCTGTGCTTTCGCATAGGCCTCGACCAGTACGATCTGCTCTTCGGAACGGCCGGACAGGCGCAGATAGCTCAGGGTTTCGTCATCGATCGGAAAGATACCGCAGGTGGCACCGTATTCGGGGGCCATGTTGGCGATGGTGGCGCGATCGGCCAGCGGCAGATGATCCAGCCCACTGCCGTAAAACTCGACAAACTTGCCGACGACACCATGTTTCCTGAGCATTTCTACGATCATTAACACAAGGTCCGTAGCCGTAGCGCCTTCCGGTAGCTGACCTGCCAGCTCGAGGCCGACCACCTTCGGAATCAGCATGGAAATCGGCTGGCCGAGCATGGCGGCTTCCGCCTCGATGCCGCCAACGCCCCAGCCCAGCACGCCGAGGCCGTTGACCATCGTTGTATGCGAGTCGGTGCCGACCAGCGTATCCGGGTAGGCCACGCCGTCATCATCCACGAATACCGTGCGGGCCAGATGCTCCAGATTTACCTGATGTACAATACCGGTATCCGGTGGCACCACCTTGAAATTATCGAAGGCCTCCTGGCCCCACTTGAGGAAGTTGTAACGCTCTTTGTTGCGGGAGAACTCAATCTCGGAATTTTTAGCCAGCGCTTCATCCGAGCCAAAGGCATCCACCTGTACGGAGTGGTCGATGACCAGTTCGGCAGGGGCCAGCGGATTGATCTGATCCGCATTGCCCCCCAGTTTTACGATAGCATCGCGCATGGCTGCCAGATCGACGATGGCGGGTACTCCGGTGAAATCCTGCATCAGCACACGCGCCGGCATGTAGGCGATTTCTTTGGATGGTTCTGCCGCGGCATCCCAGTTGACAATGGCTTCAATATCACTGCGTTTGACCACTTCGCCATCCTCACGGCGCAGCAGATTCTCAAGCAGAATTTTCATTGAATAGGGTAACCGGGCCACATCGCCTGCAGCATCCAGCCTGTAGTAGGTGTAGGTCTTGCCGTCGATTTCAAGCGTACTACGGGTGTCAAAACTGTTTTTCACCGGCCTCTCCTGTCATTCGGTTATGTGACCCTGCACCATCCATGAATGGTGCAGGGTAAAAAGAACCGGGCAAGGATAGGAGCGTGCTCCCGGCAGAGCAAATGATAAACCCGCGAAATCAGACCGGCTGGCCCCCATCGGGATGCTCCGTCTTTTCAAGATGCATCTTTACATAGGCAATGGCTTCCTCTGCCGCCCGGTTCATCAGAGGTTCCAGCACGGGTGTAAGCAGCCATTCAAGCCATGTATTTTGAAAGCGGTACTCCATTCTGAAGCGCACCAGAGTGCCGTTCCCGGTGGGTTCCAGTTCGTAAGCACCGGAATTTGGTTGGCCGCTCAATGATTTCCATGCAAATCGGTGGGGCCGTTCGCGCCTGGTCACAATTCCGTCCCAGGATAATTCAATGCCGGCCACCACGATGCTCCAGTGGTAGGTTTTCGGCCCGGTCAGTGTTACCTCCCTGAGCAGAGAGACATGAGAAGGGAACTCCTCTACCCGCGTGACCAGGTCAAAGACAGTCTCGGGAGTGGCTTTGACAAGCATCTGCTTTTCAATGGTTGGCATGAGGGGTCCATTAGGTGAGGTTTATTACTCTTTCCCTAGAAGAGGCTTGATCAGATCTATGGGTAACGGGAAGACGATGGTTGAGGATTTATCGCCGGCAACCTCCACCAGTGTCTGTAAATATCTGAGCTGGATTGCCTGGGGTTGCGCCGCCAGTTTCCTGGCTGCCTCGACCAGTTTGTCTGCCGCCTGCATTTCGCCTTCGGCATGAATGATCTTGGCGCGCCGTTCCCGTTCGGCCTCGGCCTGTTTGGCGATGGCGCGAATCATACTTTCATCCAGATCAATATGCTTGATTTCCACATTGGCCACCTTGATGCCCCATGCATCGGTCTGGGCATCGAGAATGTTCTGGATATCCGCATTCAGTTTATCCCGGCTGGTCAGCATTTCATCCAGTTCATGCTGGCCGAGCACGCTGCGAAGCGTGGTCTGCGCCAGTTGACTGGTGGCCGCGAAGAAATCCTCGACATTAATGATGGCTTTTTGTGGATCAATGACACGGAAATAAATGACGGCGTTGACCTTGATGGATACGTTATCCCGGCTAATCACATCCTGTGATGGTACGTCGAACACCAGCGTGCGCAAGTCCACGCGCACCATCTGTTGAATCACGGGAATGACCAGAACCAGGCCCGGCCCCTTGACCTTCCAGAATCGGCCAAGCTGAAAAACGACGCCGCGCTGATACTCGCGCAGCACGCGCAAGGCGCTGAGTACGACCGCCAGAACAAATGCAAGAACAATAAAAGTGGGAATCATGATGTATCCTCCTTAGTATTAACGGGTCCAACGGAAAGAACAAGGCCATCCATACCGGTGACCCGAACCGTTTGGCCCTTTTTGATTGGGGTATTGGCTGTTGCCTGCCATATTTCGCCATGGATATGGATGTTGCCCTGCGTATCGAAATCTTCCACCGCTTCACCGAGAGCACTGACCATTTCCTCACTTCCGGATACCACCGGCCTGCGTCTGGCCTTGAGCGCCATACTGGCAATAAGAATGAAGAATGCCGCCGATGTCAGTGCAACGCCGATGATGAGGGCCAGCGATAATGCAAAACCCGGAACGCCCGTATCCATGAGCATGATAGAGCCGATGATAAAGGCGATCACGCCGCCTAAGCCCAGTGCGCCGAAACTCGGCATGAAGACTTCGGCAATCATGAATGCGATGCCGAGCCCAATCAGCGCCAGTCCGGCGAAGTTGACCGGTAACACCTGAAAGGCAAACAACGCCAGCAACAGGCAAATACCACCAATCACGCCAGGCAATACAAATCCCGGATTGGCCAGTTCAAAGAACAGGCCGTAGACGCCGAGCAACATCAGGATATAGGCAACATTGGGGTCGGTGATGATGGACAGCATTCGGTTGGGCCAGCTTGGCTCCAGCTTTTCGATAGTAATACCAACGGTGTGCAGGGTGTGTTCTCCGCTGACGGTTTTAATGGTCTTTCCATCGAGCTTGCCTAACAGGTCGGCAGCGTTCGTGGCCATCAGGTCGATCACCTGTTTTTCAAGCGCCTGCGTCGCGCTCAGAGATGCGGCCTGACGCACTGCCTTCTCGGCCCAGTCGGCGTTGCGCCCGCGCATCTGCGCCAGACTGCGGATGTATGCCGCGGCATCATTCACCATTTTCCGGTGCATGCTGCTGTCATTCGGTGGTGCTGCCTTTTGTTCTTGTGCAGGTTTCGCATTCTTGTCCAGTTTTTCCGGCAGCTTGGGAGGCGTGAGGGGTGGCGAGGGACTGGACGGGCCGCCCCCGATCCCACTAATTTGCACGGGCGTGGCCGCTCCCAGATTGGTGCCCGGTGCCATGGCCGCGATATGTGAGGCATAAAGGATGTAGGTGCCGGCACTGGCTGCGCGAGAGCCGGAAGGCGCTACGAAGGTGGCGACAGGCACGGGTGAGGCAAGAATAGCCTGAATGATCGAGCGCATAGATTGATCAAGCCCGCCCGGTGTATCCATGCGCAGAATGACCAGTTGAGCCTGCATTTGCTTTGCCTGTTCCAGTCCGTGTTCCACATAGTTGGATACTGCCGGGCCAATAGCACCCTTGATATCGAGCTGCAGCACCGGTGAAGCGGCATGGGCCGCAGGGGATATAAGAAATGCCACTAATACCATAAACCATTTGCAACACCATTTCCAATGAAAGCCAATATCCATATACGCTATCATAGCCGGTTCAAATTATGTTTGCTGAGGTTCTTGCCGGGTAAGCGGAGGGAATGCCCCCGCTTGCAATTACGTATCAGACATGATGGCTGAAACAGCCGTGTTTGGCATGCGCTTCAATGGTTGCAAATTGAGCTCCGTTAACATGAATCAGTTCACGATGGTCACCTGCTTCAAAATAGATGTCGGATTGCCGATCCAGCGCTTCATCAATGGCAGTACTTACACCATAAGCTGAGCCAACGGGTGGGATTGCACCAGGTTCGCAGTCTGTGAACAGGCTTAAAAGGAGGTCTTCAGATATCAGTTCAAGCTTGCGGTGCAACCATGCATTCAGGCATTCCACGTCAAGCCGGTGTGTGGCCGGAAGCACCGCCATCAGACAGCCTTTTGCGTCCTTTAATACAACGCTCTTGGCCAGTTGATCGCCGGGAATACCGGCAGCCTCGGCGGTGCGCATGCTGGAACTCGTATGCGCATGCTCGATCACGTCATATTTCACGCCATGTTTGTCCAGATATTGCTTGATAACCTTTGCCATGGGCATGATACACCTCCTCTTAAGGAGACCTGTATTTATTATAGACTGTTGCGAGGAAGTAAGGGTTTGAAAACGTGTGCCGGTATCTATCTTTTGCTGAAACTGGTAATCAGTAGCAAGACAACCGAGACGGAAATGCACGCATCGGCCACATTGAATGCTGGCCAATGATATTCCTGACCATTGATACGTACATACCAGTCAATAAAATCAACGACATAGCCGTGTTGCATGCGATCCCATATATTACCTGTCGCGCCCGCGAGAATCAGAACCAGCAGCCAGGATGTCAGGCCATGGTGCGACCGTTCTTGAAACCACCAGAACAGAACGCCAAATGCAATCCCGATAGTTACGCCGAGCAGCAGGTATGCCCGCCATGCATCCGGCAGGTTGGCAAACATGGAAAAGGCCACGCCGGTGTTGTGCGCCCGGATAATGTTGAAGAAGCCGTCTATGACGACAAACGGATGAAAATCCGGTTGTTGAATCCACCATTTCGTCAACTGATCCAATCCAACCAGCAAAGCGAAGAGGGCAATTTGTGCCTGGGTGCGGTTCACAAAACACTCCGGGACGCATGAGGCATGAGGTTGGATGCTTTACCCACAGATGCCCTTATACATGTAACTGGTTTGATTCGGTTTCCAGCCGGTTAGCGCATCATTGATGTCACTTAGGTTGCATGCTTCGGCATCCCAGTCGCCGCCGATCCATTCTGCAAATTCTTTTTCACTCTCGTTACGCTTATGTACCGGCATGGCCAGCACCTCAAGCAAGTTTTGATAACCCCATGGGCCGCCACAATCCTCCGGAGGGCAGGCGCGTTTGCCTTTCAGGCATTCAGCTTTGCACGCGGAAATATCATCGGTCTTGATGGCCTTCTCAATCAGGATCGTATGTTCCCAGCCATCACCAAAATCGTATTCGTAAGTCGTTTTCTCGCCGGGTTTTACCACCTCGCGTAAATGCACCTTGGCGGAATCCTCCGGCTTTGGCCTGTTTGACCATCCCGCATCCCACATATTATCCGGATCGGGGATCTCGATATACCGGGTTTTTGTCCGGAACGCATACAGGTGTGCATCTGTCCAACCCATTGCTATCTGAATAGCGCAATGCAGCGCG
>JAUZQZ010000091.1 GCA_030950745.1 Mariprofundaceae bacterium | reverse complement strand
CAGCCTGCTCGAATTGGGCCGTACTGACCTGAATCTTTCTGATTCGCTCCGCTTCGGGTGCTGTGTCTTTCTGCACATCCCCCTGTTGCGGCGCAAAGCGAATGTAGATATTGATGATGCTCTGCGCTTTCGCCAGCAGCACTTCAGGATCGGTCGGTTTGCCGATATAGGCATCCGCGCCACCACCCAAGGCCTCTTTTTCTTCCCGGTTAGCCGTCATCAACATAGTCCCGATCGAAGCAAGCTCAGGTGTTTGACGAATACGTGCGATCAGACCTTCGCCATCCATGTCCGGCAGCATGTAGTCGGTAATCACCAGATTCGGCGTCCAGTCCTGGAGCATGTCCCATGCCGCCTCAGCCGAATCCGCTGTTTCCACACTAAACTGGCCGCCAACCGTAAGAATGTGTTTGATAAACTGAAGCGTAGTGGGTGAGTCATCCACCAGCAGGATGGTGTGCTCACCCCTGTGGCTTTCCAATGGTGCTCGAACCTGTTCAGTTGCCGATGTTTCTACAGGAGGCGCGACTGTCTCCGCCGGCTCAGGTATACGTGTATCTTCCAGAGCATCAACAGGTTTACTTTCCACCGCTTTGCTTTCTTCTTCAGCGGCAGGCTCTCCCCCAAAAACATCAATGGCGACCGCGTCATTCTGTGCCTGCTCGCGTTCCTTGCGGAATGTGTCAACAATCGAATCCTCGGAGACGGCCTTATTCGGATCCTGCAAGTGCATGACACGGCCAAACTTTAGCCGCTTACCCAGATTGAAATTCTCTGGACATGGCAACGTGCCAAGCACTTCTTCAAAACTTGTGGAACCCTCAATCGCACGATTCATGCCCGCTTCAAACAGCGTAAGCATACCCTTGTACCGCGCTCTGGTTTCAATCTCCTCCGGCAACGCACCGGATATAACCATCTGACCAATTTCTTCGTCGACCTGCATCACCTCATGCACCACAAGATATCCGTGGAATCCGGTTTGCACACATTGCTCACAGCCCTTGGGAGCGTAAAAGTTCACATGATCGACGATCCCCCACTGATGCCTGGTATCCTCATGCAAAATGGCTTTAGCTTTGCAATGCGGACACAACTTTCGTATCAGGCGCTGGGCGGACACCACTTTCAGCGTTGCTGCAATATCATCCACCGCAACACCCAGCCGGATCAGATTCCGAACCACTTTCACTGCCCGGTCGGCCTGTATGGATGCCATGAAAAGGTGCTGGTCCCGAGCAGCATCAAATGCGAGCCGGGCTGTTTCTTCATCGTTTAATGCGCTGACCATGACAACATCAGGGTTCCGGGGTAGCGCTGCCCGCAGCAGGGATGCAAAAGATCGTCCCTTTCCAACATCCACCTGCACCTGTGTCGCGCCATCCACACGGATTTCAACCGGATCTTCAATGGTGATGAGACTTCTGTCCTGCTGCATGGCATGACGGGCAAAGGCATACAGTGTCCCGGAGCGCCCGCTCCTTTCCGGCCCTGCCACCAGTATCATCCCCCGGTCCCCGGCGATCACCTGATCAAGGTGTGGCAAGGTTTCAAGGTCGAAACCAAGCTCATCAAGCGGTAGCGTTAAAACACCCGTATCCAGAATCCGGATTGTCGCCTTCTCGCCATGGGCATCAGGCACAATTGTAATTCTGAGAATGAACGAACGCTCTCCCATACGCACCTTGCATCTACCCTTCTGCGGCTTGCTGCTGCCCACCATCTCGAGCTTTGCCATTTGTCGAATCTTCAGAATTACCCGGGCATGCATATCCAACGGTATCTCATGTACCGTTTTCATTCGGCCATCAAAACAAAACCTGATTGTAGCATTCTCTTCACCCGGACTAAACCACAGCTCCGTAGCCTGAGCATGCACAGCTTTAACAATGGATGTACTCAGCAGTTTTGCAATTAACTGCACATTATCACCCGTCATTTGCCTTAATTCGTTAAGTTTTAATTGGCTGGTTGATGTACCAATATTGTGGAAAACCGCATGAATATGGGCTGAAAAATCATTCTTACGGATAAACACAGGTCGAACCGGCTTGCTAAATATTCTCACAAGTTCATCAACCCGATCCAGATCGAGCGGATCGAGCATCCCCACCACTACACTTCCGCCACTACAGGCAATGGGAATACAAAGATGCTTACGTGCCAGATCAATAGGGTATTGCTTGATGAGACGAGAATCGGGTTGAATATGACTGAGAGAAATAATCGGTATTTTGAAGAAACTGGCAAGAAAGTTGGTGATACCATCCTTGTTCTGGACGCGCTCGCTCAACAACAGATTGACCAGCGTGGAGTGCCCGGTGGCCTTCCGGGCTTCCTGGGCATCGTGCAAATCATCGCTGGTAATCAAACCATGGCTGATTAATGCATTGCTGGCTTCCTGTTTCAAGCACCCCCCCTGCATCTCCCACAGGCCAGCGTATCAGAAATACCTTAAAAATTAAAGGTCAAAGACCTCATCAAAATCAGGCTACAGTCAAATTCACAAACCTGCGTTTGCCCAATTTGATGAGATAAGGCCCGCCCATTTGAAGTTGATAATCCTTATCGCCGATTTTCTCACCATCAATGGATAGCGCCCCCTGTTTGATAAGGCGCACTGCTTCACCATTAGACTGCGTCAAACCCGCTTGCGTCAACGCTCTGGCAATCCACAAACCGCTATCTCCCCCAATTGCCAGAGTGGTTTCCGGCACATCATCCGGTACTTCCTTTTTGGTGAACTGGCTCTCAAAGCCTTCGCGGGCCTTTTGTCCTGTACCTTTGCCATGGAAACGATCCACAATCATTGCCGCCAGATGTTTCTTCGCTTCCATCGGATGCATGGATTTGATTTCAATAAGATCAGCATCCGTCAACAACTCATAATATTTGATCATTAAATTATCAGAAATGGACATCAGTTTGCCGAATTGTTCTTTGGCCGCCTCCGCTACGCCCACATAGTTATTCAGCGACTTGGACATCTTGTTGACACCATCCAGGCCTTCGAGCAGCGGCATCGTCAGGATGGCCTGCGGGGATTTTCCATAGGCTTCCTGAAGCTGCCGCCCCATCAGTAGATTGAATTTCTGATCGTTGCCACCCAGTTCGACATCGGCATCCAGCGCCACCGAGTCGTAACCCTGAATCAACGGATAGAGAAACTCGTGGATGGCGATGGGCTGACCGCTCTTGTAACGCTTTTCAAAGTCGTCGCGCTCAAGCATGCGCGCCACGGTTGCCTTCGCTGCAATACGGATCAAATCCGCCGCCTGCAGATGGTTCAACCATTCGGAATTAAACCGCACTTCGGTCTGCGCCGGATCAAGCACCTTGAACACCTGTTCCTTGTAGGTCTCGGCATTGATCAGCACTTCTTCATGCGTCAGTGGCGGGCGAGTTTCGTTCTTGCCTGTCGGGTCGCCAATCATGCCGGTGAAATCACCGATCAGAAACACCACCTGATGCCCGCATATCTGAAACTGCCGCAACTTTTCCAACAGCACGGTATGGCCCAGATGCAAATCAGGAGCCGTTGGATCAAAACCGGCCTTCACCCTGAGCGGACGCCCTTCTTTTTGCGACAGCTTCAGTTTTTGCTCAAGATTACCCTTGGGCAGAATCTCCAGCGCGCCGCGCGTCAGTAATGTTAGTTGTTCTTTAATGTTCATATATCCCACTACCCTTGATAGGCCGCATCTTACGGATGTATCGGTAATTCGCCACTGCCAACACAAAATACGGCAAGCACCCATTGCACTTAACGGCGTCATAACATATAATTAAACATATATGTATTATTCAGGAGACGTATGATGGGACAAATGACAATCTATCTGGACGATAAGACCGAAGCTGAAATGAAGGCGGCAGCCACGGCGGCAGGCGTATCAAAAAGTAAATGGGTAGCGCGTGTGATCCACGAAAAAGCCGGGAGTGAATGGCCAGAAGCCATCACCCGACTGGCTGGCGCGTGGCCGGATTTGCCAACGGTGGAAGAAATCCGGCATTCGACTGGAGATGATGCCACGCGAGAATTTTTCTGATGTATATTCTGGATACCAATACACTAATCTACTATTTCAAGGGCATGGGCAACGTGGCAAATAAGTTGTTGCAGTATCCTCCAAGAGATATCGCCATCCCCTCCATCGTACTGTATGAACTGGAAGTGGGATTGGCCAAATCAACTGAACCTGAGAAGCGCCGGCAACAACTGGAAACGCTGACCGGGCTTATCGCCATTTTACCTTTGGGCGCGAAAGAAGCGCAGTCCGCAGGCATTATTCGGGCAGTCCTTGAAAAGGCAGGCACCCCCATTGGCCCGATGGATACATTGATTGCCGGCACGGCTCTGGCGAATCAGGGAACGCTGGTTACGCATAACACGAAGGAGTTCTCAAGGGTGGATGAGTTGCGAATCATTGACTGGTACATGTGATCCTCAGAGATATGCACGGCAATAACCCCGGAAAGGCCCCAATTCGCATTGTTGTTGATGATCGCGAAACGCGATGCGGCATATTGGAAATATTCAAGGCGATGAAAGCAGTTTCAGTGACGGTAGAGCGGCTGAGTTGCGGAGACTATGAGGTGGGAGAACATCTGCTTTTCGAGCGTAAGACCCTTGCCGACCTCGCTGTTTCCGTTAAAGATGGCCGTGTTTTCCGGCAGGGGTGCAAGCTGGCTCAAAATCCGAAACGGGGCATCATTATCCTGGAAGGGACAGGCCGCGACCTTGCATCAAGCGGTATGCGGCGAGAGGCCCTGCAAGGTGCGCTCATTGCTCTCACGGTGTTCCTTGGCATTCCGCTGCTCCGCTCCCAGAATTTACAGGAAACCGCAAACCTGATGCTCTATACGGCCTGTCAGAGCCGGTCAACCGCCAGTGGCGCCTTGCCACGCCATGGCATGCGCCCTCGCGGCAAACGCAAAACCCGAATCTACATACTACAGGGCTTTCCAGGGGTGGGGCCGGAACGGGCTCAAATGCTACTGGATGCATTCGGTAGCATCGAAGCAATCCTGACGTCAAGCGTGGAAGAATTGTCATCCATCAGAGGAATAGGGAAGCACACAGCCAAAGCCATCCACTGGGCGG
>JAUZQZ010000090.1 GCA_030950745.1 Mariprofundaceae bacterium | reverse complement strand
GTTGCGCGCATGACCAATTTACTACTCCTCTCAATCGTTTTCTCCATTTCCACTTCCGCTCTCCCCATTTAACCCTGTTCCATTCATCTTTTAAAATATCTTGAAATAACTCAACCAACTCTGCATTGACTTCACGGATTTTCTCATATTCAATCTTATCAAGAGGCGTATACAGCATATAGTCTTTCAATTGTGTTGCCTTATCTACCAATTCTATATGCACATTTTCGCCTTTGTTTAAGAATAACCTTACTGTGTGAAGCTTATGCTTTAATCGTTGACTTTCGCTCGGATATTGTTCTTCAAACGTGTCATCAAAATGCTTATAGCTTAGATCACTTAGTACGCAATCTATTTCATTTAGGAGCTCCGAAAACTTTTCTCTTAAACTGTTTATCCACTCCTGTCGGTAACCACTCACAACATGAGACCTTGAAATCTTCAGATTCAGATATCCTGAGTACATCACTATTACGGCTGCGAGAATTGTTCCTATCGCAATCCAAATGGTGGGGTATGTGTCGACTAATGTTTCTAGGTATTCCATAGCTACCTTTTCGGTTCCTGGCGGCTAACAGTGCCGATAAGCGGAAAAATTTCCATGTATTTTTCCCATATATACGGACATAATTCCCCCATATTCCATATTCAGATAAAAACACGGAATGGAGAAACAGTGGCCCGATTCAAGTCCCGCGTCAATGAGAAATCAAAGTATCGTCCGAAAGCAGTCAAGCTTATGGATCAGGCGCATGAAGTGCTTCGCTATCATCATTACGGGCAGCGAACCGAAGAGGCGTATACAAAGTGGATCAGGTGGTTTATCAAATACAGTGGCACCCGTCATCCACGCGAGATGGGTAAGACTGAAATCGAAGCATTCCTTACCTATTTGGCCGTGGAGCGCCATGTTGCCGCATCGACCCAAAATCAGGCATTAAATGCAATCGTGTTTCTGTACCGGGATGTGCTGGATATGCCAATCAGCGACGAGCTGGCTCCGGTGCGTTCCAGGAAGCCCCTCCGGTTGCCGGTTGTATTGAGCCGAACTGAAATTCAGGCGCTGCTTGCGGAAATCGAGGGAATCCACAGCCTGATTGCCAGAATCATGTATGGCGGCGGGTTGCGACTCATGGAGGCGCTGCGGCTGCGCGTTCAGGATATTGATTTTGGCAACGGCTACCTGACCATTCGCGCCGCCAAGGGAGACAAAGATCGCACGACATTGCTACCTGCATCCGTCATCAACGATTTAAAACAGCATCTGCAAAGGGTGCGGCACACGTTTGAGAACGATCTGAAAACGGGAACCGCCAATGTATGGCTTCCCGGTGCATTGGCAAAAAAATATCCTAAAGCTCCGCAATCATGGGAGTGGCAATACGTTTTTCCTTCCAAATCATTATCCCGTGACCCCCGGAGCGGCGAAACCCGCCGCCACCATATGGACGAGTCGGGTTTGCAGAAAGCCATTCGGGCAGCCTCTAAACGAACCATGATCAACAAACGGGTAACGACGCACACCCTGCGCCATTCATTTGCCACGCATTTGCTGGAAGCGGGAACCAATATCCGCGTGGTGCAGAAACTACTCGGGCATGCTGATGTCAAAACCACGGAAATCTACACCCATGTCTTGCAACAGAATCTTGGGGCGGTGACCAGTCCACTGGATACGCTTGGCATGGCCGGGCCGGAGGAGAAGCGGACATGAGCGTATTGGCAGGCATTCATGCGGTGAAGCATGCGCTGGAATCGGGAGATTTGATTGATGAGATCATCATCGAAAAGGGAAAAAAACATCCGCGTATCAATGAACTGATTCATTTGGCCAAAAAACAGGGAATTCGCGTGTCATATCAACCACGGCAGGTGCTGGAGCGTTTAAGTGAAGGCGTGCCGCACCAAGGCGTGGTGGCCAAAATTCAAAGCGGAAAACGATTGCGTTTTGAGGATTGGCTGGAAGGGCTGGATATGGATGGCAACACATTGGTTTTGTTACTCGACGGAGTGACTGATCCGCACAATCTCGGCGCATGCATTCGCACTGCCGAGGCGGCGGGATGCGCCGGTGTGGTGATTCCGAGGGATCATGCGGCGGATACGGGATCGCCGGTTGTGGCGAAGGCAGCGTGTGGCGCGTTGTCCCGTCTTCCCGTACTAACTGTCACCAATCTGGTACGGACGATGAAACAACTTCAGGAGAAGGGCGTGTGGCTGGCGGGTCTTGCCGGAGAGTCGGAGGCATCCATGTACCGGACTGAACTTGGCGGCAATCTGGGGCTGGTAATGGGTGCGGAAGGCAAGGGCCTGCGGCGGCTGGTGCGCGAGCGGTGTGATGCGTTGCTCAGTATCCCGATGCCGGGATGTGTCGAATCATTGAATGTATCGGTGGCGACGGGGGTGGCCCTGTTTGAGATTGTCCGCCAGCGGCAGAAATGAAAGGCGGGTGCTTTTCGATTTAAATCAGGCGGCTTCTTTTTCGGCTTTACTGTCTTTGGGGTCGATAAGTGTGAAAACCTGCCCGCAATATTGGCAACGGGCTTTGCCATCGTTGAGATTGATATAAACCAGAGGGTGTTGCCCGTTGTCTGAGCAAGATACAACATTTTCGGTCACTTTAATCTCGGATCCCATATATATCCTCCTTGGCCGTTCCGAAAGGCGGCGAATTGTGTCGAGCGGCGCATTTATGTCAAGCTTGGGACATTGCCCAACGAATGAGGTGAGTGATGGAACATAGAGATAAAATCCTGATTGAGGGTCTTGAAGTACGCACGGTTATTGGTATTTATGACTGGGAGCGGGAAATCCGTCAGACGGTGCGGCTGGACATGGAAATTGTATGGGATGTTTCGAAAGCGGCGGCAAGCGACGCCATTGAGGATACTCTGGACTACAAGGCTGTGGCCAAGCGGCTCATTTCTTTTATTGAAGGTTCCAGTTTTGGGTTGATTGAATCACTGGCGGAGTCTTGCGCAAAGATTGTCATTGAAGAATTTGGTGCGCCATGGCTGCGATTGAAATTATCCAAACCGGGAGCGGTGCGTGGCAGCGAGAACGTCGCTGTAGTGATTGAACGCGGTACGGCATGACATGACCCCGTCGGCGGCCATCTACCTGTTCAGCGTTCTCTCGGGTGCCGCCGCGCTTGTCTACGAACTGCTCTGGAGCCGCTGGCTCGAGCTCATACTGGGCAGCTCGATGCAGGC
>JAUZQZ010000009.1 GCA_030950745.1 Mariprofundaceae bacterium | reverse complement strand
GCGCACCTGCCAAAACGCGTTACTGATGATGACCCGCAAACAGAGCAGGGTAATCGTTCACGAGCTATAACCTGCAGCGTGGGAAGTGTGCCGCATGAGCGGGAATCCATTCGGCAGCGGCCACGTCGCTGCTGATGCTACGCCCTTCAAGCTCCAGAACCTGCCGCCGGTAAGCCTCAATATGGCAAATCTGTTCTACTATGCGCATGCGGAATACATCTTCACTGCTCTCAAAGGCTACGCCAATGATCCAGTCGGGAGGCTTGCCCTGACAACGTACTACCCGGCCTTTCAGGTCGATATGGCCGGCCAGACTCGGCACGTAAATCGCCACCGGCGCGCCAGGGGCAATGGGCCAGTGATAGGGAAAGGCCAGCCCGCCCATGCTGATATCCCTGATATGCACATCCCGGTCTGTCCGGTCCAGCAAGCGAACCTCAATGGGAATGGATGACGGATGGCGAACGAACTCCCTTTTTTCCGAACTCATACCAGATTACCCGCATATACTGTGCCAGAAAAAAGGGTATTAGGGAGCCACTTGCAAAACTCATGAGCGGCAATCGGCTTCCCCACTTCGGCCCATTTCCGAGCTGGAATTTCGGTCCATGGAACCACCATGCACCTCATTCCACCCCAAAAATGGACTCAAAGTGGGATTGCCGCTCATCCACCCAGAGTTTTGCAAGTGGCTCAAGCGAACAAGAGAAATATGATTTTATAGGAATAAAAGTGATGAATCTACCCGGCGACTTATTTTTTCACACTTCTATGTATTAATCGGTGTGGCTGATTTCATTCATAAACACCTTACCATAGCGGGATAATTTGGTTTCACCAACGCCTGAGATGTCCAGCATCTGGCTTTCAGTGACGGGTTTGACGATGGCCATTTCGGTAAGCGTTTTATCCGGGAAAATAACGTAGGGCGGCACATTCTGTTCTTTGGCCAGTTTGGTTCTTAGTGTGCGTAGCGCTTCAAACAATTCTTGGTCTTGCGGCGGCAATGCCTGTATGGATGCAGCGGCTTTCTTTTTCTTCGCTTTCGACGGTTTGCGCAGCTTTCTCAGCATGACCGTCTGCGGTGTTTCGTTGCGTTTGAGCAGCGGCCAGGCTTTCTGTGTCAGTTTTAGCACGCCGTATCCTTCCGTGTCGGTGGCCAGATAGCCGTGGGCAATCAACTGGCGGAAGATACCGCGCCACTCAGCTCCGCTATGTTCGCCGCCAATGTCAAAAGTGGAAAGTTTGTCGTGACCGTTATGCTGGATGCGCTCATCGTCTTTGCCGGTAAGGATGTTGATGACGTACTGGGTGCCGAAACGCTCATGCGTGCGATAGATGCAGGACAGCGCTTTCTGGGCGGCAATGGTGGCATCCCATGTTTCGGGAGGGCTTAAGCAGTTATCGCAGTTGCCACACGGCTGTTCCAGCGTTTCACCAAAATAGGCCAGTAATGCCTGCCGTCGGCAACTGGTCAGTTCGCACAATCCCAGCATGGCATCAGTTTTCTGAAACATGACTCGTTTGAATTGCTCCTCGGCATCGCTGTTTTCCGTGAACAGACGCAGGTTGATGACATCTTTCAGGCCGTAGGTCATCCATGCATCGGACGGGGTGCCATCACGTCCGGCGCGGCCTGTTTCCTGATAATAGGATTCGATATTTTTTGGCAGGTTCATGTGGGCGACAAAACGCACGTCCGGTTTGTCGATGCCCATGCCGAAAGCGATGGTGGCGACGATAATCAGGCCGTCCTCACGCAGAAAACGCTGCTGATTGCGTGATCGGACATCCTGACTTAATCCTGCATGATAGGGCAGGGCGGTGTGGCCTTTTTTGTTCAACCACTCGGCTGTGGCCTCGACATTTTTGCGGGTCAGGCAATAGACGATACCGGCATCACCGGCATGATTTTCATCAATGAAACGCCACAAGGCATCGCGGCTGTTGCCGGTTTCCGCGATGGCATAATTGATGTTGGGTCGGTCAAAACTGTTGACGAAGACGCTGGCCTTTTGCAAGGCCAGTTGCTCGATGATTTCGCTACGTGTGCGTTGATCCGCCGTGGCGGTAAGCGCAATGCGAGGCACCCTTGGGTAACGCGTATGCAGCATCGAAAGCTGTTGGTATTCCTTACGGAAATCGTGTCCCCACTGGGACACGCAATGTGCCTCATCAATGGCGAACAGGGCAATATCACACTGGTCGATGAGCTTTAGCATGTGTTTGTTCAATAATCGCTCGGGCGCCATATATAACAGGTCAAAGCTGCCTGCCAGAAAATCCTGCTCAATCTCCCGTTGCGTTGTTGGACGCAGTGTTGAGTTCAGGAAAGCAGCCTTGATTCCCAGTTGTTTCAGGGCATCGACCTGATCCTGCATCAGGGCGATGAGGGGGGAAATGACAATGGCCGTGCCACGGCGAATCAGGGCGGGGATTTGGTAACAGATGGATTTACCGCCACCGGTCGGCATCAGCGTCAGCGCATCGTGCCCATTGATCAATGCATTGATAATTTCCGCCTGATGATGGCGGAAATTATCATACCCGAAGGTCGATTTCAGGATGTGACGCGCTTGCTCTAATGGTTTTTCCAAATGCTGTCCCATGGGCGGATTATCCACATCGGAGCATCGTCTGTCATACACGCAGAAAATGGGTAGTAGTCGCAGCATGTTTATCGGAAGCATTCAAGAGTTGGCGAAGATTGACCAGATGCAATACCGAAGCCTGTTCAGAGGCGCATGCACTTGACTACGGACGTGATGCCAATACGCAAAGGAACAGGATGACATAGCTACGGCTTTGCCGTATGATTCGCTTGTCACCTTTGTAGAGGCTCCTGTCTTCACGCGAAGATTACCCGATTATATGGATGATGCTGGCTACATGGCCTTGCAATGGGCGCTAACCTTACACCCGGAAGCTGGCGCAATTGTTCCGGGCAGTGGCAGCGTTCGTAAAATGCACTGGTCTGGCAGTGGTCGCGGCAAACGTGGCGGGCTTCGGGTGATTTATTACTGGCGCAAACATGCGGGTGAAATATGGATGTTGACCCTCTATGCCAAGAATGAAACGGAAAATATTCCCGCGCAAACGCTGAAAGCAATCAAGGAGGCAATTGAATCATGAACAAACGTGATATTGGTCAGGAAATACTGGATGGCGTGAAGGCAATCAAAAGCGGCAAGGGCAAACGGCATATTGTCATGCTTCCTGATGCTCATGTTATCCGTGAAAGCATGGGTTTAAGTCAATCCGCTTTCGCTGCCATGCTGGGCGTAAGCCCCCGAACCTTGCAGGACTGGGAACAGGGACGGCGCAAGCCTTCCGGCCCGGCCCTGAGTTTATTGAAAGTGGCCGCCAAGCGGCCCGATGCGATCCGCGAGGCCATAGCAGCATGAGTTATCGGGTGGCATGGTACAATGGCAGACCCGACCCCATGGGTTCTTCAAGCTTGGGCAGGTGCGCGATGCAATCCGCTTTGCATTAAATCTCTGATGCTTCGTTGGCGGGTTGACATTGGTATGATATTAAGCTCTATTTATGGCACCAAACAGGAGCCGTTATGAAATACAGTGAATCCATCAAACCCATCAGTTATTTAAAGACGCATACCTCAGAAATTATCGGGAACGTGGCCGAAGGCCGATCCCCGTATGTGATTACCCAGCATGGCGAGGCCAAGGCCGTGGTACAAAGTGTTGAGGAGTATGAACAGAATCAGGCAACGCTGGCGCTGCTGAAAATGCTGGCCATGAGTTCCAAAAGCTTGCAGGAAGGCAAGGTGCGCGATGCCGATGAAGTATTTGCGGAAATGCGCGCCCGGATTAAACAAGACACAAACCCGTGAAGCACTATCGGGTTCGTCTGATTCACGATGCTGAAACAGACCTGAAAGAGATTTATGCCTATATCAGGCGGCATGATTCACTTCAGCGGGCGGCGGAGGTCGTGGATGCACTGCAATCAGTTTGTGCTACGTTGGCCCAGTTTCCTGAACGCGGGCATGTTCCTCAGGAGTTAGCGGGGATTGACCAGATGCAATACCGGGAGGTTGTTCATAGCCCGTGGCGGGTTATTTACCAGATTGACGGTAATAATGTGTTGATTCATACCATTCTCGATGGCCGCCGTGATGTGCAAAATCTTCTGTCGCATCGGCTGACGCGGCCATGAGCACTGAGGGTGGGTTTACGTTTCGCCAAAGGGGCGTCCGAGATTGTATTGCCCGGTTGACAGGTCGGAAACATGCAATGAAGAAATCGGGGAGGAAGAAAAGGAATGGGAAATAGGCATCATATCCACGAATTGTGGCGGAAGGATGCGTATCGCTAATGCGGCAGGTGAATAAATATAACTCCGAAATGCCATCTCAACAAATTCTGGTGCAAAGATACCTTGATTGGAACAGGGTGGAAAAACGTCTCAAAGAATTTCGTCATATTCAGAGGCACTTTCCAGAAACAGTTTTAAAGAAAGGTATCAATAAGCCTCCATATTATTGCCATTACATGGCATGGAGGCTGGGAACATGGCCTGATGGTTGCGAAGTAAGTGATTGTTGGGGCAGGTTAGGGAGTGGCAAGCATGAATGATGAAATATTGGCGCAAATGGTAAGCACCATTGTCCGCGTGGCCTTGCCTGAACAGGTCATTCTGTTCGGTTCGCATGCGCGTGGGGATGCTGGCCCGGAATCCGATCTGGATTTACTGGTCGTGGAATCGGAAGCCTTCGATCAAACTCGGAGCAGGCGGACTGAGCTGGTGCGTTTGTGGAAGGCGTTGGCGCACTTCATGGTCGCCAAGGATATTCTTGTGTACAGCAAGGAAGAGGTGGAGCAGTGGCGAGGCTCGGTCAACCATGTGGTTGCCAACGCCTTGCGCGAGGGGAAGGTACTGTATGAAAGACGTTAAACAGGCAAAAATGCTGTTATCTATGGCACACAAGGATTTGTCGGCCTTACAGGGCATGAGTTCGGGGGACATAATACATAACTCAACCTCACCATGCCCTCAAACTGCTGTTCATTCTTTCTATCGTCAAATAATTAAGTATTGTGTCCCCCCCAACTCCCCCTGTAACCAAGAATCATGTAGGCGGTTCCAGAAACTAACCTTTGTTCGCGACAAAATACTCGTGTGTTTCAAGTCCGGATTGTGCTATATCGCCATAAGAAATGATCCACCTATTTGTCAGCCAAGCTGGCTTCTGCGTCTATGGCAGGAAATGCGCCAGGCAGACGCCCTGTCGTAAAGCGTTTCAATACCTCTGATTCTGGGCGCAAGCGGTAATCGGCGCCGAGATCTACAAATCCTGGGTCAATATTGAGATCGCTTGGCGCGCGCAGTTCGTCGGCGGGCATGACCTTGACCTGAAATTCGTCGCCGCTCAGCGTCGGCATCCAGTCCTGCCTGATATAGTTGACATCGTAGAGTAGAAATCCGCTGCGCAGAATATGCCCGTAGACCACGTTTTCTTCGGAGTTCAAATCGGCGTCGGCGTCGACCCAGACGCCCTGTCCGTTATTGGCAATGATATTCCGGCTCAGTTTAGCCCTTGAGGCCTCGGTGAGCACTAGGGCGTAGCCGGTGTTCAGCACGATCGTGTTGTGTGCGAGTTCGAGGACACCTTTGCCGGTGAGCACACCAATCTGATTGTTTTCCACAAGATTTTCGCGGACTAACGCTCTCGCACCTCCGTCAATGTAGATACCGTATCCCGCGTTGCTGGAAACCACGTTGTTCACGATCTCGGCCTGCCCCTTCGCCGGCCACTCGCCGGCAGGGCTGACCAGTATGCCATTGCCCGCGTTGTAAGCGATCATGTTCTGGCTGACTCGGTAGGCCGGCCCGCCCACGACAAGCC
>JAUZQZ010000089.1 GCA_030950745.1 Mariprofundaceae bacterium | reverse complement strand
TCGTCGGTTGCTGGTGGTGATAGCGCCCAATTTTTTATTTAATATATGTTTTTTTTTTTTTAAACACGACTAATATCCACCATTTTTGGGGCCGCTCTCCCTGCCGCACAGTAGATTTCGGCTAAGTCCGACAGACTGCTAGTACAGCATTGATTCCGAACATGGAATATGTAGTATAAAAATATGAGTGACAAAAAGATGATAAAGAAAGCGCGGGATATCCTGAAAAATGTATTTGGCTATGACACCTTCCGACCGGTACAGGAGGATGTGGTGGCCGCTATGCTTGATGGAGAAGATGCCTTTGTCCTGATGCCCACCGGTGGCGGGAAATCATTATGCTACCAGATTCCATCCATTGTGCTTGAGGGCACGGGGATTGTGGTGTCTCCCCTGATTTCCCTGATGAAGGATCAGGTAGATGCGCTGACTCGCTGTGGTGCGAAAGCGGCCTATTACAATTCATCGCTGAAAGCCGAGGAGGCCAAGCAGGTATTGGCCCGATTTTCCGCTGGCGAACTGGACATGTTGTATGTGGCGCCGGAACGTTTGCTTTCCCAGACTTTTCTTAAAACCCTCAAATCAATCAAACTGGCATTGTTTGCGATTGACGAAGCACACTGTGTGTCCCAGTGGGGGCACGATTTCCGGCCAGAGTATGAAAAACTGGGAACCTTGCGGGATATTTTCCCAAACGTCCCCGTTTTGGGGCTGACGGCCACGGCCGACGAGCATACACGCAAAGACATTTTGACGTGTTTGAGTATCACGCATGCGAAACAGTTTGTTTCCAGTTTTGACCGCCCGAACATTCGTTATCTGGTAGCAGAAAAACGCAAACCTATGGCACAACTACTTGAGTTCCTGGATGATTGGCAAGGAGCGTCCGGTATCATTTATTGCCTGTCGCGCAAACGTGTAGAAGAGGTTGCAGTGCACCTGCAACGTCACGGGGTTCGCGCAGCCGCCTATCATGCGGGCATGCCGGGGCGCCGCCGTGACAAGGTTCAGGATGATTTTTTGCACGACCGCATCCGCGTGATCGTCGCCACCATTGCTTTTGGTATGGGTGTGGACAAACCGAATGTACGGTATGTGATTCACCATGACGTGCCCAAGAGCGTCGAGAGCTACTATCAGGAAACGGGCCGGGCCGGACGTGATGGCATGGAATCCGAAGCGCTGCTGTTGTATAGCTCGGGTGATGTCAGTCTCGTTCGACGGCTAATTGATAACGTGGAAAGTAAGGACCAGCGGCGTATCGAGATTCATAAGTTAAACAGCATGATCGGTTTTTCCGAAGCGCTGACCTGCCGCCGCCGGGTGTTGCTGGGCTATTTTGGCGAGCAGCTTGAAGAACCCTGTGGCAATTGTGACATATGCCTGAATCCGCCTGACACCTTCAATGCCATCAAGGAAGCAAAGCTTGCGCTCAATTGTATCACCGAGCTGGAAGAGCGGTATAGCAAAGGATACGTGGTGGATATTCTGCGTGGCGCCAATACAGCCCGCATTCGGGAACGGGAGCACGATAAATTTAAAACGTATGGCAAAGGTAAAGGCATGGGTGCGAATGAATGGACATCCATGCTGCGCCAATTGATTCATCGTGGTTTTTGTACACAGGACATCAGTCAACATTCAGCCTTGAAAATCACAGATGCCGCCAAGGGTCTTCGTAAACAAAAAATATTAATGCTGGCCAAATATGAACCCGGCGTGCGCCGTGCGTTTAAGCGTCCACCTATTCATCATGGCGATGCGGTATTTGCCGAGTTAAGCAAGCTCAGGGGCAAGATGGCCCAGGCTGAAAGTGTGGCGCCACATGTGTTGTTCAACGATGCATCACTGGCCGAAATGAGTGAGAAGCGGCCACAAACGCTGGACGATCTTTCCACGATTAGCGGCATAGGTCAGCATAAGCTTGAGCAATATGGAGAATCGTTTCTGCAATTGCTTCAGCAGCATTCGGCTAGTCCACCCGGGACCATCACAGGGTCTTCGGCGGAGGGGACAACGTCTCGGACTCAAACCAGCAGACAGTCCGCCAATGACAGCCAGATGTTTACATGGAACTTATACAAGGAAGGTGAATCTCCTGCGGGCATTGCGGCAAAACAGGGCATCAGCGAGGCTTCGGTGATGAAACATTTAATCGCGCTGGTGAAGGCCGGTTATAATGTGGACGTTCGTACCCTGATGGGTGACACGTTTGATGAAATCATATCTTCGCTGGAAGATGCTGATGAATATATGGGGTTATCCGAAATCAAGCGCGGACTTTCAACGCCCGTCAGTAATGAAGGCTTCCGTCTGGTGTTGGCATGGCGCGAGGTGGCAATGACAGCCTGATTGGGCCTGCATGATTCACACCTAGGAGTGAATCAATCGTCACAGCGATTTGCGAATAATGCAGGTTAGTCCTTATAGCCAGGCATCCAGTTCTTTTCGGCGTTCCAGCGCATACAACTCGTCACAGCCACCTACATGGCGGTCATTGATAAAAATCTGGGGAACAGTGCGTGCGCCACCACTCCGCCTGAGCATTTCATCCCGTCTCGAAGGTTCGGACTGCACGTTATATTCAACGAAATCCAGGCCTTTTTTCTTCAGTAGCGCCTTGGCCCGTATGCAGTAGGGGCAAAACGAACCTGAATATACTTCGACCGTTGCCATGTCAGAGCCTGCTGGCCATTACCACGCCACAGCGACGGAGGGCATTTTGTCGCGAGACAAGGCGCACCGAGCGTGGTGTGCGCGCCGCACATAAGCGAGGTGCAACGCCGGATCTCGGCAAAATGCCCCCGCCCCTTCGGGTTGCGCCCCAAAAGAGGCCATGCGGTGTTGTTCGTCGTTTATTTGGAATAACCAAACTTCTCTCCTCACGCCTTGCCTGGCCTGGCCTCTTTTGGGGCAGCAACGCTGCGGTGTGGTAATGGCCAGCAGGCTCTACTAATCTACTCCTTGTCGGCTATGCGTGCCAGTGAAAACGCATGCATGGGTTGTCCCAAGGGTTTTAAGGCGCGGCAAGCATAGTGCAGCGTCGCGCCGGTGGTGCGGATGTCATCTACAATCCACAATCGACTTCCCGCATCCGGATAAGCAGGGTAGTCGTCTGTCACCTGAAATGCCTTACGCACATTGTTCCATCTTGCCGTACGAGACAGGGAAGATTGCCTTTGTTGTATACCCGCACGCCTTAAAATCCGATAATTCATGCGGCTTCCTGTAGCCCTGCAAATCATTTTACATAAATCGGCCGCATGATGACGGCCTGCTTTACGCATGCGGGAAATGGGCATGGGCACGGGAAGCAGAATGTCTTGAGGTGAAAAGATTGTTGCAAGCTTTGTTGAGGCTGCCCGAACCAGCCACTCCAGTCCTGCATCATTACCATTCAGTTTCCACGCCAGAATAGCCGTGCGTACAGGCCCGGCATAGGTGTACAGGCTACGCATTTGGGCCTGTGGCGGTGATTTCTTCAGGCAACGGCCACAGGGTCCCGGCGCAATATCTTCAGGCATGGCTTTTCCACACAGATGGCAAACATGTTTTGACCATACATGGATCGTACGGGTGCAGTCCGCACAACAAGTCTGGTGCGTTGTGACCGGCACGTGGCAAAAAACACAGGTCGGTGGCAGTAGCGTGTCCCGCAAACGGTTAACCCCGAATGACAGGAAGGTTGACAGTGATGACATGGCATCCAGCATGCCTGTTATGCCTGACAGCTGCAATTGGTTTTCCCCCGTGGCCGAATCCCGCCAGCGTGCTTTTACGCGCAGCCAGCGATTTGGTGTATGGATTGAAATAGACGGAGCGCGGTTGCTAAATTTTTCATCCAACGATTATCTGGGCTTAAGCTTCCATCCCGCCGTCCAACAGGCGGCCATCGAAACCATCCGGCATGATGGTTTCGGCAGCGGCGCTTCGCGTCTGGTAAGCGGCGATGATCCGTTGCTCCACGAGCTGGAAGATGCGCTGGCTCGCTGGAAGGAATATGAAGCGGCGCTGGTTGTGGGTTCAGGCATGCTGGCCAATATCGGATTGCTGAATGCGTTAGCGCAGCGTGGAACACATTTGTTTTGTGATAAATTAAATCATGCTTCACTGGTGGATGGCGCGCGTCTGGCCCGCAGTGCAACCCACCGGTATGCCCATCTTGATCTGGCTGGACTGGAACGATCGCTTGAAACACACCCTGCATCACGGCGCATCATTGTCAGCGATGGCGTATTCAGCATGGATGGTGATTGCGCGGATATTCATGCCCTGATGCAACTGGCGGAGACCTGTGATGCACTTGTGATACTGGATGACGCCCATGGTCTGGGCACAGTGGGGCCGGGTGGACGCGGCCTTGCGGCGGAAGCAGGTGTGCAGGGTCATGCGCGTCTGATTGAGGTTGGAACCTGTGGTAAGGCACTGGGTGCGTATGGTGCATTTATTTTGGGATCATCGGAGATAATTGAGGGGCTGCGCCAACGCTGCCGCACCATGATTTATTCCACGGCTTTGCCCCCATGCGCACCATCCGCCGCACTGGCTGCCCTGAAAGTATTACAGGAAGAGAGTTTACCCCAAAAATTACAAGAGAATGTAAAATTGTTTCTCCATCTGGCGCAACAGGCAGGCTTACCGTTTGTTGCATCCCGCACGCCTATCCAGCCACTGATTCTGGGTTCTGATGAGGCGGCATTACAGGCATCCTCCCGGCTGCGCGAACACGGTTTTTTTGTATCCGCTATTCGCCCGCCTGCGGTGCTGGAGGGGACGGCACGGTTGCGTATTACTGTATCGGCAGCACATAAGGTCGAACATATAAAAAACCTGGTCAAAGCCCTTGTGATGGTCATAAACACATGAGGCCGACATTGGTCTTTGTACCCGGCTGGGGACAGTCCAGCCAGATTTGGCATAACCAAAGCGCATATTTTTCAAAAGATTGGCCGGTACAAGTTGTCAATCTTCCCGGCCACGGCGGTGTGCCGGACGCGCCTGTTGAAAGCTGGCTCAATGAACTCAGCAATGTCCTGCCTCAGCCCTGCATTCTTATCGGATGGTCACTGGGCGGCATGCTGGCTATTCAACTGGCGCATTACTGGCCGGAAAAACTGGCCGGACTTGTGCTGGTTTCCTCCACCCCCTGTTTTCGTACAAAGGCGGGCTGGACACAAGGATGTTCTGACGAGCAATTCCATGCATTTGAGCAGGCATTGGAGCACGATTCAGACAAATTGCTCCAACAATTCTTCATGCTGATGCTGCATGGAGACACAGTATCGCGCGGACAGTTCAATGTTATTGCCAAAGAGGCAGTAGATCGGAAGCATCCGCCTTTACCGGCAGCATTGCGGTCGGGTCTGAAACTGTTGGACACACTGGATTTACGCGATCAATTGGCAGATATTTCGGTTCCAACGCTGGTGGTGCATGGCACACATGATCAAGTTGTACCTGTGGAAGCAGGCCGCTATCTGGCTGGACATATTCCTGATGCAAACTTACATATCATGGAGTGCGGCCATGCCCCGTATTTAACGCAAGATAAACCATTTAACGAATATCTGGAGCAATGGTGTCTGAACATCATATAAATTCATACCGGGTTGGTCAGCGGTTCTCGCAAGCCGTGACCACCTACGATAACCATGCAGTGTTACAACGTGAGGTCGCGGAACGGCTCATCACACATGTCGAATTTGCCCGGTTGAAACCGAAACAGATTCTCGATATTGGTTGTGGTACGGGGTATTTCACCGGATTGTTGCGAGACCGTTTCAAACGGGCACACATTGTAGCATTGGACCTGGCTGGCACCATGACCGAAGTGGCAAAAAAGCAGCATACTCGTAGCTTTCCATGGCAAGCCAAAACCCAATTTACCACGGCGGATGCGTTGGCGCTTCCTTTTCCCGATAATGGATTCGATCTGGTATGCTCCAATCTGACCATGCAGTGGGTTACAGAACCCGAGCGGATGCTGGCAGAGATGCGGCGCGTGTTGGCACCGGGCGGTTTGATGCTGCTATCTACCTTTGGCCGCCGCACCTTGTCCGAGTTGCGTCAATCGCTGGCATCTATTAACCATGAATATGCGGGATTGGTACTGCCCTTCCCCGATGTGACCAACCTGGGCAATTGTTTGATGGAATTGCCTGTGGAGTTACCGGTGACGGACACGGACTTATTCACACTGACCTACCCGGACGCCATGGCGCTGGTGCGCGAACTTAAGGCGTTGGGCGCATCCGCCAGTGCTATATCCAATCGGCCCGGTGGTCTTTATGGACGTGGCCTGTTGCGGCAACTGGATGCGGCGTACAACACCGCGCATCAAATAGAAGATGGCCGTGTCCGCGCCACCTTCGAGGTCTTGTATGCGCAAGCCTGGTATGCCGAAGCGCCGCATACCTATGATAATGTAATACCCATTCAGGTTGAACATGGGGGTTAGTGTTTTTATTACCGCCACCGATACGGATGCGGGCAAGACGTTTGTTACGGCATCACTGGCGCGCGCGCTTGCGGAAACGGAGCTGAAGGTATGCGCCCTGAAACCGGTGTGCTGTGGCCGCACCGCCGGTCAAACGAACCCGGATATCAAGACCTTACTGCATGCGCAGGGAATGCCGGATACGCAAACGGATACCATCAACCTCTATGATTTTACCGAGTTTGCCGCGCCCGGCCAGGCGGCGGCGAAAGAAGGCCGACGCATCGAACCTGAAAAACTGGTGCAATGGTGTAGTGCCCGGATGCAGGAATATGACATTACTCTGATCGAAGGCGTGGGTGGTTTGATGGTTCCGTTAGCAGAGAATTTTCTGGTTAGTGACTGGCTGGCTGCCATGCCGGATTGTGTTGTCGTGCTTGTTGTGCGAACACGACTCGGTGGCATTAATCATGCACTGCTCACCCTGAATCAATTGCATCATATGGGCCGCGAGCCAGCCTGGGTGGTGTTAAATGATGCCGATGGATCAGGCCATGCCATGCTGACCCGGCATGCGGAGGCCATGTCACCATTTCTGCCTCCCCATACACAACAGTTATTACTTTCTCATATACCAGAAGTAGACTATGCTCCACTGCAATCGCTGACTACACTGGTTGGCAATATTCAAATACGGGCGAGGGAGAGATATGCGCGTTCTGATTGTTGAAGACGAGGAAGCCATTCAGGGAATTCTTGCTTCATTTCTGAAGCGGTATGGCCAGGAACGGAGTGTTGAAATATCCGTGAAGGCAATGTTCGATCCCGTTCAGGCATTGTTTGAACTCACATCCAGTGGTGATTCCTATGATCTTATTCTTCTGGATGTGCGGCTACCCAAGCTGACAGGTGACGAAATTTACAACAGCCTGATACAGGTTGCGCCCGATGTGCTGGATCGAGTGTTGTTTGTTACCGGTTACCGTCAGGATGTGGAAGACCGGTTTCCCGGCCTGAACCTGCACATTCTGGACAAGCCATTCCGCTATCAGCAACTTATAGAGTCGATTGATAAAGTAAATTTATCGCTTAAGATCAGTAGCGCTAAAAGCCAGTAACAGGGCCAGCAACGGTGGTGCTGAATTAATGCGCCCCTGATGCACCCACTGCATGGCCTGTTTACGACTCACCCATCGGGTGCAGATATCCTCATGTTCCTCATCCAGTCCGCCTCCGCTGCCGCAGGGCTTGTCCGCATCCACTTCGCCCAGATACAGGTAAATACGTTCGGATGATCCGCCGGGTGTGGAATAGTAGTTACCCAGAGGTTGAAGCGTTTTCGGCGCATAGCCTGCTTCTTCAACACATTCACGCCGCGCGCAGGCTTCGGGGTCTTCGTCTTCATCGATCATACCGGCCACGATTTCGATCAGCCATGCATCTTTTTCTTCAACATCGCCACGCACAGCTGGACCGATACGAAATTGTTCGATGAACAACACGGTATCTTTGACGGGATCGTAAAGCAGTACGGCCACGGCATCACCGCGTTCCAAATGCTCACGCACAATGGTTTGTTTGCCGCCATCGAAACGATCATGTTCCACCGTGAATGCATCGAGCCGGAAGAATCCCCGGTGCAATGGCCGCTGTTCTTTAATTTTATAGCGCATCTTCATTTCCTTCATCCGTTCAGCCTCCGGCGGCTTATTCCTGCATTCGCAGGCACGGAATCAAAACATATTATCGATGTTCATCATGCCACGGCGTAGGATACGAATCATGTATCCGCGCGATAAACAGGCGTGATGCCGTGTATTACGGCGAAAAGTTTAACAGCATCAGTCACCTGCTGGGAACCATAGCAGCGATAGGTGGTCTTGTGGTGCTGGTGGCGATGGCCAGCCAGGATGGGGATGTGTGGAGAATCGTCAGTTGCAGCATCTATGGCGCTACGCTGACAAACCTGTACCTCTCCTCGACCTTGTATCACAGCATAAGAGGTCGTGCCAAGCCGTACCTGCAAAAATTCGATCAGGCCTCAATCTATCTTTTGATTGCGGGCACCTACACGCCGTTTACCCTGGTCAGTCTGCATGGCGGCTGGGGCTGGAGCCTGTTCGGCATCGAATGGGGGCTGGCGCTGCTCGGCGTGACGTTGGATGTGTTGCGTCGCAAGGGTTCGCGGGCCGTGCAGGTGACGATTTATCTGCTGATGGGATGGCTGATTGTTATCGCAATTCCCGAATTACGGGCGGTTTTGCCCGATGCGGGATTCGCGCTTCTGGTGGTCGGTGGCATTCTTTATACCGTAGGCATCATCTTTTACGGCATAGATGAAAGGATGCGGCATGCGCATGGCATCTGGCACATGTTTGTGCTGGCCGGAAGTACCTGCCATTACTTTGCGATACTACTCTATGTCGTCTGACCACAACGTATGAATAAAAAACGCCCCGCCGAATGATGAACATCGGGCGGGGCGCTAAAATCAGGTCTGCTTACGCAAACAATGATTTAGTCAGGCATAACATTCTGTGCCTGCGGCCCTTTCTGACCTTGCTCAATATCGAATGACACCTTTTGGCCTTCCGCCAAGCTTTTAAAGCCATCGCCCTGAATGGAAGAGAAATGCACGAACACGTCGTCACTTCCATCATCCGGCGCAATAAAGCCGAAACCCTTGGAGTCGTTGAACCATTTTACTGTACCTGTAGCCATAATAAAAATACCTCTAATCTATTGATAAAATATTATTGCATGCATGTAATGAAAGGATGTTCGCAGGGAGAATTGTTTCCAAGATGACCAAGACCTGACATAAAAATTATGCAACGGAGCGCACTGTAAAGGATTGTTAACGGAAATGTCAACACATACCAGTCGTTTATCTGCCCGTTGTGCGGAACGTGCCCAACTTCTCACCCAGCAGCCGGGCTGTGAGAAAGAATACGAAGACCCCACCAGAGATGGAGATACTTAACCATATGATTTGTAATATTTTTTCATGCTCTGGAAATGCCCAGAGATAGTTGATCGATAACAAAAACAGCAGCATGGGAATACAGGCCATAACGGCGCGTGTCATTCTTTTGAGACTTGTACTATCCAGCAGTTGCGTATGTTTTTTGCGCAGATGAGCCAACAATAGTGCGACATTGACGAAGGAAGCCAGCGATGTGGCCAGCGCAAGCCCGATATAGCCCAGCGGCCACATCAGGAGCACTGCCATCATGATATTGGCGGCTACACTGATCGCGGCATAGCGCATAGGCGTTCTGGCATCCTGCTCGGCATAACAGGCGGTTGAAAGCACGCGTGTCCAGCAGAAAGCAACGAGTCCCAGCGCATAGGCTTGCAAGGTGTGGGCGGTAGCAACACTGGCCGCATGTGTGAAGCGCCCGTGTTCGAACAGGGTGGTGATGATGGGTTCGGCCAATAGCAGCAGGCCCAGCGCCGCAGGCAGGGTGATCCACGTCAGCCAGCTTAAACCCTGTCGTAGTTCCTTGAGGGCGGCATCGGTTTGTTGATTGGAAAAGTGTGCGGAGAGCATTGGCAGCAGTGCCGTGCCCATGGCAATGCCGAACAGGGCCAGAGGCAATTGCACGATCCGATCCGAGTAATACAGATAGGACACCGCACCGACAGGTAACAGCGTAGCCAGAATCGTTCCCACAAGGATATTGATTTGTACTGCCGCCACACCGATCACGGCAGGGCCGAATAATTTCAGGGTACGGATGACGGGTGGATGCCTGAAGTTACAGGTTGGTCTGGGTAGCCAGCCAATACGTTTCAATGCCGGGAACTGAATACCAAGTTGCAACGCGCCGCCTGCGAGCACACCAATGGCCAGCGCCAGTGCCGGATTGTCAAAGGATGGCGCCAGAACGATGGCGGCAAAGATGAGCGAGATATTAAGCAACGCGGGGCTGGCTGCTGCCACGGCAAATTTGCGGTAGGTATTGAGCACCGCCCATGCCATGGCCGCCAGCGAAATCATGGCCATATAAGGAAACATCCATCGCGCCAGCATCAGGGTTTGGTTCCATCGTTCCGGCTCATCGTGGAAGCCGGGGGCGAAAACCAGCAGCAACAGCGGCATCAATGCCATGCCCAGTACCGTAAAAATGAGCAACGCAAGAAGCAGCAGGCCTGCCAATGCATTGAGGAAATCGTGCGCGGCCGCTTCGCCCTGTTTGCGTTCGTCAGCGAGCACAGGCACCAGCGCAACAGTGAGCGTACCCTCGGCGAACATACGGCGGAAGAAATTGGGTAGCTTGAAAGCAACAAAAAAGGCATCCGCCAGCAGTCCCGCACCCAATATACGCGCCAGTAGAATATCACGCACGAAACCCAGAACACGGGATACCAGCGTCCAGCCACCGACCGTACTTGCTGTTTTAAGCAGCTTTCCGCTTCCCCCGGTATTTGACTTGTCCGCACCCATGATGATAATCCGCCGCCCCTTTGTGTCGCCAGTAAGACGTATGTTCGTAGTTTATTAAGGTTAGCGAGCCTACGCATGTGCATACAAAGAGGAAGGGGGTGATGTTTTTTATGCCAGGAATCAGAGTTGATTCTGACGATGCATTTGAAATTGCACTAAAGCGGTTTCGCAAGCAGGTGGAGCGCGCGGGTGTGATCAGCGAATGCCGCCGCCGCGAGGCTTATGAAAAGCCCTCCATTGCAAGGAAGCACAAGGAGGCTGCAGCTCGCAAACGATTGATGAAGCGATTGCGCCGAATTCGCCGCCGTGAGTCCCGCGATTTTTAATCATGGTTAAAATCTGAATAGAATGCCGGGCCTTTGTTGTCCGGCATTTTTCTTGATCCCATCAAACATAGGGGGATGTATGTTATTCCAACGCATTACCGAAGACATGAAAACGGCCCTGAAGGCGGGTGAAAAGGAAAGGCTCTC
>JAUZQZ010000088.1 GCA_030950745.1 Mariprofundaceae bacterium | reverse complement strand
TGTTGTAACCTCGTATGCTTTCGAATTTCCCTCCGTTTAAGGGATGAAGCATGCGAGGTTACTCTTTTACTGGATGAAGCTGATGGCTATCATTTCAAATGAAGACGCTTCTTTTCTCCGCGATAGCGGCTTCGTCCAACCCTTCCATCAAGCGGCCCCCTCCTGCCTGCGGCCTCCGTCGGTTCCTCATGTCAAACATTATCCCGCCAACTCTTCCTGTCTGGCGTCCAATTCATCCCAGCGTGCATAGGCACCGGCGAGCTTCTGTTCAAGATCAGATAATTGCTGCTGATCTTTCTGGAAGCCTTCGACATCGTTACTGAAATAATCCGGATTGCAGAAACGAGCTTCAATTTCGGTCTTCTCTGACTCTATCGCTTCTATCTCTCCGGGCAGTGCATCCAGTTCCCGCTGATTTTTGTACGACAGCTTTACCCTTGTTTTATCTTGTTTTTCCATTTTTCTATTAATTTTTGTATGTTTTTCCAGTTTTTTTGTCTCTTTTTTCTCATTTTGTCGTATTTTCCATGCCTGATAATCGGAATATCCACCCTCGATCGGTACAATCAGGCCATCGCCCTCAAAGGCCAGCACCTTTGACACCACGCGGTCCATGAAGGCGCGATCATGCGAGACCACAATCACCGTTCCGTCGTAGTTGGCCAGCGCCTGCTCAAGCACGGCCAGCGTGCCTATATCCAGATCGTTGGTCGGCTCATCCAGCACCAGCAGGTTGGCCGGTTCCAGAAGCAGTTTCGCCAGCATCAGGCGGCCACGTTCGCCGCCGGAGAGTGCGGCCACGCGGCTGTGCAGCCGTTCTTTGTCGAACAGGAAATCCTGCATATAGGAAACAACATGGCGTGGCTCATGGCCGCCGACATGCACGTAATTACCGCCTTGCGGCAGCAGCACATCCCTGATCTTCATCTTCGGGTCCAGCTCCCGCATCTGGGTCAGAAAGGCCGGGGCCAGACGCACGCCGTGGCGCACCCGGCCCGTGTCCGGCTTCAATTCGCCGAGCAGGATGCGCAATAGTGTCGTCTTGCCGATGCCGTTCGGACCGACCAGCCCGATGCGGTCACCGGCCATGATTTTATGACAGAAATCGTGCGTAATGACCGTATCGCCAAAGCTGTGCGAGATATCCACAGCCTCAATCAACATCTTGCCGGGCTTGACGCCACTGGCCACGCGCAATTCCACATCACCGCCGCGCAACCGCCGCGCCGTCCGCTGGCTGCGCAGATCCTCCAGTGCACGCACGCGTCCCTCGTTGCGCCTTCTCCGTGCCGGAATCCCTTTGCGTATCCAGCGCTCCTCGTCGGCTAAAAGTTTGTCGAACTTGCGGTGTTGCGTTGCCTCCATGGCCAGCATTTCAGCCTTCTTTTCCAGATATTCGGCGTAGGTACAGGTAAAATGCGTCAAATGTCCGCGATCCAGTTCGATGATCTCCTCGGCCACGGCATCAAGGAAGTATCGATCATGGGTAACAAACACCACCGCGCCGGGAAAGGCAGCGACAAAATCCTCCAACCATTCGATGGAAGCCACATCGAGATGGTTGGTCGGCTCATCGAGTAGCAACAGATCAGGTTCGGATACGACGGCGCGGGCCAGCGCCACACGCCTCAACCAACCGCCGGAAAGCTCACTTGCATCGCGCTCCGCCTCCAGTTTCAGCTTCGAAATGGCTGTCTCGATACGGGCATGAAACTGCCACGCACCGATGCGTTCCAGCTTATCCTGCAAGGTATTCAGTCTGTTGAGCACTTGCGGCGACGTGTCCTCATCAAGCGCCTGCAAAGCAGCGTGATAATCCTCCAATGCTCTGGCCACATCTCCCAAACCCCCGGCCACCACATGGAACACGCTCTGCCCGGCCTCAAAATGCGGTGCCTGCGGCAGGTAGGCAACGCGCGTGCCGCCGCGTAGCGTGATCGTACCGTCATCATGCTCCATCTGCCCGGTCATGATCTTCAGAAGCGTGGATTTGCCCTCACCATTGCGGCCAATCAGGCCGATGCGTACCCCACGGTTGATGGTCAGGGATACATCATCGAGCAGCACCTGTGGCCCGAAGGCTTTGGCGATATGATTAAGTGTCATCACTGGCATGGGGCTATACTACCACACTGGAACATCAGTTTTGTGGAGATGCTCTGAATAAATCCTTTGTCCGGGCTAGCTCTTCTCCACCACCTCGCGCATCGTGGCCTGTAGTTGGCTGCGTGAATACGGCTTGTGCAGAAACCCGGTCAGCCCCTGGGCCCGGAAACGGTCCAGCACGTCCTGTTTGGTAAAACCACTGCAAAGAACCACGGGCACTTCGGCCCGGATGTCGTGCAGGGCTATAAAAACCTCTTCTCCATCCATGCCCGGCATGCTGAAATCAAGAATTACAGCTACCAGTTCGTCTGCTTTCTCCCTGAAGCGCTCAATCGCCTGATTTCCGTCATTGGCAAAAATCGTTTCAAACCCCATCTTCTCAAGCATGCGGCAACAGAGCTTTCGCACCAGGTCATCATCGTCCACCACCAGCACAAGACCGGAACCTTTCCAGTCCTCCACCACAGAAGCATGTGTCACCTGATTTTCCTCCGCCGGAGGCAACAACAAACGGAAACTGCTGCCCATGCCCGGCTCGCTTTCCACATGGATGGTTCCCTGATGCCCCCGCATAATCCCCAGCCCCGCAGACAAACCCATGCCACGCCCATATTGTTTGGTGGTAAAGAAAGGGTCAAAGATACGCGCTATCATTTCCACATCCATGCCGCAGCCGGTATCGGACACTTCGATAAACACATAGTCCCCTTCCGGTAATGCCTCATTTGTAAGGCTTTCGCCCAGATACTGCCGGTTCGCCTGCATCACACCGGTTGTCAGGGTGATGACGCCTTCGTCTCCTCCTTGAACCTGGCCTGCTTCAATAGTCTCGGATGCATTGAGTATCAGGCCGCTGATGACCTGATGCATCTGCGGCAAATCCACCCTTACCTTGGAAAGTTCAGATGTAAGATGCAGCTTGACCTGTATGCCTTGGTGTATTTTGGTGCTTAACAAACCTGTAATTTCTCTGGCTATATCATTAAGACTAATGCTGCGCAGATTAATCTTCCCCTTGCCGGCAAACGCCAATAGCTGGGTACACAGTTCCGCCGCCCGTTTACACGAGTTTTCAATTTGTAGCATATTCCTGGACAGCGTACTGGACGGTTTGGAATCCATGCGCGTCATTTCCGCATTGCCCATAATGACACTGAGCAGGTTGTTGAAATCATGTGCGATTCCACCGGCCAGAACACCCAGACTCTTCAGTTTATCACCGTGCAGGAGCTGCGCTTCAGCCTGCATACGTCCTTCCTGTGCTTCCTTACGGTTTTCCACTTCTTGTTCAAGCCGTTTGTTCGCAATAACGAGTTTCACCTGCCAACATTCGCGCAGATATTCAAAAATACAGGCAATCAGCGTATAAAATAGAAATGAAGTGCCAAAATAAATCAATTCGGTAGTGCTGTACGGCAAGATAAGAAGACCGTCGTATTGTGCAAGAAACACAGCCAAAAGCAGGGCGACAAATCCCCCCACCCACAACCAGCCGAACCGTAGCCCGGTAATATAAAAAGCAACGAAGGGGTAGATAAATACCCAGTAGATGCCTGTATTTGCAATACCACCATCAATCCATAAACCACCAAAAATGAAGATGGCGCCAACCATCACCATGGCTTCGAACAGCGGCAGGAGGTGACTCTTTCTTTTTGCCAGGCAAATCGGCATCAGAACCAGCCCTACCGCCAGTAACAATAGCCCCAGCCAATGATGGCCCGAAAAATAGTTTATGGGACTGAAGAACAGTGCGGTTGGGATTGCAAGTTTGAGTGTAAACGCCAGTGCTCTCCGGCGGTAATCCGTATCCTCACGTAAGTATAAATCGTTCCGAGCCCGCATGAATTGCAGCAAATTCCTAAACATACGTCCACACACCCTTTCTCATGGCACCACTTTACCCTTTGGAGCTATGTCTATTCAACTATCATTTACCCATCCGCATGCACATGGCGCTGACACCAAAACCAATTGATTGTTAGAACATCATAAAAAGAGATGGGTAAATAAAGTCAGGCGGCGACCTTGACCGGGCGAATACGCAAGCCGAAAAGCAAGCGTGCCACATCATTAAAATGCCTGACATAATGAATGGTGAGGTTCTGCGGCACTGATTCCGGCAGTTCTTCGACATCCACCTGATTGGCAGCGGGAAGAACCACCTCTGAAATACCGAGGCGTTTGGCTGCCAGCAGCTTTTCACGCTCGCCTCCAATGGGCAATACATCACCGGTCAACGTCATCTCCCCGGTCATGGCCATCGGCAACGGCACTTTACCCAAAGCCAGCGATAACAAAGCCGTAGCCATGGTAATGCCAGCCGAAGGACCATCTTTTGGCACCGCACCTTCCGGCACATGCAGGTGAACAAATGCCTTGTCGAAAAAGTTCGGCGGGGCACCGAAGCGGGCAAGATTGGCGGTAACGTACGAGTACGCAATCTCCGCCGATTCCTGCATCACCTTGCCCAGTTGACCGGTCAACTTCAGGCCCCGTCTGTCATGATGGGTCACCGTGACTTCGAGCATGAGCGTGACGCCTCCCAGCGCCGTCCATGCCAGACCTGTCGCCAGACCCACTCCCTGACGCAGGTGCTTGTCGCGGAAACGCGGCTTGCCCGCATATTCATCCAGATTCCTTGCACCGATACTGATGGGCGCGGATACTTCTTCCCGTACCAGTTGTATTGCCGCCTTGCGCTGAATCTTTTTCAGCAACCGCTCCAACCGCCGCACCCCCGGCTCACGGGCATACTCATCCACCAGGCGCGTCAGTGCCGTCCGGCCAAGCTTAATGTCACTGCTCTTCAGGCCATTATCCTTAAGTAGGCGCGGCCAAAGATGCTTGCGTGCAATCTCCATTTTCTCCGACGCGATATACCCGGCCAGATGGATAATTTCCGCCCGGTCCAGCAATGGTTTGGGAACGGTATCCAATTGATTGGCAGTTAACAGGAACAGCACACGGGATAGATCGAAACGCACGTCCAGATAATGATCGAGGAAATCGCTGTTTTGCTCGGGATCCAGCACTTCCAGCAACGCGGAGGATGGATCGCCACGAAAATCCGAGCCGATTTTATCCACTTCATCCATCATAATCACCGGGTTGGCAGTCTTGACCTGTTTCAGTGCCTGAATGATTTTACCCGGCATGGCGCCGATATAGGTGCGGCGATGCCCCTTGATCTCCGCCTCATCACGCATGCCGCCAACTGAAAAACGGTAAAAGGGCCGGTTCACCGCCTCGGCGATGGCACGGCCAATGCTGGTTTTCCCCACCCCCGGCGGACCAACGAACAGGATGATGGAGCCGCCCACTTCCTTTTTGCGCACACCCACGGCAATGAATTCCAGTATGCGATCCTTAACATCTCCCAGACCGGAATGATGATGGTTCAAGGCACGGGATGCCGCCTTCAGATTCAAGCGATCCTTGCCAAACTTTCCCCACGGCAATGCCGTCAGCCAGTCGAGATAATTTCGTGACACGCCATACTCGGGAGAGGAAGGGTCCAGCATCGAAAGCTTGTGCATCTCCTCGGCAAAAACAGCACTGGCTTCATCCGGGAAAGCAAGCTTTTTAGCACGCTTTTCCAGACGTTTAATTTCCTGATCGCGCGGGTCTTCCTCCATGCCCAGCTCACGCTGAATTTCGTGCAGTTGCTCATTAAGAAAAAACTTCCGCTGCTGCTCCGAAATACGCTCGTCGATATTGCTGCGGATGCGGCTCTGAATCTTGCTGACGTTGAGTTCGCGATTAAGCAAACTCATCACCTTCTTCATGCGATCGAAGATGGGGTAAGTCTCAAGCACATCCTGCAATTCCTCCCGCCCCGCCGTCGTCATACTGGCGGCAAAATCCGCGAGACGGTTGGGATCATCCAGCCCGAAGCGGGATAAAAACAGGCGTAATTCTTCTTCATACAGGGGATTGTGCTTGAGCAATTCTTTAATGGTATTGACAATAGCTACGGTATAGGCGCGCAACTCCACATTGTCCTCGTAGCTGGTTTCCACCTGATATTTCACCCGCACCCGAATGTGCGGCGGGCCAGCGGAAAATTCCTGCACGCGGAACCGTTCCATGCATTCGATGATGACATGCAGACCGTGACCGGCTACTTCCACGGCCTTGACCACTTTGGCGGCGACGCCAACTTCGTACAAATTTTCGGTGGAGAATGGCGCCTCTTCGTCACGCACCAGAATCAGGCCAACATGTTGCTCGTCGGCATTGGCAATCTCATGAAAGACCTTGATCATCTCTTCACCTTCGTACACCAATGGTACGATGAGTCCGGGAAACAGCGGACGGTTGGATAACGGCAGGATACTCAAAAACGGTGGCAACATTTCACGGGCCGCCACCAGAGCGGAACCACCGCTCGCTGACTGCTCGCTGTCAATAGTGCTCGGTTCTACAATATCGGGATCATGAATTTCATCTGTCATTCACAGTATATAATGGAGTATTGTCTATAGTTCAAGTGCTTTAAAAATAATTCAGTCCGGACATCAAACAAATATTGCTTCTACGGAGGAACATATGCGCTCATTCAAAGGACTGTTTTTGCTGATTATGACCAACCTGCTGGTCTTTCTGACGCTTATCATTTCCGGCAATATCCTGATCAATTTCGTGCTGCCGATGTTTGGCATCGACATGCGTGGAAACTTTGCCAGTTACCAGTTTGCCTGGGCCATGGTGTTCGGTTTCGGCGGTGCATTTATTTCACTGCTGATGTCCAAGCCGATGGTCAAACGGATGTATCGCATGCAACAGGTGACCCAGCCATCCACACCGAAGGAACGGCTGGTTTACGAAACCGTCCGGGAACTGGCACATCGAAGTAACCTGAAAATGCCGGAAGTCTGGGTCTATCTGGATGACTCACCCAATGCTTTCGCCACCGGCCCTGGCCGCAACCGCTCCATGGTCGCTGTTTCTTCAGGGCTGGTGAACAGTCTTTCCGATGATGAAGTCAAATCCGTGCTGGCACACGAAATGGGACATGTGGCCAATGGGGATATGGTGGCTACCACGCTGCTCCAGGGTCTGATGAACACCTTTGTCTATTTCCTGGCCGGCATGATTGCGCGTCTGGTTGCCAGCGCGACTTCTCGTAATGGCGAACCGAACTTCATGATTTATTTCGCTGTGAACATCGTGCTCCAGATTCTCTTCTCCATTCTCGCCATGATCGTGGTGATGTGGCATTCACGCCGCCGTGAATTCCGTGCTGATGCTCACTCCGCCCGAATGTATGGTGCAGAACCGATGATTCGTGCCTTACAAAAGATTGACACCATTGCGCGGCAAGCTCAACCAGTCGAGGAAAAATCATCCCCCACACTGGCACCGAAGGATGCACTGGCAACGCTCAAGATTCACGGGGGAAAATCGGGTGGCATTTCCAGTCTGTTCGCCAGCCATCCGCCTACCTCCGCACGTATTGCCGCACTCAGAGGCTTATCCCGCAAATCATAAAAAACCACGGAGTATACTTGTTCATACTCCGCAAGGGCTTGGCGGGCATGCATCAATCCGTCTATGATGACAGACGATGGACAAACACCAGAGCGCCGCCATGTTAATTATCGGCAACGAAATCCTTTCAGGCCGCACGCGCGATGCCAATGGCTGGTTGACCGCACAAAAGCTCTTTGATTGCGGATGCAGGCTGGCTGAAATTGCTATCGTTCCGGACATTCAGCATACCATCGTTGAATCTCTGAACAGATTACGGAATGGCTATGATGCGGTCATTACCAGCGGTGGCATCGGTCCAACACACGACGACATCACCATGAGTGCGGTGGCCGATGCCTTCGGTGTAAAACTCATTGAGCACCGCTACATTATGCAGGCAATGAACGAGTACTATGGAAAGGATGGCATGAACGAAGGACGACGGCGCATGTCGCGCGTGCCGGAGGGCGCCCGGCTAATTCGTTGCGAGAAGACCATTGCGCCGGGCGCACACATTGGCAATGTCTATATGCTGGCTGGCGTGCCGGATATCTTCACCTCGCAATTGGACGCGATTCTGCCTGATTTTGGTGGAACACCCTGGCAGCGGCGTGAAATTGAAGTGGCCTTGCCGGAGAGCAGCTTCGCCAACATGCTGTCCCGGATTCAGGCTGAGTTCCCCGAGGTCGAAATCGGCTCCTATCCAAGCCAATGCGGACAGCGCCCCCAGGGTAAGATTTGTCTGAGCAGCCAGAACCCGGCACAAATCAATGAGGTGGAAAACAGAGTGAGAATGATGCTTGAAACCCTGGCAACTGCTTCACATGCCTGACAAACGGCGGGCGGCCAGTTTCGGGGTGTCCGCATCCAGAATGGCACTGATCACTGCCACACCAAAACTTGCCAATTCTCGCCGGTTATCCGGCGTAACACCACCCAGAGCGATAACAGGCAGGTTTGCGCCTTTTGCAAGCCGCATGAACCGGGGCACTCCGAGCGGTAATGCTTGCGGGTGGCTTAATGTGGAAAATACCGGCGAAAGTAACGTAAAATTCACTCCGTAATGCATCGCCTGCTCCAGTTCTTCGGTACTGTGGCACGATGCTGAAATGGTCATTTCTTTATGGTTCAGCCATTTTCGCATGGCCGGAATCTCCTCCATATTCGCAGCAGCCACATGAACACCATCGGCACCCACTGCCCGTGCAACATCGGCCTGACTATGCACAATCAATAATGCGTTATGCGCCATTGTCATCGCCCTTAATCGTGAGCAAAAAACCAGTAGATGGGCACTGTCCATCTGTTTCTCGCGTACCAGCACAGCATCCACACCACCACACAAAGATGCTTCCACAGCCTCAAAAAACTGTTCGTGTGGCATGCGCGAGGAGTCTGTAATCAGGATGAGTCCAGGAACCGACAAAAAACTAACCCTTCATGGTAACTACTCAGCTTGCACTTTATTTGTTCGAGGACAAGGGAAACACGCGCAGTTTGCCCCTGCAAATGAACATGTTTGACGCAGTGATCGGATAAATAAAGGGTAAACTAAGCAGTCACTCATTCAGAAACGTTTTATCACCCATTCAGGTGGATTAAAGTATTTATTCCCTCCCGGCGGCCTCTGCCGCTTAAAACTGCCATCGCCATTATTGTCATAAAGATAGTAGGGCGGTGTACCAATGGCCGGACTGACCTTGATCATATACACACGCCCGTGCAGGGAATATTCCTCCACCGTCGCCCCATCCTTACGTTTGAAGACACGAACTTGCGTATCTTTGCCAGCTTCGGGCGTGGCAAACTCGTCGCTCAGGTTGTGTTGGCTGGATGGCTGCACCGTTTCTTTCGCTTCAGGCGTATTTTGCACCCCCGTTGGCGGTGGTAATGCCGAAGATTGATCTGCCGCTATGGCAGGAAAAACGGGTACAGATATCAGGAAGCTAAGGAGAAAGAAAAGATGACGGTTCATGCTCCTAAGTATAGACGGAACGCTTAATCTTACACAACACCTTGCATAAAAACGCCGGATAGACTTGGATTGGACCCTTCGAGAGGGAGCCATGCAAGACGAACAGAATTATTTTTCCAGCGAACGTATCAGTGAAACGCTACTGCCATCATTCAAGGCAACCATGACTTCGCCCACCCCATGCTTCGAGAACATGCCGGTCGCGCAAGGCTACAAAAATTCCATGGTCCTGCTTGTTATCTATCTCCTTGTTCCTGCGCTCATTGCCAGTATTTTTTCCGGCTTTATAACCATCGTTTTCATTCTTCCCATGTTTTTATTGTTTGGTATCGCAGGCACATGGTCATGGGCATGGTATCTGGGTTGGGCTGCCCGCACATTCTGTAAATCATCATTAACCACTACCGATGCCTTTCAAATCTGTGCTTATGGCGCAGCTCCCATTGTCTTTTCAATGATTCCAATCGTGGGCATTATCACCACCTTATGGAGCCTGTATTTAAACTGGCAGGGGCTGGTATCGCATGCCAAAATCGGTGGCGGATCAGCACTGTTGATTATTCTTGCATCCTTTGTTGTTCTTGGAATTTCACTAATATTGTTGGTGATCCTTCTGTTTCAACTCGCGGCACAAACAGGTATGAATCTTCCTGAAGTTCAATATTTTTAACCCGGCTTTAACGCTTTCGCCGCAACAGCACCAGACACGAGCCGCCACGGGTTCCGGGCTTGGGAATCGCAGCCAGCACATGACCGGCAAAGGGGCCTTCCGCCAGCCAGCGGTAGACCGATTCCTTTAATACCGGACGGCCATCCTGTGAATGCAAGCCACGCCCATGCACCAGACACAGCACACGGTGATGCTCCGTTAACGCCCGTTGCATACAATGGTCAAGCGCGGCAAGAGCCTCCTCGCGCGTCATACCATGCAAGTCGACCTCCATATCCACAGGTGGCCGTCCATTCGTCAACTGGCGCAAGCGTTCCTGTGAAATACCATCGGCCTTAAGCACCCATGGTTCTTCCGATTTCTCCGGACGGAGGCCTTCCAATCCTGCGGAGGAAGGGTGCTCTACTTCTGTTGTCCCGCGACTCTGAGGGCGTGGTTTGTTTGCCTGATGGTGAGGTTCGCTCTGTAGTTTTCGTACGCCACGCATGGCATGGCTAAATAAGTCATCATTACCGGACATGGGTTAACCTAGCCTGTTCATAAATAGTGCAGGTTAAAATTCTTTACGCTCGGGACGCGTCATCAATTCCTGCACGGCATCCGTTAAGCGAAGATTCCCGCGTAGAACCTGATACACCGACTCCATCAACGGTACTTCTACCTCAAGCCTGGCAGCCAGTGCATGGGTGGCATAGGCCGTGCCCAGACCTTCCACTACCTGGCCAATGTGTGCTTCTGCCCCAACAACATCCATACCCTGAGCCAACGCAATGCCAAAGCGGCGGTTTCTGGACAACTCACCGGTACATGTGAGCACCAGATCGCCCAACCCGGATAAACCCATCAGTGTTTCCTGGCGGCCACCGCATACACAGGCAATACGCGCCATTTCCGCCAGCCCCCGGGTGATGACGGCAGCTACAGCGTTATGTCCTAATTGCATGCCATTCGCCATACCTGCGGCAATGGCAACCACATTCTTCAACGCTCCACCCAATGAAACACCGGCAGGATCATCACTGGCATAAATACGGAAATTCGTATCCGCAAAGAACAGCGCCGCGGCTTCAGCCTGTTTAATATCCGATGCGGCCATGGTCATGGCAGTCGGCAATCCCCTGGCGACTTCCATGGCAAAAGACGGGCCGGAAAGCACGACACTTCTTTCGGCCCCGAGATGCCGAATAAGCAATTCGTCAGTACGTTCAAGCGTATCCGGGTGGATACCCTTAAAGGCGGCAATCACGGGAGCGCCGGATACCTTTGCCACTTGCGGCAGAACAGACTCAGCCGCTGAACTGGGTGTGGCAATAACGATGGCCCGCGAATCATCAAGCGCAACATTCAGATCAGATGTGACTTCAAGACTGTCCGGAAACGAAACGCCGGGAAGATAAACATCATTTTCGCGCACCTGCTGCATGCGCGCCGTCTTTGCCGGATCGCGGGCAAATAACCGGACGGAATGCCCCTGACGCGCAAGCACCATGGCCAGCGCCGTACCCCATGAACCTGCGCCAATCACACAAACCGACGTGCTCATGTGTTCCGCCATCCTGCCCACACAACGAACAGAAGTGGAACCACCAAGCCTAACAGTGGCACATCACCCCAGCGCTGATAAGGCGTTCGCACATCTGAATCACGGTATTCACCCAATACGGCACCTTGCGTAAACCAGTCCATGGTTTGCTGAATAGTTCCATCCGGCGCCACTATAGCGGACACGCCCGTATTGGCAGCGCGCAACAGATAACGCCCGGTTTCCACGGCGCGCATGCGAGCCGCCTGTAAATGCTGCCATGTCGCAGGCGTATGCCCGTACCATGCATCATTGGTCACATTGATAAGCACCGATGCCGTAGCCGCACGCTGACGCGCCTCGCGTGGAAAAATCGCTTCATAACACACCAGCGAACCATAGCGCCCATGGGCGCCCTGTAACACGCCCGAATCTTCGGATGGCTGGAAATCAGCAATGTTGGGTACCAGAGCATGCAGGAATGGAATCCATGAAGGTACATATTCGCCGAAAGGCACCAAATGCTGCTTGCCCACGAATTGCAATGTCTCCCTGCCAGGCTGAAACAGGTAAATGCCATTGTGCGCAACAGGTTTCGCAAGGCGTCCACCGTCATCGAGTTTAAGGCCACCGAACAGAACCGGCGTCTTCCATTCATCCATGTGCCGTAGCAGCCAGGCTCTCCATTCCGGTGCTCGCTCCAGAAACAGTGGCACGGCCACTTCCGGCCATATAATCAAATCACTCTGTTTGGCAGCCTGTTTCGACAGGCGCACATAGCGGTGCATGGTTTCGTTGAGAAAATCTGCATTCCATTTCAGCTTCTGGGGAATATTGGCCTGTATCAGTGCTACGCGGTGGACGGCCCCGTCCGCCCGGTAAGGCGCGGGCGCGGCAAGCAGACATACGCCTGCGATTGCAGCGCCTGCCAACCCCCAGCGATAGTATTTAAACCGTAGTATGAAAGCCAATGAAACCGCCAGCAAGGCGGGCAAGAAGGCCGCACCATACACGCCCACTATCGCGGCCCAGCCGATGGCAGGCGTATCCAGTAACAGGCTACCAGGTGGCGTCCATGGCAACCCCGTAAACAAGTGCCCCCGTAGCCATTCCTCGCCCACCATCATAATCGGGAACACGACCAGCATACGGGGGCTATCTCCTGCCCCTTTTCCCGCCCCTTTTTCAACCAATCTATAACTGCCCCAGGCCAGACACGCCGGGAACAGACCAAGAACGAAACCAACCAGCGTAGTCGCCAATATAGCCCACGGCCATGCCAGCGGGCCAAAGGTATGAAACGTCGGTGCCAGCCACCATGCGCCAATGCCAAACCAGCCAAGCCCGAAAGCCCACCCCGAGGAAAAAGCTTTGCCACGCATAAACAGTAGAATCCAGCCTGCAAATGCCAATACGGCCAACCACTTGTAATCATAGGGAGAAAAGGCAAAGGGCATAAGACTACCAAGCAGAAATGCCGCCACCAGCCTGGTCTGACCCGTGTGCAAGGGCCCTGTGACATGACTTGTGTGTAAGGGGCAAAGCCTCCCCCATGGCCAGTTTCGCCACCGTTGGTAAAACATCCCGAGAGTGCCTTTATCCGGCAGGGGTATCTGCCATGGGGGTGATATGCAACTTGAGAACTCGTCTGGGTTCCGCCGCCAGCACGTGAACGGTCAACTCTGCCACCTCGATCCGTTCCCCCTGTGCCGGAATACGCCCGCACAAACTGGTCACCATGCCCCCGACCGTATCATAATCGCCTTCCGGCAATTGACGCCCCAGTACATCTTCCAGATCCTCGACATGCATACGGCCAGCCACCACATAGCCGCCGTCCTCTCCCCGCATACATTCCCCGGATTCACCAGCCTCACCCACCTCATCCATGGAACCGACGATCTCGGTCAACAAATCGGAAAGTGTTACCAGGCCCCCCGTGCCACCGTACTCGTCCATGACAATGGCAAGGTGCATGCCTTTCTGCTTCATACGTCCCAAGAGGCCAAGCACAAGCTGCGATTCCGGTACTTTCAGGCAGGGGCGAATCAGACCGGAAAGGTGTTTATTCTTCCCCTGAATCTCAGCGGAAAACACATCCCATGCGTGAATGACACCTTCAATATTATCAAGATCATCGACATAGACCGGCAATTTGGAATAATCATTGCCGGTAATCTTTTTTGCTGCTTCCTTAAGCGACATGCTTGCCTCAAGCGCAAAAATCTCTGAACGAGGAACCATCAATTCCCGTACTCGCACATCGCGGAACATCACCAGACTTTCGAGCATGCGGCGATGATCATCGGACTGGACAGCTTCGGCCCTGCGAATCAGTGCCAGCAATTCATCTTCATCACGGCCAGGCCGCAAACGTTCAAGCCATCGCGAGCGCAATCGCTCCCGCCAACAATCAAACATGATAACTTCGTAAAAAGTTATCATCGCGCCCATGGACGGGCGCGCAAATCAATGACTTGCAACGCAAGTTGTTGATTTGTAAGGAAAGTAAAAACGACGCTTTTCGCTTTCCTGAGGACCAAAAAGCCTCGAAGGGACTTTTGGCGACCCTGTCAGACTGGATAACCCAAAACGAAAGGAAAGCATTAGTACAAATTGCGAGTCATGTCAATAACTTTTGATGGGTTTGTAATGGGTTTCCGCTCACCGGTTCGCAAACCCCCTGCCTCTATTTCCTTAACTCTCCACCTATCGTCTCAAGGAGATAAAGAAGAACGAAAAGGATTACAATTACAATGAGAACAAGCGGAGACCATTTTCCTTCCATTATCCAGAACTGTTCCAGTGCAGGATGAGCGTCCCAGAAAGAATCGGGCAGCCGGGGAGCAAAAAAGTTGAGCAGACCAAAGAGAAAAACGGGGGCGGTAAACAGGAACATCACACAGATCTTGATGGCCCTGTTTTTCGCAGGTACCCGGATAACGTC
>JAUZQZ010000087.1 GCA_030950745.1 Mariprofundaceae bacterium | reverse complement strand
CAACAGGCATTGCCAAGCAAACAGGTGAGTTTACAAGAGCTGTAACCACGGCAAGAGGTAAAGACGGATCTAACTTTGCTAATTATTCAGCAGGTAATCCTACTGCTAAACAAGGTATTGAGTATATTAAGGCAAAAGGTGGTTATGAGAGTGGTGGGTTTAAGAATAGGGAATATTTTATTGATGAAAATAAACCATTAGATAAACAAGAATCTGGCATCCCCACCTTTGCAGGTTTTGGTTCGCCAGTTAATACTAAAGATATGGAAAGAACTGTTGAGAATCAAAAAGTAGGCTTTGATTTTAGAGGCAACCTCACCAACGAGGGTGATTTTGTCGGCGAGGGATTAGGTGGCAACAAAGGCAAAAATCAGCAGATGCCAACCAAAGGTAGAATAAATAGTATAGTTAATGCACCTAAGTTATTTACTGATGATTCACCACACAGCAGAGATAAATATAATTGTGAAGATAATCCAAATGCCAAATGTGGGAGTAAGCCGTGAGACTCATACAGCTGACTTTAATCATTGGTTTGTTAACTTTATTAAGCAGTTGCGGGTCGCCTTATCGAGCAACCATAAAAAATGAACTGATTGCTCACAAATATTTATCTTACAATATTCCAAGTGGCTGGGAGATAGATAAAGAATATAATAATTATACTAAATATACCCCACGAATATACAAGGATGTTGCTGGGTCTAGATACAAAATTGATGTAGAAAGCATTGACTATATGCTAACCCCCGACCTCTTTGACAAAAATTCAGATTATGAGGCAACAGCAAGGAAGGACAGAGAATCAGATTATATAAAGAAAAGAGATAAAGAACAAAATATTACTTACAATAAAACTGAAACCCAATATATCCAAGGCATGAAATGCTATGGAACAGTATTCTCACGCAACTACGGCGGCAGTGCTTACGATGCCACCAGCAAAAACTACTCTATTACTTGTGGCTATTACGACACCAAAGAATTGAAAAACGATGGTAAAAGGGCTCTTCGAATTGACTACCGATATCAATACGCTAACCCTGACAACACTAGATTAGAAAAAGACAAAGACTTAAAAGCCTCACAAATTCCAAGTGCTCAAGTCATAGAAGACAATCTTAAACAACAAGTTAAGCAAATAATAAAAACCATTAGAATAAAAAACTTTGATATGGAAAGAATGCAACAAGAAGGGTTAATTCATAATCAAGAATTTAAATCAACCAAATGGTGAAAATCGGTATTGAGGGAGTTCCGGGGACACAATACTTAATTAACCAAAGCCGGGCGTGTTACAAAAGAATGCTGAGAAGAACGTTGAGGGCCAAGCCTACCATTCTCCCTGGTGGAACAAGGCGAGGCGCAAATTCAAGTCATGCTTCTGACCTCATTTTGATTCCTTATAGCCAAAATAAGGAAAACAGGCTGGTCATTCCGCCACGAGCATTTTTAGGCTTCTTTGATATGAATGGCAAGGGTGGTTTAGCTTTTTTAAGTGCCGGATGGCGTTTGGGATATTGACATATCGTAAAACAGAACTAAAATATGTTTTACGATTTCTTGAAAAGGAGAACGATATGGATCGCGTAAAGGTATCCAGTAAATTCCAGATTGTGATTCCCAAAGCGGTGCGCGAGCGCATGCACCTTACGCCGGGGCAGGAGATGGGTGTGATCGAGAAGGGTGGTATTGCACATCTTGTTCCTCTGAAGACGCTGGAGGAATTGCAAGGCATTGCAAAAGGCGCAAATATCGAAGGCTTCCGTGAAAAGCAGGACCGTTTCTAATGCGGTTGGTGGATTCCTGCGGCTGGTTGCACGTATTCAAAGGTACCGCATTGGCGGATACCTACCGGAGCATCCTGCAAGAAGCCGAATCGGAAACGCTTGTACCAACGATTGTGCTCTATGAGGTTGCCAAGGTGCTTGAACGTGACATGGGTGAAACCGTGACGATGGAATGCGTGTTGCGCATGCAGCAGGAAAAGCTCATTGATTTGTCGGATGCACTGGCATTGGAGGCGTCCAGCACCTCGTTGGCACATGGATTGGCCATAGCCGATGCCATCGTTTATGCCATTGCCCGCCAGCATGAGGCCACCCTCTATACCTCCGATGCCGATCTGAAGGGCCTGCCCGGCGTGCATTTTATCACTCTACCCTTGGGAAAATAGACAGGGAACAGATATGGACGAAATTAAACGCATCAAATCACCGGAATTCGTCGGAGCCATTGCCGGAATATGTCGCCGCTATCATGCCCACCGCCTCGGCACAGGACGATTATGCGCGCACTGGAGGGAAATCTATGCAGATTGATGATAAATTGCTGTACCGCACAGTGAAGGGTGATATACCAGACTTGATCCGGCAGTTGGAGCTTCTGATCCGTGATATTGGCGGCGAGGAGTAAGGGGAACATGGCCAAACAATCGAAAAGCAAGACGAAACGCAAGACCTCGGCATGGTTCCAGCGGCATGCGAACGACCCGCATGTGCGGCAAGCGAGAAAGGAGGGGAAGCGTTCACGTGCAGCATTTAAGCTGACAGAAATTCTCAATCATTATAAATTGTTACAGCGAAAAACTCATGTCATCGTTGATCTCGGCTGCGCACCCGGTTCATGGAGTGACGAGCTGGCACAGCGGACGGGAGAAGGCGGTCTGGTCATCGGGGTGGATTTGCTCGAAATGCAGCCGCTTGCGGGCGTACATTTCATTCAGGGTGATTTTACGGAAAGTGCAACGCTGGCCTGCGTGGATGAACTGTTGGCCGGACGGCGGGTGGACATGGTGGTTTCGGACATGTCCCCGGAGATGAGTGGCAATAAGCTGGTCGATCAGGCGCGTACCATCGGTTTAAATGATGTGGCGCTGGATTTTGCCGTCAATTATTTGCGTGAGGGTGGACATCTGTTGCTCAAGAGCTTCATGGGCGAGGGTTTTGATACGTTCAAACGGGAAATGGGTGGCTGGTTTGCCAGCGTTAAGGTGGTCAAACCTGCGGCAAGCCGTAAATCATCCAGTGAAATCTATTTGCTGGGGCAACAATTCCGGCGATGATCGAACAGTATTTTAGACTTGGCCAGAATCCTGACGGCGGATAATTTCACCCATATTGCGTACAATAAATGCCATCAGCTTCAATGCCAGATCGGGATGTTCCTGCATCAACTGACGGAAGTGATCACAGGAAATCTTGTACACTTCGCAAGGCTGGTCGGCGGTCACATTGGCTATGGCGGCTTCATCGCTGAAGAAACTGATTTCACCGAAGGTTTTTGTTCCCTCTCTTGAACTTAGCGTTACGACATGATCCACATGCTTTTGTGTAATGGTGACGTTACCGGAGCGCAGCAGGTAGAGATTTCGGATCGATGTTCCCTGATGAATGATAGGAACATTCTCCGGAACGAATTCTACTTCAATTATTTCAGCCAGTACTGCTTTGTCCTCATCGGACATAGAATCTAGACGTAACTGATTCTTCAGCCATGTAAAATCAATATGCATTGGTATCTCCCGGCATCCATTATGCTGACATAGTCACATTTTCAGGATGTTTGTGACAGATATTTTTGTTAGAACTGTTTTTGCCGAATATTGAGGTATGATTAAGGCATGCGCCTGTTTGCAGCGATTGAAATGCCCGAATCCGTGATAGATGAAATTTCCACATGGTGGCAGGGAGCGTGCCTGCACCTTCCCGCAGCCGAATGGCGGAATATTTCTAAGAGAAACTGGCATCTGACGCTGGCCTTTTTTGGTGATATACCGGGGCAGGATGCAAACATTTTGGCCGAGGCACTGGCTGCTTGCGCGCAAGAAACACCACCCATCCGGTTGAAGCTGGGTAATTCCGGCGTATTTCCCGGTGAGAACCGCGCACGCGTGTTCTGGCTGGGGGTTGAAGATGTGGTCGATGATGCAAGCGATGCAGGGAAACTGAAAGCGCTTGCCCGTTGTTGCAGACGTGCCGGGCGTGCTACGCTTCGCAAACGGACAGCGAAGGAAGAGCCTTTCCGTGGTCACGTCACATTGGCCCGCAAACGTGGTTTTCCGGCATCGCTAAGCGCTGAAATTCTGGTCGGAATACCGCAGCCTCCGGAAGCGGAATGGACGGCAAACAGGTTGGCATTATTTCAGTCCGAGTTACACAGGGATGGTGCCCGCTACCGTATTCTTGAAGAGTTTGAGTTGGCGGGATGATGGTTCCGGAAACAAGAAGGATAAAGAGGGGATAAGCATGTCGGACAAAGATAAGGCGCTGGAAACCGCGCTGTCCCAGATTGAACGCCAGTTTGGCAAAGGTACGGTGATGCGTATGGGCGATCAGGCGACGGTCGCCGTTGAGGTTGTCCCGAGTGGTAGCCTGGCGCTGGATGTGGCACTTGGCATCGGCGGTTTTCCCAGAGGCCGGGTTATCGAAATCTATGGCCCCGAATCTTCCGGTAAGACAACGCTGGCGTTGCACGCCATTGCCGAAGCGCAAAAACTGGGCGGCACCTGTGCGTTTGTGGATGCAGAGCATGCCCTCGATGTCACCTACGCAGGCAAACTCGGCGTGCAGGTGGATGATCTGCTGGTTTCACAACCGGATTCCGGCGAGCAGGCGCTGGAGGTGGTGGATATGCTGACGCGCTCCGGCGCCCTGGATGTGATTGTCATAGATTCGGTTGCAGCCTTGACGCCCAAGGCGGAACTGGACGGTGACATGGGCGATTCACACATGGGTTTGCAGGCACGTTTGATGAGTCAGGCGTTGCGTAAACTGACAGGCTCCATTTCCCGTTCCAAGACCATGATTGTATTTATCAACCAGATACGCATGAAGATCGGTGTGATGTTTGGCAATCCGGAAACAACAACGGGCGGCAATGCACTTAAATTCTATGCTTCCGTGCGTCTGGATATTCGCCGTACCGGGGCGATCAAGAAGGGCGACGAAGTGCTGGGTAATGAAACGCGGGTCAAGGTAGTGAAGAACAAGATGGCGCCGCCATTCAAGCAGGCACGGTTCTCCATAATGTATGGCGAAGGTATTTCGCACGCGGGAGAAGTGCTGGATATGGGCGTAGAGCACAATCTCGTTAACAAAAGTGGGGCCTGGTATGCCATTGGCACCGAGCGCATTGGGCAAGGAAGGGAGAATACCATCACATTCCTCAAGGAGCATCCTGACATGATGGATGACATTGAGGCCAAGCTCAGGGATGAACTTGGGTTGAATGCATCCGCGCAGCAGGAAAAAACCGCTTCATAGCTGATTTATGAATCATGCAGGTGAGCACAGGTGGAAATCAGAAGCGAGTGAGCCACTTACAAAACTCATGAGCGGAGATCGGCTTCCCCACTTCGGCCTATGGAATCACCATGCACCTCATTCCATCTCGAAAATAATCTCAAAGCGGGATTGCCGTTCATCCACCCAGAGTTTTACAAGTGGCTCAGGATAAAGCTGCCTTTTCCTATGCTATACGCCTGTTGGGCCGTCGCGAATACTGCGAGGCTGAAATACGCAACAAATTCAGGCAACGTGAATATCCTCCGGATTGCGTAGAACGCGTTATCACGCGGCTGAAGGATGGCGGATATTTGAGCGAAGCACGCTTTGCCGCTGCATTCCTGCGTTCCCGCTTGCACAAGGGTGAAGCGCCCTGGCTGGCCGCCCGCAAGGCGCAGCAAAAGGGTGTGAAAGATGCTGCCACCCAGGATGCGCTGGATGAGATTGAAATAGCATTCGATGGGTTCTCGGCATGCCGGGCACTATTGGACAGGCGCGATCCGCACGGTCTTCGCTTCACGGATACCCGTGTATGGCAACGCCATGCGCGATATTTGCGGAACAAGGGTTATGATACTGCTACTATCCTGCGCTGTTTGAATGAAAAGCCGTAACCATTCAGTATCCCCGTCTTTTACTCCACGGCGGCGTTGCTGCGGTGCTCGAATCCTCACAATGCCCTATGGACGGAAGGCATTGGACGCCCATAAGGGCGCCGCGAAGCGGTGCGAGGCATGGACGCCGAGCATCACATATAGATACTATGCTACGGATTCTGTGCATCCGTCGCCTTGCCATGAAGAAAAATCCAAGGTTCCTGAATGGTTACAAAAAACCGGAGGTATAAGTGAAAACATCGGAGATTCGGCAGCGGTTTCTCGATTATTTTAGTGGTAAGGGACACGAAGTGGTGCCTTCGAGTCCGCTGGTGCCACATGGTGATCCGACGCTGATGTTCACCAATGCCGGCATGGTGCAGTTCAAGAACGTGTTTCTTGGCAATGAAAGCCGTTCCTGTTCCACAGCCGTATCAAGCCAGAAATGCGTACGTGCAGGCGGTAAGCATAACGACCTGGAAAATGTCGGGCGCACGGCACGCCATCATACCTTCTTCGAAATGCTGGGAAATTTCTCTTTCGGCGATTATTTTAAGAAAGAAGCGATCGGATACGCATGGGAATTCCTGACGGTTGATTTGAAACTCGATCCGGAGCGCCTGTTCGTTACTGTTTTTGAGGATGATGATGAAGCTGCCGACGTATGGCTGAACGACATTGGTGTTGCTCCCGATCAACTGGCACGCATTGGCGCCAAAGATAATTTCTGGTCCATGGGCGATGTCGGTCCGTGTGGGCCATGTTCCGAGATTTTCTACGACCATGGCGAGGATATTGCGGGCGGCCCGCCGGGAACACCGGAAGAGGATGGCGACCGGTACATTGAGATATGGAATTTGGTATTCATGCAGTATGACCGCGATGCGGAAGGTACGTTGAATCCGTTGCCCAGGCCGTCCGTGGACACAGGCATGGGACTGGAGCGCCTTGCCGCGATACTGCAGGGCGTACATAACAATTATGACATTGATCTCTTCCGCAATCTGATTACCGCCGCTTGCGATGTGACCGGCGTGAAGCTTGGCGGCAATGATGAAAGCGATGCGTCCCTTCGCGTGCTGGTTGACCATTTGCGGTCCGTATCGTTTCTGCTGGCGGACGGGGTGTTGCCATCCAACGAAGGGCGCGGGTTCGTGCTGCGCCGTATCCTGCGGCGCGCCTGCCGCCATGGACGCCTGCTGGGCATGCATGAAGCCTTTATTTACAAGCTGGTGGATGCACTGGTACGTGAAATGGGTGATCACTTCACCGAGTTGAAGACTGCTCAGGCCAACATTGAGCAAGTCATCCGCATCGAAGAAGAGCGATTTATTAAAACGCTGGATAAGGGGTTGAAACTTGTTGAAGAGGCCGCGGTCAGGGCAGGGGATGGTGGCACGATTCCCGGCGAAACACTCTTTCGCCTCTACGACACCTATGGGTTCCCGACCGATCTGACTGCCGATATCCTCAAGGGCAGGAATATTGCGCTGGACATGGAAGGTTTTGAAACCTGCATGGAAGAACAACGGAAGCGGGCGCGTGCCGCATGGGGAGGCTCAGGCGAGAAATCCGTACCCAAGTCCATCTTTGAATTACGCGAGCAACATGGCCCGACCGAGTTTCTCGGCTATCAGACATTAACAGCCGAAGGCGTGATTACCGCCCTGATAAAAGATGAGAATGCAGTGGATAGCCTTGGTGAAGGAGAAGCAGGCTGGCTGGTGAGCAATCAAACACCATTTTATGGCGAATCCGGCGGGCAGGTGGGAGACACAGGCGTTATTGAGTCGGATTCCGGAACATTCAGGGTTACCGACACCAAAAAGCTGCTGTCCGACCTGTTTGTTCATGTCGGCAGGGTTGAAAAAGGGGCTTTCAATGTAAGCGATGTCGTGCATTGCAAGGTGGATGACGAGCGCAGGACCGCGATCCGGCGCAATCATACGGCCACCCATCTGATGCATGCGGTCTTGCGTGACATCCTCGGTGAACATGTGAAGCAGGCGGGTTCTTTGGTCAATGCCGAACGGCTGCGTTTCGATTTTTCGCATCATCAGCCGATTTCGGCGGAAGAAAAGGTCAAAATTGAAGCCAGGGTCAATGCTGCAATCTGGGCCAATGATCCGGTGGATACGAACATTATGACGCAGGACGAAGCGATTGCCTCCGGTGCAATGGCATTGTTTGGCGAGAAATACGGTGATGAAGTGCGCGTGGTGTCGGCTGGTTTCTCCACTGAATTGTGTGGCGGTACGCATGTGTCCAGAACCGGTGACATCGGGCCGTTCCGTATCCTATCCGAGACCGGCATTGCCGCTGGCGTGCGCCGTATCGAGGCGACGACGGGAGAAGCGGCGTATCAAAGCTTCGTTGCCGATGCCGATACGCTGAATAGTGTCGCCAGCAAGGTGAAAGTACGCCCGTTCGAGGTTGTGGATGCCGTGGCGGCACTGCAATCCAGGCTCAAAGAAACAGAAAAAGAGCTTTCCTCACTTAAATCCAAAGCCTCAACAGGTGTTTTGGATGAATTGATAAACACAGCGGTTGATGTGAACGCCAACGGGGAAACAATCAGGCTGCTTACTTCCGAAGTGAAAGATGTCGCCGATCTGCGTGATTTCATGGATAAAGCCAAGGGGAAATTGAAATCCGGTATCATTGTTTTTGGCCAGGTCAAAGGTGAAAAAGTACAACTGGTCGCAGGTGTGACCAAAGATTTAACCGATAAATTCCACGCCGGAAATATCGTCCGTGAAGTCGCCATTCTCTGTGGCGGCAAGGGTGGTGGCAAGCCGGATATGGCCATGGCGGGGGGTACGGAGCCAGCGAAATTGAAAGAGGCTTTAGCCACTGTAGCAGGATTGCTTAAGAATTAGCTCGTATTAATATTAAACGTTTAATGGTTGACATTAAACGACACTCATTCTACTATCCATTTATGATTCGCTCTTTTTCCTGTAAGGATACACAGCTTTTATTTGAGGGTCAGTGTCCACGCAGGTTTCGAGCTATTCAGGCTCAAGCTGAACGAAAACTTCAAATGCTTGATGCGGCAACAGGTATTGTTGATTTACGTTCACCGCCGGGTAATCGTTTAGAGAAGCTATCCGGAGGTCGGAATAGCCAATGGAGCATTCGCATTAATCAGCAATGGCGAATCTGTTTTCAGTTTGAAGATGGTCATGCGATAGATGTTGAGATTGTAGATTATCACTAAGGAGATGTTGAAATGTCGGCAACGATGATCAAAAACGGTATGCGCCCCGTTCATCCGGGTGAGATTTTGCGCGAGGAATTTCTTACACCACTTGAAATGTCCGCCAATGCCTTGGCGATGCGCCTGCGTGTGCCTGCTCCGCGCATCAATGATGTGGTGAGGGAAAAACGCGGTGTAAGCATTGATACAGCCCTTCGTTTGGCACGTTTTTTCAATAATACGCCCGAATTTTGGTTAAATCTTCAAATTGCGTATGATCTAAAGGTTACAAAAGCCAACAAAGCAGCAGAAATTGAACATGACATCACGCCCATGGCGGCTTAACGTAGAGATTTGGACAGAGTGATGAAAATGTACGAAATAAGACTTGCCACCAAAGGTTCCTGACTCATGTCTATTAGCACTCATATTAGGTTAAGACCGGTTCGTTTTGCCTTCTTAGTGCGCCCCAATGATAAGGAGCGGGTGCATGAAATATTCCAGATTAACACTTGCTTATGGGGCGGGATGTACAATCCGATAGTGCCCTATATAAAGTCGGTTCCGAAATGGTGGGATCGCCACAATCATCATTTTGAGACGGCTGAACAAATCATCAATGGCTATCTCGATTTCTTTGAACCTGACTTTTTGGTTGAAGCGGAAGTCGACTTAGCAGATGAGATAGGATTTGAGGAGGAGAGAGTCTTACAGCTTTCGGACGTTTTAACTCGAGGAAGAGATTGGAAAAAAGGGCATGGCCTAAATATTCTAGACCTCTACCGAGACCTTTATCGTAAAGAATATCAGTTTTCCAAGAGACACAAGCACAATATTATCAATGCTATTCATGAAAAACATTCTTTTAGAGCCTTTTCTTCTTGTCTCTTTGGAGGGTTCCCTGGGGGGCCTGGATTGGAGTACTTGGAGCAGGCATTTATAGATGCCTTCGATCCGAAAGAAGTATTACTCAATGGTGGGGCGCTAGCTGATATTTACAGATCAGGGTGTACTTCAGCTCTCCGTATGGGGCATTCAAAGATAGAGGTTAGTTACCACGAGCATATATGGGATCCTATACTTTTTGTTCTTGACGCATGCATGCCGAGAGATTTGATAGATTTCTGGAACCTTCGGGCGATAAGACGCCAAATCATTCCTGTTCCAATACAATGGCTCGATGATCTTTCTACTTTTTGCAAAGAATATATCGTTAAGAACTACCGACCATTGCCAGGAAACAATAATGGAGTTATGACCCGAGCTACGGTTATGTTTGCTAGGTCTATTCCCACGGATGATATTGATCATTTATACGCAGCTTATTTTCAAGTAGATGAACAAGGAGCTAATGTTCGACAAGATTGGTATCCATCGATTTGGAGCCCTTCACCTAGATATACTGTACGAGAAATGAGGCCAACTCTAACAGCAATAGAAAAGAAATTAGATTTACCATATGATTATGAAAAACCTGTTCTTCGTTTTAACTACCTACATCCTGAATTTGTAGAAAAATATGGTAACAATGATAGATGGGTAAATGTTATTGAATTCCAAGATTGGACATCCAAGAATCAGATAGCAACAGCCTTTCCTTGCGATTATAAAAAACCATTATTTCCAAACTTACGGCAAGGTAAATATAATGTTCTGTCAACCACTGAAGGTTTTGTTGTAATTCACGATTTTTGTGATGCTCCTGCTTATTTTAATATAGACGATGGAACCACAGCTATTAACAAATGGCTTAAGGCAAATGGAGTAGAGGCAA
>JAUZQZ010000086.1 GCA_030950745.1 Mariprofundaceae bacterium | reverse complement strand
GGCCAGAGGCTACCAAGCTTCAACTCAAGGCCGGATATGACCGGAGGAAATCCCCTTGTGGGATATGTATGCAACTTTCCTTAACTTGCCTATCAAACTTTTCCTTGCAACGCGGGGCGGACCATATATGTCACCGTAATTTAGAAAGTGAAGCTGAGCACGAAAGGTCGGAATCAAGACACCTTGACGAACGCTTCGAATAACTGGTTATGGCCGATTAGCGGCATTCGCCCAACCATCATGCCGATTTATGAATCATGCAGGTTAGGTTTTGCTGACGATGTAGCCGAAGCGCTGCCTCTGTGTATCGCTTGCTTACCAAAGCGTTCCCGAACCTCATCTTCCACGCGATCCACTTTTTGTTGGTGCACATGTTTTTTCTCAAGGAACAAATCCGCTTGCCGCGCTTTTGGATGCTGTAACTCACTCACTCCCATACCGGCTAGGCGGACGGGTTGTCCGTTCCAATGCTGTTGCATCAGTTGCTGCAGCACATGCCATATTTCAGATGTGACATCCGTAGGCGCTGCAAGATGTCTGGATCGGGTAATGGTGGAAAAATCTGCGAATCGTAACTTCAGTTCGATACACCGCGCCAACTTATCGGCATTGCGCAGGCGGCGCATGACCTGCTCGGTTAGGCCAAGCAAGGTGCCATACAAGACGTCTTCCTGATCGACATCTTGCGGGAAGGTTCGCTCGTGTGAGATGGATTTGGCTTCGCGGTCTGGAATCACAGGACGGGAATCCACGCCTTGCGCACATGCCAGCAGGTGGCGGCCTGTTTTCTGTCCGAACAGGGGCTCAAGCTGTTTCATGGTGGTTTTACGCAGATCCTCAATACTGTGAATAGCAATGCCTTTTAGCTTGCGTTCGGCCACGCGGCCCACACCCCAGATTCTTGAAACGGGCAGGGGGTCGAGAAATGCCTGTATGCCATCGGCGGGAACGACGACAAATCCATCCGGTTTTTCCAGATCACTGGCGATCTTGGCCAGCAGTTTATTGGGGGCGATACCGATGGATGCAGTCATGCCCAGTTCGTTACGAATCATGGTTTTTATCTTGTGGCCAATGGTTTGGGCTGACCCGAACAGGGCAAGGCTGCCGCTTACATCGAGGAATGCCTCATCCAGGGAAAGCGGTTCAACAACAGGGGTGAATCGTTCAAAAATAGCCCGTATCTGATGCGATACTTCGCTATAGCGATCCAGTCTTGGTGGCAGAAGAACGGCTGCCGGGCATAATCGTAATGCGGTACTGACCGGCATGGCGCTGTGGATGCCGAATGTCCGCGCGATGTAGTTGGCGGCAGCGACCACGCCGCGTGCATCGGCCCGTCCGCCGACAATGACCGGTTTGCCTTCATGCTCCGGGTGATCGCGTATCTCCACCGAAGCAAAGAAGGCATCCATATCCACATGAAGAATGGTACTCATGTCTTCATAAATAAAGCCACATGCAGAGCCCCACAGGCGGTTCGGGTCAAGGCACGGTGCGCAGGGAATGGCCGAGCCCTTGCCAAGTGCCGTAACGCGGAGCCGGACCGCCTGTGGGGCTCCCTCCGGGCGAATCGCTGGACGGCCATCCGCTACGTTGCGCCGTCTTGCCATAGCCATGCTATGCCTGCCCCGACGCGCCTTGCGGACTGAGCGCCCAGCGGCTCGCTGCATATGGCTTTATTTATGAAGACATGAGTGCGTTCAGGCATGCCGCTTCCAGACCAATAGCTGATTGTTTGCGGGCATGGCGTAATCCTTGAAAAAGGACAGGCCGTTATCGTTGGCCAGTTGGTTGACGGCTTCAAAATTCCTGATGCCGCTCAACGGGTTTTGTTGCCTGAGATGCTGATCGAAGCGTTTATTGCTCTCGCTGGTAAAGGCGTACTGATACCGGAAAGGCCCGTACACACACAAAACGCCTCCGGCCTGAAGGGCCTCACCTGCTCCCCGGAAGAAGTATGTGACACTCTCCCAGGGCATGATGTGCAGAGTATTGGCACTGAAGATTGCACTCGTTGAAGTAATCGGCCATGGATGCCGGCAAACATCCAAAACAATAGGGGGGCATACATTTTCTAATGTGCCCGGAACCTGTTGTGCTCTGATTGTGGGCAGGTTTTCCTCCAGATCGCTGGGCTGCCATGTCAGATGCGGCAGATTCCGGCTAAAATAGAGAGCATGTTTTCCCGAACCACTGCCGATTTCCAGGACATCCCGGCTGTTTCCAAAAACATCTTTCAATATTTTCAGAATCGGGTCCTTATTGCGCTCACATGCGCCTGAAGTACCAAGCATCTCTTTCATCCTTCGACATTTCAGGCTGCAAGGCCGCTTAAATCAAGGGTTTATTTTGGTTATTACCAGATGTAAGTTGATGATTGGAATCCTCAAGTGCATTTGCCATATGTGTTATGATATAAGTAAATAGACTTTGGACCAGTTGCTGATTGCTGTCCAGTAACCTGATGTATCCCTCTCTACTTAATTGATACGTACGGCAAACATCATGCGCCATCACCGTTGCGGCTACAGGATGATCCCTGAAGAATGACATTTCACCCACTACACCGCCGGACACAACCTTTCCGACATAAGCACGCCTTTCTTTGTTGGAGTACGTAATGGTGGCGGCCCCGGAGCGTATGATGGAAATGGTTCCCCCTAGCTGACCCTGGCTGACGATGTTGTCACCAACCTTGAATTCAACAATATTCATGGTTTCACTCAGGAGTTCCCTTTCTTCGTTATTAAGGCGGCGAAGAAAAATAGTATTTTCCATCCAGTCAAAATCCATTAATACACCTTGGCAGTCTGTCGGACTCATAAGAAATCTACTGCGCGGCAGGAACAGCACCGCTTGCTCTTGCTTGCTACAGTCTCCCTGAGTCCGACAGGCTGTCAGGGAAACTGTAACGGTGAAAATTTACTATGGATTCCCGGATGGACAGTGACAATAGTCACATTCATTATAGGCTTATTTGCAGGGTTTAAATTCTGATGAAGACAGACAGTACTTATTTTAGCCCTTCCGCAGCCTTGGCAATTCTCCCTACGGCATCTTCCAGCGTATCCTGGGAAACGGCATAGGAGAAGCGGATGTGGCCGGGACTACCGAAGGCCGTACCAGGTACCAGCGCCACGCCGGTTTCGTCCAGCAGCCATTCGCAGATGGCTACATCGTCGGTGAGTTTGGTCCCGGTTGGCGTTTGTTTGCCAACCCAGCCGACAACGGATGGAAAGACGTAAAAGGCACCGTCCGGTTTGATGCAGTGCATGCCGGGAATAGCATTGATTGCGGCCACCAGCCACTCGCGCCGCGTCTGGTATGTACGTACCATGTCTTCCAGTGCATCGGTTGGGCCGGTGAGGGCGGCCAATGCTGCTTTCTGGGAGATGGAGGAGGGGTTGGAAGTGCTTTGCCCCTGAATCTTGGCCATGGCTTTGATCAGATGAGCGGGTCCGGCACAGAAACCGATGCGCCAGCCGGTCATACAATAGGCCTTGGAGACACCGTTTAAAGTGATGGTGCGGTCTTTCAAATCGGGATTGACCTCGGCAAAGGTGGCGAACTTTTTGCCGTCGAACAGAATCTTTTCGTACATATCATCCGTGGCTACAGCAACATCGGGATGTTTGCGGATGACTTCGCCTAGCGACGCCAGGTCCTCAGCAGAATAGGCCATGCCGGTTGGGTTGGATGGTGAATTGAGGAGCAACAGGCGTGTTTTCTGAGTGATTGAGGCTTCCAGTTGGTCTGCTGAAAGTTTAAAGTTGTTGTCTGCCGTCGTATCCACGATGACAGGCACACCTTCGGCGAGCAGCACCATGTCCGGATAAGACACCCAGTATGGAGCGGGAATTACCACTTCATCCCCCAAGTTAATCATTGCCTGGAGCATATTGTAGATGCACTGCTTGCCGCCGGTGGAGACAAGGATGTCCGCAGCTTCATAATCAAGGCCGTTGTCCCGCTTGAATTTTTCTGCAATGACTTGCCGTAGCTCTGGAATGCCGGGTACCGCCGTATAACGGGTAAAGCCTTCATCGATGGCTTTTTTGCCGGCTTCGCATGCGGCTTTCGGCGTATCGAAATCCGGTTCACCGACGGATAGCGAAATGATATTGCGCCCGGCAGCACGCAGTTCGGCTGCTTTGGCAGTGATGGCCAATGTGGCCGACGGTTTTACTTGCTGGATACGATCCGATAATTTAATCATGGTGGTGATGCTGCCACGCGTTACAGTCTGTTCAAAGCATTTATGATTTCTTTATCTGCCTCCGCTACAATGCGCCGACTTTAGTAATTTCTGGAGAATTTGTTTGACCGATAACATCCGCGAAATTCCTTATAACTACACCTCTTATTCCGACCGCGAGATCGTATTGCGCTTCCTTGGGCAGGAAGCATGGGATGACCTGAATATCCTGCGCGATCAACGCAGAACAGGAAGGAGCGCACGCAAGCTGTTCGAAATTCTGGGCGATGTGTGGATCATATCGCGCAATGCTTTCCTCAAGGATGGATTACTGAAGCAGAAAAAACATTTGCGTGCCATACAGACGCTACATAAGGATCGGTTGGCACGTATTGAGGCGGCTGCTGACGGCAACAAACGAGTGTTGCGTATCGTTAACCAGACCCGGGAGATGCTGGAGGCACTTAACGGTTGGTTTGTGGCAACACCGAAACAGCGCAAACAGGCAATCAGAGCCTTCGCCCGGCATACCCATCGTAATAATATCCATTTTGATGCCTATACGCTGACGCATCATGCCACGGATGCCACCGACTGGCGGCAGGAGTACCCTTTTTGTGTAATCACCCCGGATACGCCGGAAGAAATCCCCGGTTTGGTGACGGTGGTGCATGAACTGGGCATGACTGTGATTCCACGTGGTGGCGGGACCGGGTTATGTGGCGGTTCCGTACCCCTGCATGCCGATACGGTGATGATCAATGTCGAAAAACTGGATGCCATTGAACCGGTTGAAACACGTGATATTGGTGGCAAAGGCAAGGTGCAGACTATTACAGCACAGGCTGGCGCGGTCACAGGTAAGGTGATGGAGGCATCCCGCCCACATGTGTTTGCCACCGATCCGACCAGTCTCTGGGCTTGCACCATCGGCGGCAATGTGGCTTCTAACGCGGGCGGCAAACATGCCGTGATATGGGGTACCTGCGTGGACAATCTGCTGTCCTGGAAAATGGTAACGCCGGACGGCCATTGGCTGGTGGTGACGCGTATCAATCACAATATGGGAAAGATACCGGCGGATGCGGATGTGCAATTCAGCCTGTCACACTTTGATGCCGACGGAGAGAGGCAACTGGGTGAGTCGGAAATCCTGACAATCCACGGTTCTACTTTTCGTCGTGAAGGGCTGGGTAAGGATGTAACACGCAAGGCACTGGGTGGATTGCCGGGCGTGCAGAAAGAGGGTGTGGATGGATTTATTACCGAGGCCACGTTTATATTACATCAGCCATTTAAATATACGCATACGGTGTGCTGCGAATTCTTTGGTCAGGAATTAACGGCTGCGACTCGCGCCATCGTCGATATCAAGACGCATGTGGACGGACTGGATGGTGCGCATCTGGAGGGGCTGGAGCATTTTGACGAGAAGTATGTAAAAGCGATCGGTTATACAAGCAAGACCACGCGCAGGAAGCGGCCACGTGTGGTCCTGCTCATTGATATATCCGGTAATAACAGACGGTCGGTAGCGAAGGCCTGTTCGGATATTTGCCGCATAGCATCAATGGGTGACGGTGAAGGTTTTACCGCTACTTCAGAAGTGGATCGCAAACGTTTCTGGGAAGACCGGGGGCGGATGGCGGCCATTGCCAGACATACGCGTGCCTTCAAACTCAATGAAGATGTCGTCATCCCCTTGTCCAGACTATCCGAATACAATGATTTTATTGAGCGTCTGAATATCGAAAATTCAATTGCCAATAAGCTTGAGGGGTTGGATGCGATTGACGATTACATCAAGACAGTCAGCGAACGGGTGACGAAAGGTGATGCTCTGAGTCTGTCCGAACTGGGGGTAGAGGATGACGGTTTTCTTATTGATAAGCTGACACAATGCAGGAAAATCATTTCTTCCACGTACAAATACTGGCAAGCATGTCTGGGTGGGCTGGATGCTCCGGCAAGTAAGTTAGAACATCGTTTAAACGATATCACCTGCGATCCCCATGAAACATTGTTTCGTGTAATTCAACGGGGAAACTTACGTATTTCCTACCGGCGTGAAATAGAACGCCCGCTGATGGATTTATTGCGTGGCCATGATGTGTTGCAGCAGGGTGTGCGCGAGCAGCATAAGAAGACGTTGTCTCGCCGTATCGTGATCGCCACGCATATGCATGCCGGTGATGGCAATGTGCATACCAATGTGCCGGTCAACTCCAATGACTATGAAATGATGAAGCGTGCTCATCACGCAGTGGACCAATTTATGGCCAAGGCCGTTGAACTGGGTGGCGTCATATCCGGCGAGCACGGTATCGGCATTACCAAATTGCCTTATATGTCGCCCGAGTGGCTGAAGGAAATGGCCGCATACAAGGAAAAGGTGGACCCGGAGGGGATATTTAACCGTGGCAAACTGCTTCCTGATACCGACCTGACTTTCACCTATACCCCCAGCTTTAATCTGCTGGAGATGGAGTCCGTGATTCTTGAAGCGGCGGATTTAACGGCCTTGTCCGAAGAGATTTCACCCTGCTTGCGCTGTGGCAAGTGCAAGCCCGTGTGCAACACCCATTTTCCGCGTGCTTCCATGCTGTATTCTCCACGCAACAAGATTCAGGCGGCGGGCGCTATCATCGAAGCTTTTCTATATGAATCACAGACAGGGAGTGGTATTTCGTTTGAGCAGTTTGCGGGACTCAGGGATGTGGCCAATCATTGCACCATTTGCCATAAGTGCGAAGCGCCATGTCCAGTGGATATTGATTTTGGCATCGTCACCGAACGTATGCGGGCGCTCCTGAAAGACAAAGGGCAGGCCAGTTTCAATCTGGTCTCCTATTTATCACTGATATTCCTGGTAGCAAAAAATCCCAATATGGTGAAGTTGATGCGCGGGATTGTGATCCGTGCCGGATATGCCGGCCACAGGCTGTTGCACCGGGCAGCCAAGGCTGCGGGACTTACCACGAAGACGCCAGCGGCCAAGCGCAATCTGTCCGGGATCCAGGCACAGGTTATCAGTTTTGTCGAACGACCCTTGCCCGAGGTGCCGTTTGCAACCACACGTTCCATGCTTGGTATCGACGGACGCAATAAAAATGAAATTCCGGTGCTGCGTGATCCGGCCAGAGCCAATGGACGTGCCGTGTTCTATTTCCCCGGTTGTGGCTCGGAACGCCTGTTTTCTCAGGTGGGACTGGCGACGCAGGCAATGTTGTTCGATCTGGGCCTCAATGTGGTGCTTCCACCTTCCTATTTGTGCTGTGGCTATCCTTCCATCGCCAGTGGCGATCATAAAAAGGGCGATCAGATTACTTATGATAACCGCGTGCTGTTCCATCGTATCAAAACAGCACTTTCTTATCTGGATTTTGAAGCAGTGATTATTTCCTGTGGCACCTGTTTTGACCAGTTGGCGAAGTATCAGCTGGAGCAAGTATTCCCGGATGCGCCGCTGATGGATATTCATGAATACCTGATGACACAGGGTGTCAGCATATCCGGTGTCGACGGGGTGCAGTATATGTATCATGAACCTTGCCACACACCACTGAAACGGCATGGCTCGGAGGCGGTGATTCATTCACTGTTGGGCGCGCCTTCGGTGCCTTCGGCTGAGTGTTGCGGTGAAGCGGGAACACTGGCTGTGGCCAGGCCCGTCATCGCTGGCAAAATTCGTGCCCGTAAGGAAGAGGAGATGGCCAGGGCCAAAGCAAAGCTTGCGGACGATGTGCCAGCCAAAATTCTGACTTCCTGCCCGTCCTGCTTGCAAGGACTATCCCGACTGGAAGACGAAACAGATGTCAAAGCGGACTACATCGTTATCGAGCTCATTCGCCATCTGAAGGGTGAGGACTGGCAGAAGCAGTTCATTAAAACCGTTAAGCAGGGCGGCATCGAACGGATACTGATGTAGCATGATGATAACCATGCAACGAATGTTGATTGCGGCAACGCTGTTACTCGCCGCTTGCGCCACGACACCCCCGCGTCATCTCGATAATAGTTGCTCCATCTTCCGTGAAAAATCCGATTGGTACGACGATGCCAAGGATTCGTTCGATAAATGGGGTGTTCCGGTGCATGTCCAGTTGGCCATTATCTGGCAGGAATCGCGTTTCCGCTCCCAGGCCAAGGCGCCCAACGATACGCTGCTTGGTTTTATTCCATGGGGGCGCAAATCTTCGGCTTACGGTTATGCGCAGGTGAAGGATTCCACCTGGGACTGGTACATTGAAAAATCGGGCAATTGGGGTGCGGATCGGGACGATTTTGAGGATGTGACCGACTTTATCGGCTGGTACGGAAACATGTCCCATAAAACACTCGGTATCTCCAAATGGGATGCCTACAATCAATATCTGGCCTACCACGAAGGCCATGGCGGTTTTACCCGTAAGACCTATCTGAAAAAGAGATGGCTGATCGGCGTGGCGCGCAAGGTGAAACGGCGGGCGGAACGGTATCGGGCGCAGATTGCCGCATGCAAGGATGAGCTGGAATCGAGCTGGTGGCCGTTTTGATGATAAAGGCGTTTTTTATTCTGTTTCTGGCTGTGGGACTATCGTCATCTGCCTCAGCTAACCCAGCGTTCTCCCGCCAGACGGGGGCTTCATGCAAGCTGTGCCATTTTCAGGGTATGCATTCATTGAACAAATACGGACGTGATTTCCTGAGGAACGGGTTGCATGAAACCAGAGAAATGAAGGAACGTCGCAGGAAAATCGAGAAGAAGCACCGTAAAAGCAGGTGATTTGTTGGACATTGAGCAGATCAGGGTTGGCTGGCAAAAACGCGGATTTTCCTGCGATGTGTGGGTAGATCCGCCGGGACAGTGTTGGGAGGATTTCGTGCATGTCACCGATGAACTGGTGATTGTTCTGGAAGGGCGGATGGAGTTTGAAATCGAAGGAGTTGTTTATCCCGGCGGGCGCTGTTCATTCCGTGCGCAACATTGGCAAGACGACTGCTCGCTGGTTGTATGGTTACGGCCACGCGCACACATAAAGTATACGTTCAATCGGGAACACAAACTAACAATCCAGGTATATTGCCGATTTTCCCGGCCTGGCCCATCGAACGGTGAGTAGATTAATCAAAAAGGGGGATGATAATGCGCCAAACAAGACCCCCAAGATTCTCCTATCCGCGTATTGGAGCTTGATTTTTCATAAAACATGTCGATAATTACATATTATGGTGGGTGAAGCATACCGATACCTTCTGGATTTGAATGGTTTTTCCCATTATGCAGGATCGGAAGGTAAAGGGTTCGCCTGTACTTTTCGTGCGGAGGAGAAGCACGGCAAGGTTTCTTATGCTGTTGTGTTATGCGACAGATATGGAAACAGAATCCTGGGGTTTGATAATGCCCATGGTTATGACCACGAACATCCTCCGAAGAAAGGGAAGCCATATCGCTTCACCACAGCCGAAAGCCCGGTGGCGGATTTTTATGAACGAGTAGATATCTATTTCAGGAGTGTGTCATGAAATCGATTCGAATTGGTGTTGCAAACGATCAGGATATTCGTAGCCGTATGCTTGATATTGCAGCGGGCCGGATCAAGCCATCTGCCCATGAGCCAAAAATATGGGTGCGTAGCGCGGACGAGTTCAGAAAGCTGATGAGCGAAAAAAATGTGAACCTGCTGGCGGCCATTCATAGTCAGCGCCCCAACTCGATCACAGAGCTTGCTCAGAGCATCCACGAAGATCAGGGAAATCTGACCAAACGCCTGAAAATGCTTGCCTCGTTTGGGCTGGTAGAGCTGAAAGAAGGCGAACGCACGCGGGGAAAGAGTGCCGTGGTACCGAGGGTTCCATTTGATCAGATCATTCCGCCCACCATCGATCTGACCGTTCAGGCGCAGTGATGACTGAATACCCAGCAGCCTGGAAATCGGTCAAACGCGACCGCGTCGTATCTAAAGCATTGTTGACCTATGCCGCGCTGACCTCCGTAGTTCCGGGGACATAATACTTAATTATTTGATGATAGAAAGAATGAGCGGCAGTTTGAGGGTATGGTGAGGTTGAGTTATGTATTATGTCCCCCGAATTCGTGGGCTGGATGTTCGCTGGGCGGCGAATCTGGACGAAGCTGCGGCAATGGCGGCGCAGGCCGATGCAAGGATATGAAAAAAAGAACATGCGTGTTGAAAGGCTGTAAA
>JAUZQZ010000085.1 GCA_030950745.1 Mariprofundaceae bacterium | reverse complement strand
GCAATCGGCTTCCCCACTTCGGCCCATTTCCGAGCTGGAATTTCGGTCCATGGAACCACCATGCACCTCATTCCACCCCGAAAATGGACTCAAAGTGGGATTGCCGCTCATCCACCCAGAGTTTTGCAAGTGGCTCTATTCATACGGATTTAATCGGCTTTTCCGCTACACGCGCCCATCATGCCGACGTGGGCGGCGTTTCACCCGGTTCGATGGGTGTGCATACCACACTGGCGGAGGAAGGCGTAGTGATCAGCCCCGCACACTGGTTCCAGGCAGGTCGGGAACGAAGAGCCTTCATCGAAACCTTCCTTGAACGGGTGCGCAACCCCGGGGAGCGCATGGGCGATCTGGCAGCACAACATTCGGCTTGCAACGTGGGAGCTTCGCGTTTGCTTGCCTTATCAGAAAAAACCGTTGTTTCCTCGGGAATGGAGCAACTTCTTGCAACTTCCGAAGCGTATGGAAGAAGCGCTATCGCGGATATTCCGGATGGTTGTTACCATTTTGAGGATGTGCTGGAAGACGATGGTTTACGTAGCGGGCCATTGGCTCTTTGCGTTGAGATCGTCATTTCGGGCGAAACGGCCACGGTGGATTTCACCGGAACCGCACCGCAGTGTCCTGGCCCCGTCAACTGTCCCATGTCCGTCACAGCGGCCGCAGTATTTTATGCCTTTCGCTGCCTGATGCCCGAGGGTACGCCGCAAACATCCGCTATCTTCCGTCCCATCCGCATAACAGCACCAAAAGGATGCCTGGTTCATGCCAGGCCCGGTGCGGCGGTAGCGGCGGGCAATGTGGAAACCAGCCAGCGTATTGTGGATGTGGTACTGGGCGCGCTGGCGCAGGCTTGCCCCGAACGCATACCGGCAGCGGCGCAAGGCACGATGAACAATGTAATCTTCGGCGGCAGAGATACTCATGGAAAGGCTTGGGTCTATTACGAAACGCTGGCTGGGGGCATGGGCGCGCATGCCCATGGTGATGGGTTATCCGCCGTGCAGTGCCATATGACCAATACGAAAAACACCTCCATCGAAGTGCTGGAGATGCACTATCCCCTGCGCATCCGCGAATACGCTATTCGCCGTGGTTCGGGGGGTGCGGGAGCATGTTGCGGTGGTGACGGCATCATCCGCGAATGGGAAGCACTGGCGGCATGCGAAATGTCCCTGCTCACGGAACGCCGCGAAACCCAGCCCTATGGTTTGAATGGCGGCGGATCAGGCCAGGCAGGAAAGAATAGCCTTTACACCCGTGGTCAATGGGAGAGATTGCCCGCCAAATGCACGCGGACATTACATCCGGGCGACCGGCTGCGCATCGAAACCCCCGGCGGTGGCGGATATGGATCAGATGCATAACGGTCTTGCAATTGGCTCTAACCCGGCTTCATGTATATGACGATTGACAACAGCTCAGTAAGTGACGTATTATTCTAAAATAAAGATGCGTCATGCTAGCGTAGTGGAGGTGTTATGAATACCAAATTAACCTTAAGAATGGACGACAGTTTAATCAAATCGGCCAAATATTACTCGGCTCAAAGCGGAAAATCCGTATCCCGAATCGTTGCCGATTATTTTACCGTTATTAAAAACGAACAACTGGATGACAGTCATCATTTAACACCGGCGGTTCGCACGTTAAAAGGCCTGCTTTCGAATACAGATGCCGGAGAAGCTGATTATTTTAAACATCTGGAAGAAAAGTACCTGTGAAAGTGCTGTTTGATACCAATGTCATCCTTGATGTTTTATTGGATCGGCAGCCATTTTCGGATGATGCGGCACAATTGATGTCAAGGGTGGAACGCTCTGAAATTCAGGGTTTTTTATGTGCTACAACGGTGACAACGATTCATTATTTGATGGTCAAGGCCCTTGGCGCAAAGCGTGCGATTACACACATCAGGCTATTATTATCTCTTTTTGAAATAGCCCCTGTTAATCGAATGGTGGTTGAGAATGCCCTGGAATGTAATTTCCCGGATTATGAGGATGCAGTGATTGTTGAATCCGCCCAGCATGCGGGAGTAGAATATATTATTACAAGAAATATCAGGGATTTCAAAAAATCATCCACCCCTGTTTATACGCCATCGGGTTTTATTCAGATTCTTACATCGCTAAAAAGATGAGCCGGATATTCAGTGTTTTGTCTTTACTCCGCCTAAGTTTGCGTACTCCCGCGATGAAAGCAGGGCAGGGGTTTATCCCCTGCCAAATGAGCCGCTTACGGACAAGGCAGCCCTTGGCTATCTGACCTGGATGCAACTTCAGAATGCAAATAGTCTTCTTTCTCTGTGGCTTCGTATCTCTATGATAAAGCAATGATTACTTTGGGTATCGAGACATCATGCGATGAAACTGCCGTAGCGATCATCGGTGGAGATGCAGACGGACACGTCCGCATCCTGACCGAACGCATCGCATCACAGATTGAGATTCATGCGGAGTATGGCGGCGTGGTGCCCGAAATCGCGTCACGCGAGCATCTGCAACAATTGCCACCGATGGTCGATGAAGTCATGCGTGAAACGAATCTGGCATGGCGCAATCTTGATGCGCTCGCGGTTACAGCCGGGCCGGGCTTGATGGGCGCACTACTGGTCGGCGTATCCTTCGCTCGTGCCGCAGGCACGGTAAACAACATTCCCGTCATCCCCGTCCATCATCTGGAAGGGCATTTGTTCGCGCCCGGGTTATCCGGGATTTTACCGGATTTTCCTTTTGTGACACTGCTGGTTTCCGGTGGACATACCCTGCTCATCCGCGTGGACGGGCTCGGCCAATACGTGGTGCTGGGGCAAACGCTGGATGATGCAGCCGGTGAATGCTTCGACAAATGTGCGCGCCTGCTGGACCTTCCATATCCCGGCGGACCTGCCATTGCCGAACTGGCACAGGACGGTGATGCCAGCCGTTTTAAATTGCCACGCCCGATGCTCAACAAAGGTAATTTAAATTTCAGCTTTTCCGGCCTGAAAAC
>JAUZQZ010000084.1 GCA_030950745.1 Mariprofundaceae bacterium | reverse complement strand
CACACGGGCTGAACAATTTTTTCGTTCTGGCTCCGAACCTGACGATTTACAACAAGCTGATTGCCGACTTCACACCCAATACACCGAAGTATGTGTTTAAGGGCATCGCCGAGTTTGCAGTCAATGCACCGATCATCATTACCGGCGACAACTACAACCAGAAAAGCAGTGTTCGTTCCGACTTGCTGCCAGGCTCCGGGAATCAGGTGCACATCAACATCTTCAACATCTCGAAGATCAACTCTGAAGTGCGCGGCGGCAAATCCCCTCGTATTAAGCGACTCTCCGAATATATCGGGCAAAGCTATTTTGATTATCTGGCGGCGTTGCCTGATCTGGTGCTACTGATGGACGAATCACATCGCTATCGGGCATCGGCCGGCGTCAAGGCCATCAACGATTTGAAACCGCTGCTGGGGCTGGAACTGACCGCAACTCCCTTTATCGAATCGGCACGCGGGCCTGTGCCCTTCAAGAATGTGGTGCTCGATTATCCGCTGGGTCGGGCCATGGCGGATGGGTTTGTGAAAGAGCCTGCCGTTGTGACACGCAAGGATTTTAACCCTGCCAGTATGCAGCAGGAAGAAATCGAGCGGTTAAAACTGGAGGATGGTGTTCGCCTGCATGAGCAGACCAAGGTGCTGCTTGAAACCTATGCCCGCGAAACCGGTGAGCGCATCGTCAAACCCTTCATGCTGGTGATTGCCCGTGACACCACGCACGCGGGGCAATTGATCGATCTGATCCAGAGTGATGCCTTCTTTGAGGGCCGTTACAGGGACAAGGTGATTCAGGTCGATTCCAGTCAAACCGGCGCGAAAGAAGACGAGATGGTCGAGCGCCTGCTGAAGGTTGAGCACAACGATGAACCGACCGAGATCGTTATTCATGTGAACATGCTCAAAGAGGGCTGGGATGTGACCAACCTGTATACTATCGTCCCCTTGCGTGCCGCCAATGCGCGCACGCTGATTGAGCAGTCCATTGGTCGCGGGCTGCGTCTGCCATATGGGCATCGTACTGGCGTGGCTGCCGTGGATCGATTGAACATTGTGGCACATGATCGATTTCAGGAAATCGTCAATGAAGCCAACAGGTCAGATTCGCCGATTCGCTTACAACAGGTGATTCTTGCGGATGATGAAATCATCAGAAAAACAAAGACCGTGGTTTCGCAACCCATCGTTGAGCGCATGCTGGGCATTCAGCCGGACAACCTCACGAGTTCGACAGAGGTGGCAAGTTCACAGGCAGCACCTGTGTTCACCAGGCCCGAAGAGCAGCGGGTTGCTCAGATTACCTATGAGGTGATCCGTAAGCTGGAGAATCAGCCGAGCGCATCGCACCTGAAGAGCGCCGAAATGCAGGCCAGGATTAGCAAAGAGGTGGAAGAACGCTGGCGACTGCCGCAGATGGAACTGGAAGGCATCGTCGAAAAGCCGGACGTAGCTTCCATTGTGGCCAGAACAACTGATATCATCGTTCAGCAGACGATCGATATCCCGCGTATTCTGGTGGTACCTCAGGGGGAGGTTCGCGCTGGCTACAAAGCGTTTACACTGAATCTTGCAGGTGTTCGCTATCAACCGCCTTCCGATGATCTCTGGTTGCAGTATCTGCGTACCGGAGGCACAGAAACAATTGGCTTTAGCGCAGGAGGTATCATCGAGAAGCGGCTGGAGGATTACATCGTCAGCGCGCTGATGGATTGTAATGATGTCTCCTACGATGAACATGCCGACCTGCTTTATGATCTGGCTGGTCAGACAGTAGCGCACTTCCAGAGCTATCTGTCAGATGAAGAAGATGTTCATAAGGTATTGCGGATGCATCGGCGCGAAATTGCTGCTCTGATTCACGCACAGATGCAGAAATACTATTGGGAAGAAACAGCGGACTATGATGTTGTCATCAGCAAGGGCTTTACCGACATGAAGGGAAGCGCCTATGCAACCAGCGAGCCTGACACGGACTACAAGGTATCTCCGCCGGATAAAAGCAATATGGCAAAGTATCTGTTCGGAGGTTTCCAGCGCTGCCTATACCCGGTGCAGAAATTCCATGCTGAGGGCGAACGCATTCTTGCCGTAATTCTGGAACGTGATGTTCAAAAGTGGTTCAAACCTGCCAAGGGACAATTCCAGCTATTCTACAAGTCAGGCGCGCAGCATCCTGAGTATCAACCGGATTTTGTTGCTGAAACGGATGACGCCATTTACATGCTGGAGCCCAAGGCAAGAAATCAGATGAGTGACTCTGATGTGCTGGCCAAGAAGGATGCGGCTGTTCTCTGGTGTCAGCGCGCCTCAGTGCATACGGCAACCTATGGAGGCAAGCCATGGAAATATGCCCTGATTCCACACGATCAACTTGCTACGAATATGACGCTTGAGGCGCTTGTTCAACGGTTTGGTTGTGACTGATTGGTTAGCTAATTGTATTGTTCATTTTAATACAATTGCCTCAAGTTTGTTGAATTAGCTCAATCTGATAGCCGTCAGGGTCTTCCACAAAGGCAATCACGGTGCTGCCGTGCTTCATCGGGCCGGGTTCGCGGACGACTTTCCCGCCAGCCGCTTTGATGTTCTCGCACACCTTGTAGATGTTATCCACGCCAATCGCAACATGACCAAATCCATTACCCGGATCATACGATGATGTTTCCCAGTTGTGCGTCAGTTCAATAACTGCGGTTTCGGATTCATCGCCGTAGCCGACAAAAGCCAGGGTAAATTTTCCACCGGGATAATCCTTCCTGCGTAACAGACGCATGCCGAGCACATCGGTATAAAATGCCAGTGACCGTTCCAGGTCCCCGACACGTAACATGGTGTGTAATATCCTCATGGCAGCCCTCCATACCTCCATTCTAGCTTGCGTATCCAGCGGATGACATCCATAAATTGATTATGGGGCATAAAATGTGTCTGTACTGTGGAGAAGTGCTGGGCCGGTATGCTTTCGGTCCGGATCATCCCTTTGGTCCGCTGAGGCTTCCCACCTTTATGGCGGAGGCCGGCGAACGGGGATTGCTGGATCGCGTATGCATGTGTTCACCTGTACAAGCCAGCAAGGAAGATATTGCACGCTTCCACAGTAAAGAATATATCGAACGGGTGAGAAGTGCATCCGAGTCGGGTCTTGGCGTGCTTGATGCGGGAGATACGCCCGCTTTCCCCGGCATCTATGAAGCGGCGGCCACGGTTTCGGGAAGTGTTCTGGATGCAGTGGTGCGCATCATGGATGGTCGTTGCCGGCGTGCCTTTGTTCCCATTGCCGATGTGCATGAGGATGGACGCTATCTTTATCCGGGCAGTGGTTTTTCCTCCGAAACGGGGAAAGGGGATGCTAAAGGGAGTAAACTGAACATTTCCATGCCACCGGGTGCCGATGATGCGGCATTTCTTGCATCATGGGAGGTGGTGGAGACATTTATTACCGATCATGCGCCACAATTTATTATCTTTCAGTGCGGGGCGGATTCGCTGGAGAACGACCCGATCACTCATCTGGCCTATTCACCTGCATCACATCGTCACGCGGCCAGACGATTATGTGAGCTGACGGACAAGTTGTGTGAGGGTCGTTTACTGGCGCTGGGTGGCGGCGGATACCAGCTTGAGAATCTTTCTGCTGCATGGTGTGCGGTGGTGGAAGCAATGCTGGAATGAAACTGCTATGTGACGAAATGCTTATGCGTCTGGGGCGCTGGCTTCGTGCGGCAGGCTACGATACTGCCATTGCACATTCGGGCAGTGCGGACCGGGAGATTGTGGCGCAGGTCGTTCGCGAGGGGCGTCTGTTGATTACCTGTGACCGCAGAATGGCCGAGCACAAGCGTGCTGCCAGTCGCCTGATTCTGCTTGAAACGCGAAGCTTGCATGAACAGGCACGTGAAGTAGCCGGACGCCTCCATATCGACTGGATGTATCGTCCGTTTTCCCGTTGTCCAGGCCTGCCCTTTACCCACAAGTCGCGCCACAGAACCCTTACACATGGGTCAGACCAAGGCGCGGTGCGTAACCAATGGTTGTTCCATTGGCAAGCGCCGCAACGCGGGTATGGCCCGTGTGCAAGGGTTCCCTTCGGGCGATCCGCCCGGCGTGACTTGTGGATAAAGGGCAGGCCCAGTGTGCAACACGTTGCTGGAACGCGGTGATGACAAGCATTTTTTGATAGTGCCGCCGGAAAGCCGTAAAGTGATTGAGGAGGTCTATCTCTGTTCCGGTTGCGGCAAGACCTACTGGCATGGATCGCATGTGGCGCGGATGCGCCGTAAGCTGGCTGCGTGGAAGGCGACTCACAGCGGATAGCGGGTAACTGGTCAATCCCGGGGCGGCTGCTAGCCTGCACTATTCCTAAACAGCCGTGATGATTGCGCAGGGACTTTGTTCGTAACGGATTCCAGGGAAGGAGTACGTAGCAGCGCATACGGACGACCGATCAGGTGAATTGCGCTTGCGTAAGAGAGTATCCTCTGGGGGACGAGAGATTCGTTGCGGACAAAGGAGCAAACAAGGGTGCGACTATTTAGGAATAGTGCAGGCTTAACATACATGCCCATCGTGTGATGGGCAATTCAATGAAAAACATGGAGAAACAGTGATGCAACTGGCGATGATTGGTTTGGGTCGAATGGGCGGTAATATGGTAAGACGTTTGGCCGGAGGGGGACATGAAATCATCGCTTACGATGTGGATGCCGCACCGGGTAAGGCGTTGGCGGCGGAACTGAATACGGTGACAGCGGCCACCGATCTGGCCGATGTTATCAGCAAGCTGGCCGCGCCACGCGTGATCTGGGTGATGGTGCCGCACCAGTTTGTGGATTCCACCATCGAAAACCTTCTGGCGGCAGGGATTGAAGCCGGGGATTTAATTATTGATGGTGGTAATTCCAACTATAAGGATGGTCAACGGCGAGGTTTGGAATTGGCTGAAAAGGAGATTCTGTTTGCTGATTGTGGCACCTCCGGCGGTGTTTGGGGTCTACAGAACGGTTATTCGCTAATGATTGGCGGTTCTGATGAAGCCATCGCATTGATTGCGTCGGGGCTGACCACACTGGCATCAAATGACGGCAAGGGTTGGGGCCATGTCGGCCCGGTGGGCGCCGGTCATTTCGTCAAGATGGTCCATAACGGTATTGAATACGGCATGATGCAGGCTTTTGCCGAAGGTTTTGAGTTGATGAAGGCCAAGAGTGAGTTTGATCTGGATATGCATCAGATTTCACGCATCTGGCAGCATGGGTCGGTCGTCAGTTCCTGGCTGCTGGATTTGACCGGTGATGCGTTGGAGCAGGATGGCGATTTATCCGCGTTGTCCGACTGGATGGATGATTCGGGCGAGGGTAGGTGGACGGTGAATGAGTCGATTGAACTGGGTGTTCCGGCGCCAGTGCTGACGCTGGCGCTGCAAATGCGTTTTCGCAGCCGTGAAACAGATGCCTTTGCAGGTAAAATTGTCAATGCCATGCGCGCCGGGTTTGGCGGTCACGCCATCAAGGGTGTGGATGATGGAGAACAGAAAGGAACATCTGATGAATGAGAAATTCGCATCGGTGATTGGCAGCAAGCAACCGGAAGCCGCCAATATCGTGATCTTTGGCGCGACCGGCGATCTTACCAAGCGTAAATTACTGCCTGCTCTGGCGCATATGCATCGCTGGAATCTTCTTGGGCCTCATTCACGCATTATTGGTGCGGTGAGGGAAAACTTTTCGCAGTCCAAATGGAAGAATTATGTGCATGACGCGCTGCTTCAGTTCTTCCCGGATGCTGTTCTCAACCCTCGCTCATGGATGCGTATCAAAGATAAACTGGATGTGGTTGTGGGCGATCTGGCGGAGCCGGAATTGTATCAAAATCTTGCCAGGACGTTGCGTGAGGCTGATGGCAGGAAAAATGTGCTGTTTTATCTGGCGATTCCGCCATCATGGTATGAGACCGTGGCCAGTAATCTGCGCAAGGCAGGGCTGGCGGATGAGAAAGAAGGTTTTCGCCGGATTGTGATTGAAAAGCCGTTTGGTATGGATCTGGCCAGCGCCGAGGCACTGAATCAAACTTTGCAGGCTCACTTCGATGAGACGCAGATTTACCGTATTGACCATTACCTGGGTAAGGAAGCGGTGCAGAACCTGATGATTTTCCGCTTTAGTAACTCGGTGCTGGAACCCTTGTGGAACCGCAATTATATCGATCATGTACAAATTTCCGTGGCGGAATCGCTGGGTATTGAATACCGGGCGGGTTATTACGAAAAAGCCGGCGCGCTCAGGGATATGATTCAAAGTCATCTGATTCAGGTGATGAGTATTGTGGCGATGGAGCCGCCCTTATCCATGGATGGCGATGATGTACGCAATGAAAAAGTGAAGGTGATGCGTGCCATACGCCGTATGCGACCGGAGGATGTCCACAGTCATGCAGTACGGGCGCAATATGGGGCGGGGGCGGTTGATGGTGAACAAGTCCCGGCATATCGGGAAGAACAGGGTGTTGCCGAGGATTCGGCTACTGAAACCTTTGCTGCCGTTAAGCTGTACATCGACAACTGGCGCTGGCAGGGAGTTCCGTTTCTGCTGCGTACCGGTAAACGCTTACCTCAACGTGTGTCCGAGATTTGCATTCGTTTCAAATCTCCGCCACAAACCCTGTTCGATCTTGATGATGCAGCCATGCACAATAATGAACTGATTTTCCGGTTGCAACCGGACGCGGGAATGCGGTTGACCATGACAGCCAAGCAGCCGGGGCTGTCGATGGATTTGCGTGGCATCCAGTTGGACGCTCCCTATGCCATGGCGGGTTCCAGCATGCCGGAGGCCTATGAAACACTGTTACATGATGTGTTAATCGGTGAGGCGGGACTATTTACCCGCGCTGATGGCGTGGAGGAATGCTGGCGTGCGGTTGAGCCAATCATGGAGGCATGGGCCAGAGAGAAAAACATCAACATGTATCCGGCAGGAAGCTTTGACGTGCCGGGGATGGACGCGCTCATGGAAGGCTGTGAAGGTGGCTGGCGGGACTTATCCGATACCGAACATGCATATTAATGTTTTTCCTGATGCGGATTCGCTGGCGGCGGAGGTTGCCCGGCAGGTTATCGTTGACTGTGAACAGGCGATAGCGGAGCGGGGGGTATTCCACTGGGTGCTGGCGGGCGGAAATACGCCGAAAAAATGCTATGCATTATTGCGTGATGCCGAATTGGACTGGAGCCGCGTGTATGTCTGGTTTGGGGATGAACGCTGTCTTTCTATTGGTGATGCAGAACGCAATGATGTGATGGCCGATGCAGCCTTACTGTCGCATGTGTCTGTTCCTCCAGCACAGATTCACCGCATACCGGCTGAACTCGGCCCGGAAGATGCGGCTGAGACTTATGCAAGCTTGTTAGCCGATGCTCCCCCAATGGATTTAATATTGCTCGGTATGGGGGAAGATGGACATACGGCGAGCCTGTTTCCCGGTAATCCGGCGCTGGTGGACGAACGTCTGGCCGTGCCCGTATCTGCTGCGCCGAAGCCGCCTCCCAAGCGTATTTCGATGGGTTATTCAGTGTTAAATCGGGGCAGAAAGCGTATCGTAATGGTGGCAGGAGAAAGTAAAAGGGACGCATTGCTACGTATCAGGCAAGGTGAACGCCTGCCCGTGGCCCGATTGGCAGTATGTGAATGGTATGTGGATGAGGCTGTTTCAGGTTAAATGATGGCCTGTTGCAATGATCCCCGTATTCAGAAAGAAAAGCCTTTTCCGGTTATCTGGAGCGTATTGGCAGCGCTTCTAATTATCGTGGGTGGCGGGGTTCTTTTGAGCCACTTGCAAAACTCATGAGCGGCAATCGGCTTCCCCACTTCGGCCCATTTCCGAGCCGGAATTTCGGTCCATGGAACCACCATGCACCTCATTCCACCCCGAAAATGGACTCAAAGTGGGATTGCCGCTCATCCACCCAGAGTTTTGCAAGTGGCTCTTTTGTTGGGATAATCACCATCGGTCTTTGGCTGCACGGATATGGGCGAAAACACTGACGGGATCATCCTTGATTCCATGTTTGCAGACATAATTATTTCTGAATACTTCATTGGCCGGGAGCAGAAACGGGTTGGTGGCTAACTCTTCGCCGATGGTACCGGGGATGGTCGGAAGTCCTTGTTGACGCCTGCCACTATCCCGCGTGAACCTCTGTTGCACAACATCCTCTTGCGTTACACGTTCGAGGCAGAATTCAAGGTTTCCCAGTGTGTATTCGTGTGCACAATAAAAACGGGTGGATGGTGGCAGCGCTGTAATTTTACTCAGGCTGTTCCACATCTGTTCCGGCGTACCTTCAAACAGGCGTCCACAACCTGCGCCGAATAGTGTATCACCGCAAAACAGGGCGTCTTCGATCACGTAAGCAATATGCCCGCGTGTATGGCCCGGTACGAACAGGACGGACATATCCAGATTACCGAGATGGAGCACGTCACCCTCGCTCACCGGTTGATCCAGGGCAGGGATGCGTGCCACATCATAAGAAGGGCCAATGACCGTGCAGCCATACTTCGACTTCAATTCCGGGTTGCCGCCAACATGATCCCAGTGATGATGCGTATTCAGGATATGCGTCAGTTTCCGGCCAAGCGTTCCGCATGCAGCTTCCACGGGCGCGGATTCCGCCGGATCAACGCATGCCAGCACATCATTCGTTTCAATCAGATAGATATAATTATCCTGCAAGGCCGGGATTTGATGGACGGTAAATTCGTGATGAGTATAAGACCACATATCGCAAGCATAGCTGGATTGGTATATAATAACGAAGCTATAAAAGTCCTTTCTGATTGTGTGGTGTACATCAATCACAAGCTTGTTATTGTTGTCAGACCGATTTCGTTACAAGGAGTATTAAAATGAGCGTACTTGTTACCAAACAAGCCCCGGATTTCACGGCAACGGCCGTGATGGGTGATAATTCATTCAAGGAAGATTTCAGTCTTTCGGACTACAAGGGCAAATATGTGGCAATGTTTTTCTATCCGCTGGATTTCACCTTTGTCTGCCCGTCCGAGATCATCGCTTTCGATCATCGGTTGAAGGAATTTGAAGATCGCGGCGTGCAGGTAATTGGTGTATCCGTGGATTCACATTTCACCCATCTGGCATGGAAGAACACGCCAGTGAATGATGGCGGTATCGGTAATATTCAATATCCGCTGGTGGCTGATCTCTCCAAACAGATTGCTACGGATTATGATGTATTATTTGATGGCGCAATTGCCCTGCGTGGCTCCTTTCTGATCGACAAGGAAGGCATGGTGCGCCATCAGGTGGTGAACGATCTGCCGCTGGGACGCAATATTGATGAAATGCTGCGTATGGTGGATGCGTTGCAGTTCCACGAGGAGCACGGCGAGGTCTGCCCCGCCGGTTGGGACAAGAGCAAGAAGGCGATGGATGCTTCACCTGAGGGTGTGGCTGCCTACCTGGCTGCGGAAGCCGACAAGCTTTAAGCAGTGTTTTTCGTATCTAAGTCTAAAACGGCCCTCCGGGGCCGTTTCTTTTGCAGAACCTTATGTATTACGGATCAATTACCCACTTGTACGGCGATCCTGTTTTTCTTCAAAAGGTTCACTTTCCGGTTTGAAGGTGGGCAGGTAGCACATCTGTGCAGTAACAGCAGTCGCAATACCTATCAGCATTATTTGAACCCATTGAATGTCGATGATAAAGCCTGCTGACAAACTCATTGTCAGCCACAAAAATATAAGCATTGTAACTTTAACTTTTAACTGGATTCCTTTGCCATCCCGATAATTCCGTAGATATTCTCCAAACCATTTGTGATTAAAAAGCCAGTTATAGCACTTCTCAGAACTCTTCGCATAACAGACTGCTGCCAGAAGAAGAAATGGCGTGGTAGGAACAAGTGGCAAGGCAATGCCGATTATCCCAAGAACCACAAACAAGCTCCCCAGTACAACAAGAACCATTCTCATGCCTGGCCCCAACGTCGAGCCTTTAAATTGCAGGCTGGCATTTGCCGGGGCCTCTACCTGACCTGTCAGTTCTACTGATCCGTCGGCACGGTATTTCTCGCTTCCATTATACTGCTTGTTTGCAGTGTCATGTCGGTTGTTCATTTTTCTCCTTACCCAAGTAAATCAGCCCCATTTCTATGGGTGCCAGTTAAGGGAACGGTTAGCTGGCTCAAATACTACCGGAGATTGTTATTTCAGATAAGCATGGATTCAATTTCCGTTATAAAATCCCCGGCCAAAGTTTAACCACTTCCCCCAAACTCCTAGCCAAGGCATTACTTTGTTTTATCAAAAACCGGACAATTTCTTCCATAGCCTGTTGTTTCTCCATCTCATCGCGTGGCAGGATAAAATCGGCACATTCTTCATAAAATGGATCACGAACAACTGAAAGTTCTTGAAGCTTTCTCAGGGTATTACCGGATGCAATCAACGGGCGATTGGTATCACCTTCGATACGATTCGCCAGAAATTCCGGGGATGCCTTTAGCCAGACCACCGGAGCATTATTCCCTTTCAATAACGCGCGATTCTCCTTTGAAAGGACTACTCCGCCTCCGGTGGCAATAACGGCATGTTGGGCAATAGTCTCTCGCAGCGCTCCTGTTTCCAGTTTACGAAATTCAGTTTCACCCTGTTGTGCAAAGATTTCCGGAATGCTCAGGCCTGATTTGGCGACGATAGTGGCATCCAAATCAATCAGAGGCAGATTCAAATGTGCGGCAAGCCTTCTGCCAAGACTGCTTTTCCCTGAGCCCATGAGCCCGATCAGAATGAGACCGGGGTATGTTTTTGCTGATTCCTTCAGCATGGGGATGGACACCTCTGTTTCGCGTGGTTGCATAACACAGGCCAACGATAGCTAAATTAAGGTGTTATAGGGAGAGAAAAGAAGGTTTATGTTGTGTGATGTGTGTCATATTTGCCAGATCATCGCTGAATCATAATTCACTCCTGTTGAAGCGACAGTTATCGCAACAACAAATCCGATGGACTTTGAACAGGAGAATACCATGGAGAAAATTTTGACTCTTGTAGGTGTTTTCAGCCTGGTGTATACCATTGCGCTGTTGAGGGTTTCCTTCGGCGCTTGAATGCATTCATATGAGCTTTGTCGATACAAAGCCAGGATATTGTGAAAGTACCTAAAAAAAAGGGCGGCCCATAATAAAATATGGGCCGCCCTTTTGCATTCCGGGATCAGCTGTAATAACTGACCATATTTTCAAGCGAGCGTGCCGTAATCTGTGAGGCATGGCCCGCAGAACCAAATACCTCGAAGCGAGCCTTGCATATGCCTTTCATGGCATCCTTGGCGGCTTTGTAGTATTTGCGTGGATCAAAGTTTGATGTGTTTTCCGCCAGGTGCTTGCGAATCGCTCCGGTAGAACACATACGCAGATCGGTATCAATATTCACCTTACGTACGCCATGTTTGATGCCTTCGACGATTTCCTCAACCGGAACACCATAAGTTTCGCCCATTTCACCACCGTAGGAGTTGATGATTTTAAGCCAGTCCTGAGGCACGGAAGATGAACCGTGCATCACCAGATGCGTGTTCGGAAGCTTGGCGTGAATTTCCTCAATGCGATCAATGCGCAGCACAGCACCTGTAGGCGGCTTGGTGAACTTGTAAGCGCCATGGGATGTGCCGATGGCGATTGCCAGCGCATCCACACCGGTCTTTTCAACGAAGTCAGCAGCTTCATTTACATCGGTCAGCAACTGGTCCATATCCAACTGGCCTTCAGCGCCATGACCGTCTTCCTCACCCATCATGCCGGTTTCCAGAGATCCCAGACATCCCAGCTCACCTTCGACGGACACACCGCCGGCATGCGCCATTTCGACAACCTTGCGGGTGACTTCAACATTGTATTCATAGGTGGACGGTGTTTTGGCATCGGCCATCAGCGAGCCGTCCATCATGACGGATGAAAAGCCGGACTGGATCGAACGCAGGCAAACCGCAGGTTCAGCACCATGATCCTGATGCATGACAACCGGAATATGCGGATATTGCTCAATGGCAGCAACAATCAGATGGCGTAAGAACGGTTCTCCGGCATAAGAACGGGCACCTGCCGAACCTTGCATGATAACGGGTGAATTCACCTCGTCGGCAGCCTCCATAATGGCATGCACCTGTTCCATATTGTTTACATTGAATGCCGGCATGCCATAGTTGTTTTCCGCAGCATGATCCAGCAACTGTCTCATTGAAATTAACGCCATTTTATCCTCCTTGGTTTCTACGCAGGCTCTCGCCCATCATTGTGGCTCGAGTGAGCCCTAAAATCAATTTTCTCCGTTTATTGCAGACTATTGCCAACATGAATAATTTTCATCGCATTGGTGCCTCCGGCATGCCCCATGGGTGTTCCCAGCGTCATAATGATTAAATCATCATGCATCACCAGTTTGTCATGCAACATCACCGAGAGAGCCTCACGCGTGGCTTTGGGAGCATCCGTCTCCCCATAATTGCCACTGATCGGCTTGGGGATAACGTTACGGAAGAGTGTGACACGTCCTGCCGTTTCTCCTATCGGTGTCAGGGCATAGATGGGGACCTTGGAAAGATGGCGTGACATGTACAACACCGTGTTTCCACTTTGTGTGAATGCGGCAATGGCTTTTACCGGCATGGCATGTGAGGCCTCCATGGCCTGCCGGGCAATACATTCGTCCACGGAGCGGGGAGGGTAGCGCGGGTCACGTGTTGTAGAAGACGGCATAACCCTCTGTTTTTCCGTCTCTATACATGTGCGGTGCATGGCTTCTACTGTTTCAATCGGATATTTACCGGCAGCTGTTTCGCCGGAAAGCATAATGGCATCCGTACCGTCGAGAACGGCATTGGCGACATCGTTGACTTCTGCACGTGTTGGAATCGGGCTGTTGATCATGGATTCCATCATTTGGGTGGCTACGATAACAGGGCAGTTGTAATGTGGTGCCTTACGCAGAATACGTTTCTGAACCGGCGGCACGGCGGCATCACCGATTTCGACACCCAGATCACCACGCGCAACCATGACCGCATCTGATTCTTCGAGGATGCTGTCCAGATTATCGACTGCCTCGGCACGTTCTACCTTGGCAATAAGACCGGCATGCCCTCCTGCTTCATGCACCAGTTTACGAGCGTACTTCATATCCTCGCCGTCTCGTGGAAAGGAAATGGCAATATAATCCACGCCAATATCGCAGGCCGTCTTGATGTCTTCCTTGTCCTTGTCCGTCAAGGCTGCGGCCGATAATCCTCCACCGGCACGGTTGATGCCCTTGTTGTTGGACAACTCGCCACCAATGACCACAGTGCAGTGGATTTCCTGCCCTTTGATTTCATCAACATCCATAGCAATCAGGCCGTCATTGAGCAGCAGGTGTGCACCCGGTTCCACATCGGAAACGAGTTCCTTGTAGGTAATGCCGACACGTTCGTCATTGCCATCGTCAAGTCCCAATGCGGCGTCAATGATAAAATGCTGACCGGAAACAAGTGTGATTTTGCCACTTTTGAACTTACCGCAACGAATCTTCGGCCCCTGCATATCGGCGAGGATGCCGACGCATATTCCATGCCTCCTGGCCGCCGCACGCACATTTTCCGCACGTGTGCGGTGTTCATCCGATGTGCCATGTGAAAAGTTCAGGCGGACAACGTTGACGCCGGCTGCTACCAATCTATCCAGCATTTCCGGCGATTCGGAAGCTGGGCCAAGGGTTGCAACGATTTTTGTTCTACGAAATTCAGTCACTTAAACTCCACGTTCTTCAAGCATGGCTACGGCTGGAAGCTCCTTGCCTTCAAGGAACTCTAGAAAAGCACCGCCACCGGTGGAAATATAGGAAACCTTGTCAGAAATACCATATTTTGCGACAGCAGCCAGCGTATCGCCACCGCCGGCGATGGAGAATGCGGGAGAATCGGCAATCGCCAGCGAAATGGCCCTGGTGCCTTCACCGAACTGATCGAATTCGAACACGCCGACCGGGCCGTTCCAGACTATGGTGCCTGCATTTTTGATAATTTCGGCTAGCTCTGCTGCCGAATCAGGACCAATATCGAATATCATGTCGTCATCGGTCACATCGGCAACAGACTTGAGTGTTGCTTCGGCGGTCGGTGAGAATTCTTTGGCGCAAACCACATCTGTTGGCACAGGAATGCTGCTGCCACGTGCTTCTGCGGCCGCAGTCAGGCTCTTGCAGGTGCCAACCAGGTCTTCTTCATACAGTGATTTGCCGACGTTGTGTCCGGCTGCTGCGATGAAGGTATTGGCGATGCCGCCACCAACTACCAACTGATCGACGATCCTGGACAGTGATTCCAGTACCGTCAGTTTGGTGGAAACCTTGGAACCACCAACGATAGCCACCATCGGGCGGGCCGGATTGTCCAGTGCGCTGCCCAAAGCTTCGAGTTCGGCTGCCAGCAGCGGCCCGGCACAAGCCACGGGCGCAAACTGACCCGCACCATGCGTGGATGCCTGAGCGCGGTGAGCTGTACCGAAAGCATCCATGACATAAATATCGCAAAGGGCGGCGTATTGTTTGGACAGTCCCTCGTCGTTCTTCTTTTCACCGGCATTGAAACGAATGTTTTCCAGCAGCACCAGTTCGCCATCTGCAATTTCAGGTGCTGAATCAAGATAATCCTTAATCAGGCGTACTTCCTTGCCGAGTAGTTTGGAGAGATGCCGGGCAACAGGTGCCAGCGAGAACTGCTCGTCGAATTCACCCTCGGTGGGACGGCCAAGATGGCAGCACACCATTACCCTGGCGCCAGCATCCATGGCGTGTTTCATGGTCGGCAGACTCGCACGGATGCGCGTATCGTCGCCCACTTCACCATCGATAATCGGTACGTTCAGGTCTTCACGGATCAGTATGCGCTTACCGGCCAGATCAAGATCAGTCATTTTGATTACAGGCATGCTCTCACTCCTTTATGTGGATGCACTACAGGCTGACTTTCTGAATAAGGCAGATATGTGGCACCCGATTGATGATAACGCTTGAACGTTTGTCGTTGCCAGTTTGCTGTTTGTAAACGGGCAATGATAAACGTGGGAGTCAAAGCTCCCACGCTATCTTTGGATTGCTTAGTTGGTTGCTACGTGCTGTACGAAACGCATCATATTGCAGGTATAGCCGTATTCGTTGTCATACCATGCAACCAGCTTGACGAAGGTGCCATCCAGCGCGATACCGGCACCGGCATCAAAGATGGATGAGTAGCTGCAGCCACGGAAGTCAGTGGAAACCACTTTTTCGTCGGTGTAGGCAAGTGTATCGCCGATACCCGGAGTCTCAGACGCCTTTTTCATAGCAGCGCAGATATCGTCGTAACTCGCTTCGCTGTTCAGTTCAACAGTCAGGTCAACCACGGACACGTCGGAACTGGGGATGCGGAAGGCCATACCGGTCAGTTTGCCGTTCAGCTCCGGCAGTACCTTGCCGACAGCTTTGGCCGCACCGGTGGAAGAAGGGATGATGTTTTCCAGAATGCCACGACCGCCTCGCCAGTCTTTCATGGAAGGGCCGTCAACCGTCTTCTGGGTAGCCGTTGCCGCATGCACAGTCGTCATCAGACCACGTTTGATACCGAAGTTGTCGTGTACTACTTTGGCGACGGGCGCCAGACAGTTGGTGGTGCAGGAGGCAGCCGAAGAGATGGCTTGTCCGGCATATTCATCATGGTTTACGCCATAGACGAACATTGGCGTAGCATCCTTGGAAGGTGCTGATTGCACAACTTTCTTAGCGCCAGCAGTGATATGCGCCTGACAGGTTTCTTCAGTCAGAAAGAAGCCGGTGCATTCAAGTATCACATCAGCGCCGACCTCATCCCATTTCAGGTTTGCCGGGTCGCGTTCGGCAGTCAGACGAATCTTCTTGCCATTGACGATCATGTGGTTGCCCTCAACGGACACATCGCCGTCAAACAGACCATGCACGGAGTCGTGCCGGAGCATGTAGGCCAGATAATCAGGATCAAGCAGATCGTTGATGCCGACGACTTCCATATCGGTAAACTCTTTTGCTACGGCGCGAAATGCCATACGGCCAATACGGCCAAAACCATTGATGCCAACTTTAATTGTCATTCTTCTCTCCTTTTCTTTTTGAATTAAACCAGTTCGTTTACGGCTGCGACAACGGCATCCGTGGTAATATTAAACATTTTGAACAGTTCGCCGGCTGGTGCGGATTCACCGAAGGTATCAATGCCAATGACCTTACCGTTCAGGCCCACGTATTTGCCCCAGAAACCGGTAACGCCAGCTTCAACAGCAATACGCGCAGTCACGGATGCAGGTAATACGGATTCCTTATACGATTCATCCTGAGCATCGAAACGCTCGGTACACGGCATGGAAATAACACGTATTTTCTTGCCGGACAGTTCCTGCTGTGCAGCCAGTGCCAACTGTACTTCGGAACCTGTGGCAATGATGAGTACCTCCGGCGTTCCCTCACAGTCGCTGAGCACATAACCACCACGTTCGATGTCAACCACCTGCGCATCGGTGTAGTCATTGCAGGGCAGGCCCTGACGTGTGAAAATCAGGGTGCTCGGATTGTCACGGCGTTCGACCGCAACCTTCCATGCAACTGCGGATTCCACCGCATCGCACGGCCGCCATGTATTCATGCGTGGAATCATGCGCAGGGTAGCAATCTGTTCGACTGGTTGGTGGGTCGGACCGTCCTCGCCCAGGCCGATGGAGTCATGGGTATAGACGAAGATGGTGCCAATTTTCATCAGAGCGGACATGCGAAGGGCGTTGCGTGCATATTCGGAAAACATCAGGAAAGTGCCACCGAACGGAATCAGGCTACCATGCAGCACCATGCCGTTCATAATGGCGCTCATACCAAACTCGCGAACGCCATAGTGGACATAATTGCCTTCCGGCGTGTCTTTACTGAAAGCTACGGCCTCCGGCCATTTGGTGTTGTTCGATGGGGCCAGATCGGCAGAGCCGCCGACGAGCTCTGGCAGCAGCGCGGCAAGGGTACCGATAGTTTTACCACTGGCGACGCGCGTGGCCCAACCGGGCTTTTCTTCACGTAACTGGTTAATCCATGATGTTACGCCTTTTTTCCAGTTGGCTGGCAGTTTGCCCGACTGACGGCGTTCGAATTCTATGGCTAAATCAGGATTCTCTGCCTTGTAGGCATCAAAACGGGCCTGCCAGTCAGCTTCAGCAGCAGTGCCCTTGTCCTTGGCATTCCAACCGGCATAGACATCATCGGGGATCACAAACGGATCATATTCCCAACCCAGTTCCTTGCGAACCAGGGCGCATTCTTCATCACCCAGCGCGGCACCGTGGCAGTCATGGCTGCCAGCTTTATTTGGAGAGCCATAGCCAATGATGGTCTTGCAGCAGATTATGGTTGGCTGTGTGGAATTGGCACGGGCGGTGTCAATGGCCACTTTGATTTCATCGGCATCGTGACCGTCCACATTGCGAATGACTTGCCAGCCGTAGGCCTCGAAGCGGCCCGGCGTATCGTCGGTAAACCAGCCTTCAACTTCACCGTCGATGGAAATACCGTTGTCATCCCAGAACATGATCAGCTTACCAAGCCCGAGCGTGCCGGCCAGCGAGCATGCTTCATGCGAAATGCCTTCCATCAGGCAGCCGTCACCATGAAATACATACGTGTAATGATCGACAATCTCATGACCCGGTTTGTTGAACTGGCCTGCCAACATGCGCTCGGCAATAGCCATGCCGACGGCATTGGTGATGCCCTGACCCAGCGGCCCGGTTGTGGTCTCAACGCCCGGGGCATAACCGTATTCGGGATGACCCGGCGTTCTGGAATGAAGCTGACGGAACTGTTTGATCTCATCCATCGGCAGATCGTAGCCCGTCAGGTGCAACAACGAATAAATAAGCATCGAGCCGTGGCCATTGGACAGGACGAAACGGTCACGGTCTGCCCAGTCGGTATTGCCAGGGTTATGCCGGAGATAGTCGTTCCATAGAACTTCAGCAATATCTGCCATGCCCATAGGTGCGCCCGGATGCCCGGAATTGGCTTTTTGCACTGCATCCATAGACAGGGCGCGGATGGCATTGGCAAGATGTCTGCGATTGTTACTCATTGGTTTATACCCCTTTGCTTTGGTTTATGTGTGTTTAAATTTTAGACGTGAACCGTGGTGACGACGTGACGGATGTTACCAATGCCGCCATCAAGCACGACCGTGTCCGTGGTTTTATGTTTGCCGTAAGCATCGTAGCCTACCTTGACGTGGCGGACATATGCGCCCGATGTCAGGCCGGTGGCAATGAACAGGCAATCGTCGGATGTAACCAGCTCATCGCGGGTGAGAATGTGCGTGGTATCCACACCCTCTTTTTTACACATCTCGATTTCAAAATCCTTTTGTGGTGCCATGCGACCGAACATCTCCGCACCCATGGCGCGGGCGGCGCAGGCGGTGACGATACCTTCCGGCGTGCCACCAATACCGAACAGGGCATCGGAACCCATGTTCAATATGGCCTGAATGGCGCCGTTGACATCGCCATCGGTTGCCAGACGAATTTTGGCACCGGCAGCATACACCTCTTGCATCAGTTCCTGATGGCGTGGTTTGTCCAGAATAAAAATCTTGAGTTCACGTACTTCCTTGCCCAGTGCTTTGGCCAGTTGACTCAGGCGGTCGGAAACAGGGGCTTCGGCATCGATCTTGCCGCAAGCGGCTTTCGGATAAACCTGTTTTTCCATATAAAAGCATGAACCGGGGCGATACATGGAGCCTTCAGGTGCGGCTGCCAGTGTTACAATCGAACCCGGCATATCCTTGGCGAACAGGTTGGTGCCTTCAATCGGGTCAACTGCGATATCTACGCCGATGCCTTCGCCGGTGCCGACTTTCTCGCCATCGTACAGGGCGGGCGCTTCATCCTTGGCGCCTTCGCCGATAACGATCATGCCGTTCATTTTGACTTCATTGATGCGCTTGCGCATGGCATCAACAGCCAAACCGTCGCCTTCATCCTTTTGGCCGGAACCGACAAACGGTGCGCAGGCCCGGGCAGCAGCCTCGCAAACTTCAACCAGATCAATCTTGAGATTACTGACACGCCCCATGCGCTATTCCTCCCCCCAATGAATCATGTACACGATGTATTTGATGCCTGTCGCGGAAGCGGGATGATAGCGGAAATGAACGACAAAAGCGACCCTGACCGGAATAGGGCATCTATTCCTTCAGCAGGGCTGATAGCTGCCGGTGCAACGTGTCGGATGTGGCGGCTACGATGGAACTGCTCAGGCGGTTTGCAGGAAAGGGATGCTGCTGATTGAAGTCGCTGGCTGTGCAGCCTGCTTCCCCGGCCAGCAGCCAGCCAGACCCATTCCAGCGCACAACTGCCGATGTTGCGCTGGCGCCAATAGCCCCGGCTTGTCGCCTGCCAGCAGCTTCGCCCTGCCCAAGGTAGCATGAACCATATATACCCCTTTACATTTTCTTTACCTTGCTATAATCCACCCAAGCCTGACTAAGATTCATGGGACTCCTCGCCATGTGACGTCTTGTCGTCATCACGCTCGCTCCGGAATGAAAAAGTGGCGGAAGCAGTCGCCGCATTGCCTGAGGCGTCGGTAGCAGTCACGGATAGCTCGAAGGTCATGCCCTTGATCTTCAGCTTGCCGTGCTCGAACGTCACTTCCATATCTTCGTCGCGATTCAGCTCGACAATCTGGCCGTTACTCACCGCTGTACCGTTCAGTGTGGCTGAAATGACCGGATTTGGATCCACAATGTCCGTGGCGGAGAAGACGACGCGGAACGTACCCTCATCCTCTTCCACATCTACGGGAATCAGTTGGGCGATGACCTTAGGCGGCGTGGTATCCACCACTGTCACGATCTGCGTGGCCGTGCCTGTATTGCCCGCAGCGTCTGTAGCGCTCCATGTAACGACGTGGGTGCCCAAAGCAAATGGTCCGGTTTTATCAGCGGTTGCCGTTAGTGGGCCATCTTTTGCATCAATGGCGACCGCCACACCCAAACTTACAGGTGTCAGGATGGCTGCTGCCTCTATTGAAATATCCGCAGGTGCGGTTACAACCGGCGGTGTAACATCGAGAACAGTCTCCAAAGGCACGACCATCGAAGTGGATGTCTGGAGTTGATTGAAGGAACAGTTATTATCTTCGTTTAACTCCGCAACGCCCTGATCCGCATCGGCACAGGCCGCCATGTAATAAGTACCGGCTTGCAGGCCAACAGGAATGGTAAATTTGAGGGTGTTGGCGCCGCTCGATTGCCCCGGCTGAAGGGGATCCACCAGCCGCTCACCGACAACCGTGGCGATATTTGGATCAACGGTCTTACTATCAGACAGGTAATAACGGGTTGTGGATGCCGGTGATGCCAGATTGCCGGTATTGGCGGTGACATCCGTAATAAAGACGGCCTTTCCGCCCTGGCTTTTGATGAGAGGTGGCATAAAAAATGGAACCACCAGGTCCGGACCGCCTTTCCAAATCACCTCGGCTTCCGCCAGAATGGTTCCCGTCGTCCCTCCACCCAATGGTGGTCTGCCCAACAGAGTCCCCCTGCTGCCAGCGTATTCAGATTCCCCGTAAAGGCCAGCATTACGGGCTTTTTTTTTAGAAGCCCAAGAGGCCGGGAAATGATGATGTGATCTTTTCCAACCTTCTTGCCAACATAACTGAATGGCGCCTCGCCATTGGCGTCGGTTTGCAGAAACCACGACATGCCTATATGCGGGCCCTCAGTGATTCTGGCCTCAAAGAATTCGGAAGGGATAGGGGCATTGTTGAATGCCACATTGAACGCTCTGGCGATCAGTGTCTGTCTCTTGCCGAGAGACAAGGTGGAAGTTGGCGGCGTCAGCGAGTAAGCCGGTTCGAACGGGATCGGTGTGTTGGCAGTGTGCTTGAGGAGGCTCTGGATATTCAGCACAATCAAATCATAGGCTTCCCGCCTGATTTTCTGCCCCGGTGTTACCGCCTGCATGGTGGCAAGCAAGGTTTGCAGGCGTGACTTGGCCAGCGTGCCGTCCTGCGCATCCAATGCCTTACGGGCGAAGGCAAGCTTGGTTCTAATGGTTCCGGCCAGAGCCGTGTCGGGAACCCAGCCCAGCGTGACTGCCTTTTCGATGTCATCGCGCAGCAGGTTCCAATGCGAAAAACCGCCAAAGTTCGTCACTCCGGCGGGACCCAAAGTATGAGTATGGAAAATAATCTTGCGTTCGATATCTCCGGCCTGTTGTTTTTCTGCTTCGGTTACTTCGTCGAGATTCGGTACGACAAGCATCCAATCTGGAATAATCTGCATCTTGCGTATGGTCGGCAGGCCGGGGCTGATCAGTACGAAGCCTCCCAAGTTGGCGCTTGGGACTATGCCAGCAACGTTACTGCGCGTGTGAAACCCCGCATAACCATCACGGCCAAAGCCACCGGCCCAGCCCGCAGGAACACGCTGGCCGATGGATATAACACTTTGGTTTAGTGGAAAGCCAAGTGGCGGCTTATAATCCGCCAGTTCCTCAATGAATGTTGACGTGGTAGCACCAAGTGGGATAGTTAAGCCATTGGGATTTAGCCTTACGCTGCCGCCGATAAACCTGCGACTGATATCGACCTTGATGTCCCAGATTTCCCCGGTATTGGTGGCAGGGTTATCCACCGAATAATGGTAGCTATACCATTGTTTCACCGGGTCGTATGTGGCGCTGGCTTGAGTGGTGACGTTTTTGAGTGTGGGAACGGGGATCAGTCCAACAGCCATAGCTGTTAATGAAGTCGAAAGATTTATCACCACAATAACGAGCAAACTGAATATTTTCCCGATAAATTTTTCTTTGCTGTGAACAGGCATCCAAGTTGTTCTATACATATCAAACTCCCTCGATTTCTTAAAATGGCTCCAGGTCAATGTGTTTTCTGCCTCCAGATTCACAGTGCAGTCTTGTTTTTCCCTTAGACGGCGGTTTAATCACTGCATCTATCGCTTCCCGAAGATCTTTATCAGGCAGGCAGCGAAGGCCATCCTGATTGATATCGCCGTCTTTGCCTCTGCGGTGTGTATTATGGTCAGGCTTCCAGGTTGCCCTGTAGTCAAACAACCCTCCTTTGGGCAGGCTCATATCATTGATACTCAAGGCGCGTCCTCGAGCCTTCTTATATTTTTTTGCAATATTTTTGAGTGCATCCAAGGCAAAGGGTGTACCAAAAGATCCTTCCGGATGTGTGTCTGTTCCTCCACGAACCTTGATGTAATCGCCAGCCGCAGTAGCAGGATTTTCGGTATTCAAAGGGCCTGGCAATTTGACAAGACCCCTGATGCCGACATCATAGGTGATGATTTTTCGCCATGATGTTCTGGTAAAGCAACCGCCCGCACACACCCAGCCATATGGAGTGGTTACCGTCGCAACGGTCTCAATTTTTCCCGAAACTTCCGGCAACTTGTGCGTAACTTCGGCATATATTAAAGGTGGCGTCCCCAGCGTGGTTCCCCTCACGCTCAGACGTGCTGGATCCTGATCGGCAAGATATTCCAGTTTGCCCCTGTTTAATACCAGAGGACGATTGGCATCGTGAACGTGGCCGCCATTGTTCGCGATATCATTAGCGGGAGACTTCAAGCCGGTAACTGTAAGCGAAAAACCGCAATTCAGCGGTGTCCCATCGTAGGCACTAAAGCAACCGAAAGATCGTAACTTCGTACCTGCATTATTAGGGAATGATGGCTCATGAGGTATTTCGAGCCTGAAAATAAAACCGGCGGCCAATGCTGTTTGCGGGGATAAAAACACAAGCGCGAGACAACCTGTTAGAAAAAACAATACCGCAAAACCGGAACGAACCTTATACGTTAAATAACGATTCAAACTATTCCTGTTCATCTGCACTTCCCCTCCCCGGAAAGACCTTATTTACTGTGCACAGTAAAACAAAAGATCAGATGATTATCCATCCCATAAATAGGGGATAAGGCACAAATCTGTCTATATATTGAGTTTCTTACAAAATGTCTCTGCTGGAATAGGGTATCTATTCCTTCAACAGGGCTGATAGCTGCCGGTGCAACGTGTCGGATGTGGCGGCTACGATGGAACTGCTCAGGCAGTTTGCAGGAAAGGGATGCTGCTGATTGAAGTCGCTGGCCGTGCAACCTGCTTCCCCGGCCAGCAGCCAGCCAGCTGCATAATC
>JAUZQZ010000083.1 GCA_030950745.1 Mariprofundaceae bacterium | reverse complement strand
AAAATGGACTCAAAGTGGGATTGCCGCTCATCCACCCAGAGTTTTGCAAGTGGCTCTGGAAGTCGAAATTTTGATCAATGGGTGGGTGCTGCCTTTGTGGGTCAGCGTGGTTGGAGCAGTGGTTCCTGTGATTCTGGCTTGGTTCTGCTTTCGTGCCGCGAGGCGGTAGAATCCCTAGGAGTCTGTCGGACTTAGCCGAAATCTACTGTGCGGCAGGCTCCTAGCTATTCTTCTCGACAAAAATCTCAATACGGCGGTTCTGCGCCCGTCCTGTGGCAACGGTATCGTCAGCAACAGGTTCTACGGCGGCCCGGCCTTCCACCCGAATGCGATTTTCGTTAATGCTCTCTCCCCAGATAAACACACGGGCAACCGCTGCCGCCCTGGCCGCAGAAAGCTCCCAGTTGTCCGTGAAATGACTGCGCAACTTGCCGCTCACGGGACGCGCATCGCTGTGACCCACAATACGGATCAGGCCCTCTTCGGGCGCACTCTTTAATCCTTCCGCAATCCTCGCCAGAACAGACCTTCCCGCAGCATTGATCCGTGTGGAACCGGATGCAAACAACACGCTCTGTGGCATGGTCACCTTCACAGCTTCAATGGCTTCCGTTTCTACGCGTGACGTCTTGACTGGTTCTACCTTGACACCACTATCCTGAATTTCCGGGCGTAAACCGGATTGCAGCTGATGCAGCACTTCTTCCATGCGATCAATGCGCTGATCCTGTTTTTTATCGTTTTCCTTCACCGCCTTGACATCATCCGACATGCCCATCAGCTCGTCGTAGTGTGTTTGACTGAGACAACCTGGCAAAAATACCAGGAGACAAAGTACCCAAAGATGCTTTTTCATTATTTCCTCCATCTGGTCCGTAGCAGGAAACAAAATGGTTAGTTCCGACTGTTCCCTGAAGTTATACGCGAGAATTATGCTCTAACTACCTGCAATTGTAAAGCATTTCTGTGTTATTAGAAAACTTTTGTCCATACGGAGGGCCAGGGGGCCCGCACCTCGATCATTTGATGCCGAGCGGGATGCTCAAACCGTAGCCGCCATGCATGCAATGCCATGCACTTGCCGCCCATGTCCCGGTAACAACGATTATCCTCGCGTAAACCATACTTTTCATCACCAAGGATCGCGTGCCCTTCAGACTGCAACTGGACGCGCAACTGATGGGTACGCCCGCTCTCCGGCTGTAATGCCAGCAGGGCAAACTGCCAGCCACTGCATTGCGTCAGTACGCTCACCTGATAATCGGTCACAGCTTCTTTTCCTCCCTCATTCTGAACAACCATACGCTCGCCACCCCGCAATATGCCTTTGGCCAGAGAGGATTGCATGCGACCGGCATACGGGTACGGATGCCCCGCAACCCATGCCAGATAAGTTTTGTGTGCACTGCGTTCACGGAATGATGCGGTTAACGCTCGTAACACCGATAATCGTTTGGCCATCAGCAGACAACCGCTGGTGTCCCGATCCAGCCGGTGCGCCAGACGCAATTCCGGCAAGGACATGGATTCACGCAGATACTCGATCACGCCAGCACCATGACCGCTTCCACCATGCACAACCACCCCTGCGGGCTTGTCGATAACCAGAATATCTGCATCCTCAAACAGAACCGGCATGTTCCGTATAGCGACAGGCACGAATGACAGCGCCGAGAGTGGCTTATCGCTCGTCTCTGCAGCGGTTTGGCGCAAACTGGCCGGCAAAAAAATTTCATCGCCCTGACATAGACGGGTTTCAGGTTTGGCTCGTTTGCCGTTGATGCGCACATTACCACGCCGGATAAGACGCATGATTAATGGCCTGAATGATGACCCGAGCCGACGCAAAAGCATCCGGTCCAGGCGGCTCTCCGCCTCCTCCGTATCCACAACAATACGGCTGTCACTCCCTCTTTCCCTTGCCAAACCTCCTCCCTTTCCGTTAGCTTTCGTGGTTAGCAGTAGCTCCGCGTTTGCCCATATGTGCATGTGACTTCTGACATTAAACAGTATAAATGGTCATAAAGCTTGCGCAAACATCACGCAGCCGGCGGCGGTAAAGCCGCGAGCCGCGTTAAGCTAACGGGCAGGAGAAGTACAGACCACGGCGAATATTCGCCCTGATGTTCAGCAGCATGGTTCATTGGAATGACCCATGGCAGAAACATCGCCGTACACCTGTCTCGCGTTGAGCCTGTAAATAAAATAGACCGTCTGAAGATTCGTATCCGCTCAGGGAAAAGTTGGTTCCTGACGGGTATTTAAAGAAGTAAAAAGAAGTAAATGCACGCCACTCTGTGTGTGATCCTGTGTGGTTGTCTAAGTAGATTCTTCGGACGGCATGGGATATGGCATGAAAAAGAAACTCATGCTCATCAATGCCGTACATCCGGAACAAAGCCGGGTTAGCATCGTTGATGATCAGTACTTGCAGGAACTGGATATTGAGTCCGCACATAAGGTTCAAACCAAAAGTAATATCTACAAAGGAACAGTGACCAAAGTGGAGGCCAGCCTCCAGGCTGCCTTTGTGGAGTACGGGGCTGGCCGTCAGGGCTTTCTTCCCCTGCACGATATTCATTCCGATTACTGGAAAGAAGGGGTGGATAAAAATACCGATCCGCGCAAGGTCAATATTCAGGATATCCTGGCCCCCAAACAATCCGTGCTGGTACAGGTCGTCAAGGAAGAACGTGGCAATAAGGGTGCGGCACTCACTACCATTATCTCTCTGGCCGGACGTTATCTGGTCCTGAGTCCAAACACCTCACGCGGAGGTATCTCCCGTAAACTCAAGGAAGAAGATCGCCGTGCCATCAAGGCTATTCTGGCGCAGTTAAACGTACCGGAAAATATGGGCCTGATCGTACGCACGGCAGGTAAGGATCAGAAACTTGAGGCGCTGCAACGTGATTTCTCCTACCTGCAACGACTCTGGGATGAAATCCGCATCAAGAGCGAGGGTGCCCCTTCCCCTTCGCTGATTTATCTGGAGGGTGATCTGGCCACACGCGCCATCCGTGACCATTTCACCGATGACATCAGTGAAATCTGGGTGGATCAGCACGATGTCTATCAACGCACCAAGCAATTCGTGCATGCAGTTCTACCCGGCAAGGAAAAACTGGTTAAGCTCTATCGTGGAAAGAAGCCATTATTCCGGCACTACGGCATCGAAGAGCAATGCGAGGAAATTCACGAACGGGAAATCCGTTTGCCTTCAGGCGGATCAATTGTTCTCGATCCTACCGAAGCACTGACGTCCATTGATGTCAATTCTTCCCGTTCCACCGGAAAGAAGCATATCGATGATACGGCTCTGGACACCAATATGGAGGCTGCACGCGAAATTGCCCGGCAGCTTCGTATCCGGGATATTGGTGGTCTTGTCGTTATTGATTTTATCGATATGGCCAGCCGCAAACATGGCCAGCAAGTCGAAGAGGAATTACGAGCAGCCTGTAAAGCTGACAAGGCTCGTGTGCAATTCGTACGAATCTCCCGTTTTGGCCTTCTGGAAATGTCGCGTCAGCGCCTGCGCCCGTCCATACGCGAATCCACGACGGAAATCTGCCCGCGTTGCATAGGACGAGGCAGAGTAAGAATCGTGGAATCCATGGCGCTACAAATGTTGACACGCATGGAAGCCCATGCCGAGGCTGGAAAAAAACCGACGTTACTGGTACAGGTACCAAAAGATACCGGCGAATATCTAATGAATAACAAACGTCAATATGTTGCACGTATCGAAGAAAATTATGAGATACAGATTAACTTGCAGATTCGCCCGGACCTTGAGATTCCACATTACCGCATCGAATGCCATTGGGTAGACGAAGGCCAGCAGCGCATTGAGGTGCTTGAGGATACCATCAAGGGTAAGAAACCTGCACGCACAGGGCGTAAGCTCAAACCGACGACACCCATCGTTGGCATTCCGTCTACTGAACCGGAAAAGAAAACTACAGCAAAGAAGAAAGGACTGCTAGGTAAACTGGGCAGCGTACTGTTCGGAAAATCTGCCAGAAAGGAAAAGCAGGCAGAAGAGGATCGCCGCAAGAAAGAAGAAGAACGGACCGCACATAGCAACAGTAATACACGGCGACGCGGTGGCCGGCGGCGGCGTGGTGGTCGTGGAAGAGGTTCACAGCCTGCCAGCGATATGCCAAAAAACCAGACACAAAACAAACCGGCAGAGGCCAGCACACCGCCCAATACCCAGAAAGTAAAAGATGCAAGCGGGCAACAGCAAGAAAAACAGGAAACCGGCAGTAATGGTGAACCACGGCGCAGACGCAGGCGTCGGCGGCCACCGCGCAAGCCGGATAATCAGGCCCAGAAACAGCCTCAATTAGAGGGAACCGGCAATGCGAGTAGCAACAACAGCGAACCCAAGGCTGTATCCGGGGGCGAATGAATAACGCTGTCTTGAACAGTCGTGAGCTAATCGTCACGATTGATGAAGACCATGTCGGCCAGCGGCTCGATCAGGCGCTGACGGCACTGACCGGATTGTCCCGTAACCGTATCCAGAAGCTGATTCAGGATCGTGCCGTATACACGGGAGACAGGCCCCTTTCCAAAGGCTCCATCAAGACAGCGGCAGGTCAGGAATTCGTCGTCCACTTGCCCGAAACCGTACCGTTGATGCTTGTGCCCGAAGATATCCCGATGGATATTCTGTTTGAGGATCAATATTTACTGGTTGTCAACAAACCCGCAGGCATGGTTATCCACCCCAGCCACGGCCATTCCAGTGGCACACTGGTACATGCGCTGTTATATCATTGTCATAACCTTCCTGGTATTAACGGCGTCGAGCGCCCAGGCATTGTGCATCGCCTGGATAAGGACACATCCGGCAGCCTGGTTGTAGCCAAAACAGAAGATGCCCACCGCCTGCTGGTAGATATGTTTGCCCGACACGACCTGGATCGTCAATATCTTGCATGGTGCAGGGGCACTCCCGCATGGCATAAACGATGCATTGAGGAACCTGTTGGCCGACATCCGCAACACCGGCAAAAGATGAGCGTACGCGCTGACGGGAAACATGCCATCACGGAAGCTGCAATCGAACAACGCTACGACAGCGACTTCTGCCGTATCCGTTTATGCCTGCATACCGGACGCACGCATCAGATTCGTGTTCATTTAAGTCATTTGCATCTGCCGGTCCTGAGTGATTCAACCTATGGCCGACGTTATCACCCGTCCCGTGACATACCCGAACCTGCCCGCAGTGCCATTGAACACCTGCAGCGACAAGCACTGCATGCCGAAGTGCTCGGCTTCACCCATCCCATCACGAGAAAACCGATTCATTGCAAGGCATCGCTTCCTGATGATTTGCAAGCTTTGTCCGAAGCACTGAATCAAAGCTATGGAAGCCTTACGGAATAATATGAGTATGTCTGATGACTGTTTTCTTCGCTCGGAACTGTTGTCATCGCATGGCGCCATCGGAATCTTCAGCTCACGCCATGGTGGTATAAGCCCGCCCCCTTTTGACAGCCTTAATCTTGGTTCCGGGTTAGGCGATGATGAGGGGAATGTCGCGCATAATCTGAACATCCTGACTAGTGCGGCATCCCTTCCCCGCACACCTCACAGGGCCATACAGGTGCATGGCGCGGGTGTTCTCGTATGCCGAAACTCAGGGGATCAGCATCAGGACCAGGCCGATATTCTCATTGGTGTCGATGGAGCCGCTATAGCCGTACGTGTAGCGGACTGTGTTCCTGTCCTGTTGGCCGACCCGGAAGCCGGTGTCATTGCCGCCGTGCATGCAGGTTGGCGCGGCACAGTCGCTCAGGCCACCATACATGCTGTAAAAGCAATGGTGCGACATGGTGCAAAACCGGAACAAATATTTGCCTGTATAGGCCCCTGTATCGGTCCCTGCTGTTTTGAGATTGATACCAACACAGCAAACAACCTTTCCCGATGCTGCGATGGTGCTCACCGATTCATCCATCATGTGGACAATGAAACATATGCAGATCTGGCAGGTATCAACGCCCGGCAATTAAGGTGCGCAGGCATCACACAGGCACATATCGAGCGAATATCAGAATGTACATGTTGCGATGAACAACGCTTTTATTCCTGGCGCCGTGACGGCAAGATGGCCGGACGTCATCTGGCCGTTGTCGCCCTGCCCGATGCCTCATAGACTACCCGCATGAAGAAACCCGTTATAAAGAAACTGTTTGTCATCCTTTGCCTGCCATTGGTGCTAGCTGCATGCGCCAGCAGTTCGGCGGTAAAAAAGAGTGCCGCCGAAATCGACTATGCTGAAGCGAAGAAACTGCTGGCCAAGGGAAGCTACTCGGCTGTCAACCTGCAACTTGAGACATTTGGCTCAAAACATCCTTATAGCCAATATACCATACAGGCTGAATTACTGCGTATCTTCGCAGCCTATAAAGGTGGTGAATACATTCTATCCGAAACACTGAGTAAGGAATTCGTACGCAGGCATCCACACCATCCGGATGTGGACTACGCACAATATATGTTGGGCATGAGCCATTACAGGGAGTCATCCCCACCCGAGAAGGATCAGTCGCAAAGTCTTGCCGCCATTGACAGTTTCAAAGTATTGCTTAACAAGTATCCAAAAAGTGCGTATGCCAGGAATGGCGCCCGCCACTTGCAGCGGCTCTACAATAATCTGGCTAAACATGAACTCGATGTCGGTAAGTTTTATTTCGTGCGTCACCATTATGTGGCCGCAGCCAATCGTTTTCAGGTTGTACTGGAAAAATATCAGACTACACCTGCTATTGAGGAAGCCTTGTATTATCTGGCAGCATCCTATGCCAAATTGGGTGTGATGGATGAAGCATATAATTCCGCGCTGCTGTTGAAGCACAATTATCCCAGAAGCGAGTGGAGCCGCAAAGCGGCGAGATTTCTTTAGGCTTTCCTCATTGCATATGGGCTTCACCACAGATGAACGCAGGAAAATGCTGGCAAAACACCGGAGAACCCGGACGGTTATCTTCTTCTGTCTATTTCTTACTGCATGCGGTGGAACGGACAAGTCCTCCATTAATACCGTACTGGATGCACGCAATGCGGCCATTACAGCACGTGATATTGGCATATATTCCGACCTTATTCTTCCCGATTACATAGATCATGGCCGCAACAAGGTGGATGTCGTTGCCCAGATGATTCACCTGTTCGACCGGTTTGATGCGCTGGATATGCATTCATTCAATCGTGAAATTCACCTTGTGGATGATACACATGCCGATTGCGCCCAGTCCTACCGGCTAAAGGTGCGGTCAGGTGACCGGTGGCGGGAAATGGTACAACGTGAGGAGTTATCGCTGGAGCGCACTCCGGCAGGCTGGAAGATCAGCGGCGGCCTGTAAGCTCACCCGAACTATTCATAAATATTGCCACGCCCAGACTGGAAATGAAAAGGGGCCAAAAGGCCCCTTTTCATGATTTCATTTATCCTGATTCAGAAACGATAGGACAACGAAGCCGCCACGATGTGCACGTTGGATTGATAATTACCATTCTTCACTGAATCGGGTGCACCCACGGGTGTCCCCGGTGAAGCCGTCTGGTTTCTATCCTGGAAATAAACAAATGCGTAGGCCAGATCGATGGTTGTCTTTTCATTGAAGTCGTAGCCGTAACCGACGGAGAAAATATGTCTGTCATTGCCCGGAATCGCCGGTGTGAAGTTAGCATCATCAATTGGGGTTGGATCGAAGACATAACCAAATCTGGCCCTCATATTGGAAGCATATTTCCATTCAGCACCGACTCTGACAGCAACCGTTGCCTTCCAGTTCTCCGGAAGATTTGTCTTCCCTGCCTGAGCGGCAATTGCCGCCCCAATCGCGCCTGGGCCGCCACCGGCAACAGCCGTGCTCAGACCGCCAACCGCGCCTCTGTATGCGGCACTGGCATAAGCAATATCAATCGAGTCAAACGTCTTCCAGTTCACCCAGTCCACATCAAGACTGAGCGTCCATGCCTCATTCGGCATCCAGGCGATGCCCGCATTAACCTGATCCGGCAACGTGATGGATGTCGTAGCGGAGCTTGATGTCCCACCCAATGCAGCCAAAGGTCCCTTTGCTATTGCGCTACCATCTACATTAATCTTGATTCTGCTACGATAGGTTACACCGGCATTGAAATTGTCACCCTTGTAGAAGATAGCAGCATTGCCACCCCAACCGTCACCATCACCGGTTAAGTCCTGTACACCATTGTTTAGTTGCACCTTGTTCATATAAGCGTAATCAAAACCACCGGCTATCGAAAGATTATCGCTTATCTTATAAATGATGCTCGGATTCACCATCACCATCTGTATTTTTGAAAGAGTGGATTTGTTTACAAAAGGCGTGGTCACAGGCCAGTCGGTTTCAAGCCCGAATGGTGCATTAATGCTGAGTGCCGTGCTAAAGTTGGAGTTCTCATCCGTATACGTAAAATAGGCATGTGGAACAAAAATTGCTTTATTTTCCGAGCTTGCCGAAGCGGTAATCGGTGCCCCTCCCGGCCCCTTGGTTGCCGCATTCGAGGTGTAGTCAGTGCCTGGAATGATAATCCCGTCGCCACCAACCATGGCTTGTACGCCGCCGTGCATGAAGGCAACCCCGGCCGGATTATACCAGGCAGCGGATGGATCGTCGGCTACTGCCGTAAAGGCACTACCCATACCTGTTGCACGCGTTGCCATCTCTCCGATTTGAAAACCACCTGCATATGCCGGTTGAATGCCCGCAAACAGCAAGGCTGCCGTGGCGATTACAGTACGTTTGAAAATATGATTCATAACTTGTTCCTCCCCAAGTATTTAATCAGCTAGCACAAGATAAGATCAAGTCAGGGGAAAATGCAAGAAAAATAACGAAGGCAGCCCTAGAACCGTAGCAAAAAGCGCACAATTTTTCGTGTGCGCTCGGAAAACAGCGATGGTGTATAGTAACTTCCAGCGATACGCTTGTTCACCTCGGCCAGCGTGGGATACGGTGCAATCATACCCGCCATCACGCCAATCTTCAGCTTCTGACTCATGGCCAAGACCCATGGCTGAATCAATTCTCCCGCATGCAGACCCACGATGGTCGCGCCAAGAATCCGCCCGTTTTTGGCGGTCATGACCTTGACCATCCCTTCCGTGCGCCGTTCGGCCTGCGCCCGATCGTTCTCCCCGAACGTCCAGCGCAGCACACGAACCGGCTTGCCGGACTGTTCTGCATCGGCCTCGCTCATGCCCACATGCGCCAGTTCCGGATCGGTGTACGTTACCCATGGCACAGATGAATAATCCACCTTTGCCGGGAGCTTGAACAGGATATTACGAATGACGATACCCGCCTGATAGGCCGCCATGTGTGTAAACTGGTAGGGGCCTGCCACATCGCCAATGGCAAAAATCCGCTTGTTGGACGAACGCAGCCGCGCATCCACATCCACGCCACGCGGTGAATAGTTTACACCCGCCGCTTCCAGATTCAGGCCGTCCACATTGGCACGGCGGCCTGTGGAAATCAGCAGATGCGAGCCATGAACGCACTGCTTGCCTTCATCCGTAGCACAATAAGCCGCAAACCCTTCGGCTGTTTTTTCAAACCGCAGATCACGGCCACCCTCGTAGAAGGTGATCCCTTCCTCGCGCAAATGCTCAATCACAATTTTGCTCAGTTCCGGATCATCCTTGATCAGCAGCCGGGCCATCTCCATGACTGTGACCTTCGCCCCCAGACGGCGATGCGCCTGAGCCATTTCCATACCAATCGGACCGCCACCGATCACGACGAGGTGATCCACCGGTTCTTTATTATCGAAGATATTTTCATTGGTAAAATAATCCACGTCACTTAAACCTTCAATCGGTGGCACAAAGGGGGACGAACCCGTGGCAATCACAAAGTATTTGGCACGGATGGTGCTCTCTCCGGCCTGAAGCGTACGCCCGTCCACAAACTCACCTGCCGCGCGAATCACATGCACGCCCAGTTCCTCAAAACGTTCCTGAGAATCGTTCGGCGCAATACTGTCAATGACCTGATGTACATGCCGGTTGACGACAGCCCAGTCCACAATGGGCTCAGCCGCCTGAATCCCGAAGCATCGCGCATCGCGCACAGCCTGTGCCTTTTCTCCGGCAGCGAGCAATGCCTTGGATGGCACGCAACCGGTGTTCAGGCAATCACCGCCCATCTCTCCTTTCTCGACCAGTGCTACCGTCGCACCCATTTGCACCGCTCCCGCTGCTACGGAAAGCCCGCCGGAACCGGCACCAATCACGCAAATGTCCACCTTCAACAGATTGCTCACTCATCTCCTCCCACAGGATCACGTTTCCCCTTAAGCTTCTTATAGACCACAGGCAACAGCGCCAAGAGGGCCATACCCACCAGTGCCGCAATCATTTGCGGCGTCATCACGCCCGCCAGCGTAAACGCCTCGCCGCGATCAAACACACTACCCAAGCCCGCCCCAACCAGAGCATACACAAACGTACCGGGCATGATGCCGAAAAACGTGGCAATGAGATACACACGCAACGGCACGCCAAGGAATGCCGGTGCCAGATTCACCAGGAAAAACGGAAACAGAGGAACCAGCCGCAGCACAAACATGTAACTGAGCGCATTTTCCTCGAAGCCTGCCTGCATTTTCTTTACTGCCGGGCCCGCCTTGGCCAGTAAAAAATCGCCGAGTGACGTCTTGGCAATCAGAAACAGGGCGACCGCGCCCAGACTCGCCCCCGTAACCGCATAGATACCCCCCATCACCGCACCAAACAGGAACCCGCCGCTGATGGTCATCACCGCCCCGCCGGGCAGCGAAAATGCGACCACAATGATATAGGCCAATATATAAATAACAGGAGCCAGACTGTTGGCACCAACCCAGTCCAGCAATGCCACACGATTTTCCCCCAATGCCGAAAAACTCAAATAACGGTTCAGATCAAGGGCAAAGAAAGCCGCCAGACCGGCAGCAAGCACCAGCAACGGCACAATGCGCTGCCACGAAAATCCGGAAGACTCGTTTTGGCTAGTGTCCTGTCCCATTTTCAGTGTTCCGGTCTGCGCGACCGGCTCAAAGTTCTGCGCAGCAGTGTATTCATGATTGTTGTTCCTTGTATGTTGATGGTGCTTTGTCGCCAAGATAAACGGCTCATTACATCAGGACAAGGGTCAGCCCCACGGTTGATCAAGCAGCTTCTTTGTGTTCCTTAATCCATTCTCTAAGCGCTTTATCTATGCGTGATTGCCAGCCTTTTCCAGAGGCGCGGAAATGTTCTACAACGGTAGGGGATAACCGAATACTAATTGGCAACTTCCGTGGAGCCCTTTGCGGACCCCGTTGGCCGGGCATGCGAATCCGTCCTTCTTTGTAAGCCTTTACAATGCTCGGGTGGACTTCTGACGCCGGTTGCATGCGCTTAAAGTCTTCAGCAGTGAGTTCAGCCGCTTCCGGATCAGATGCAATGCCTGCGTTGATGGCGGCATCTTCTTCTTCAGTTGGCATGATAATCTTATGTTTGACTGACATAATCCCTAACCTCTCTTCTGTTAGCTTTGCGGAAATTGATGATGCGTACCACATCGCCACGTAGCGTCCAGACCATTATATGGAGCCGACCGCGAATGGGACCAATGGAGATATAGCGAGGTTCCCCGTAGTCCAGCCGTTTATCTTCTTTGGTCCAGGCAAGCGACCAATCAAAATCAGCGGTGACGTCAAAATCAATCCCGTGCTTGACCCGGTTTGCCTTGCACTTCTCCTCGTTCCACTCGAATTCCACTTGTTTATTGTATATGCAGAAAGATAATTGTCAATACTTACGTATGGAAGCAATGCATATCAACACCTCTTGTTTACCGATTTGCCAATGCAAAGAACTAACTCGTTATGCGGCGAGACGAACCTCAATATTCGACACTTCATTTTCGGCGGAACCGGCCACCTTGAACACAAACGGCCAGAAGCATGCCTCACGCACGAAGTAACGCGCATCGATGCAGTTCTCATTCAAACATAATCGCCAGCCCATAATTTTTCGAGAAACACCCTCCATGGAACGATTTTAATGTCTCCTGACAGGGTTCGCGGTTCTTGTTCCAGGCAAACAAGCAGACAATGCTGAACCGGGCCATCGTGCTGAAGGGCTTGAAGCCCTTTTAAATCTCTTTGATGAATTCTGCGGGAACTCTTTATTTCCAAAGCAAGCTGTTTGTCGCCCAGAATAAAATCCACTTCCAGGCCAGTGCTTGTTCTCCAGTAGGTCACAGGAAGATCAGGGTTCTTATAGGCTTGATACGCCCTTAGTTCCATCAGGATATAATGCTCGAATGATTTGCCAAATTCAGAACTGCCCAATAAAGGCCTGCGTCTGGCTAGATAGTTGGAAACACCCACGTCAAAAAAATAAAACTTTTCGGTCATAATCATTCTGCGATTTTGGGATTTTTTCCAGGCAGGAACCCGAAAACCAAGATATGTATCTTCGAGAATGTCAAAATAAGTGCGCACGACCTTATGTGATACGCCGGTTTCTCTGGCTATATTTGTATAGTTGATGAGTTCACTGGAAGTTAAGGCCGCCACCCTCAGGAAATCTGCGAAAGCTGGAATATTTTGCGTTAATGCTTCAGCGGCAATTTCTTCCTTCAGATAATCAGCGACATACGCGCGCAAATCCTCAATCGGATTCGGTGACAGATAATGAGGCGGCAACAGCCCTGTAAACATCACTTTCTCAAGATCAAAATCGTCAACTTCAAAGTATGACAGCGGAGTCATTGTTTTCCGCCAGGCTCGCCCCCCTAAAAGATTGGCGTGCCCTCGCTTTAATTTCCTGGCGCTTGAGCCTGTCAACAGAAAAGAGATTCCCCTGTTTTCGATAAGCCAATGCACTTCATCCAGAATAGCCGGAACCTTTTGCACTTCATCAATGACAATAAGTTTTGTTGTATCCTGATATCTTTCCCGCAGCAGGGAAGGTCTTGTAATATAGTCCGCATAAACATCTGTTTTTAATAAATCAATTAAAATAAAATCCTTTAAATAGTTGTTCAACCAATAGCTTTTGCCAACTTTTCGCGGCCCCCATAAAAAAGACGACTTATGCGCAGGAAGTGTCAGATCAAACAGTCTATGTGTTATTTTACCCATAGCGGGTAATATATCCGGATAATTTACCCTTGCAAGTAAAAATATTCATATTGTCAGCAACACATAACCTGTCCGCCACAGTAGCACGAGAGTTGTCCGGTCTGATAATCACCGCAGAGGTGATCAAAGATGAGACGAACAGAAGTGCTACAGGAGGTCAGGAGGATGAGATTTGATGAGGCATATGGCAGT
>JAUZQZ010000082.1 GCA_030950745.1 Mariprofundaceae bacterium | reverse complement strand
GGCATCAAGGGCAATTATGATGATGTGAACCGCCTTTGCTCCGAAATCGCCGGAAAGTACGACTGGGCTTTTGTGAACGTCAATGTGCGCCCGTTTTATGCCGAAGGATCGAAAACGCTCAGTTATGAGGTGATGGAACAACTGGGCTGGCGTGCGCCGAAACATGTGGTGGTGCCGATGGCCTCGGGCTCGCTGTGCACCAAAATTCATAAAGCCATTAAGGAATTTGTTCAGCTCGGGCTGGTGGAGGATGTGCAGACCAAAATGTATGGTGCACAGGCTACGGGTTGTTCACCAATCTCCAAATCGGTGAAGGAGGGGACGGACCTGATTCATCCGGTGCGACCTGACACCATTGCCAAATCGCTGGCTATTGGTAATCCGGCGGACGGGTATTACGCCAATCGGGTGATACGTGAAACTGACGGATGGTCCGAGGATGTGTCTGATGATGAAATCGTGGCAGCAATGCGTCTCCTGGCCGAAACCGAGGGTATCTTCACGGAAACTGCCGGGGGCGTTACCCTTGGTGTGGCGAAGAAGCTGATTGAGCAGGGCCGTATTCCGCGTGACGAGTCGATTGTCCTGTGTGTAACGGGCAACGGTCTAAAGACGCAGGAAGCGATTGCCGGTAAGGTGACGGAGCCACGCATTATCGGTCCGAGCCTGGATGAGTTTGATGCGTTGGCCGAAGCGGATGCGGCGCGGCTGGCAGCATAATTTTAAGAAATAGCAAATGACAGGAGTGATAACATGAGTGTAACCGTACGTATTCCAACCCCGTTGCGTAAGCTGACCGGTGGTACCGATGAGGTGTCGGTTGAAGCGGCCAATGTGGGTGAAATGATTGAGAATCTGGAAAGCGCGCATGCCGGGCTGAAGGAGCGCTTGTGCGATGAAGCTGGCGATATTCGACGTTTCGTGAACATTTATGTGAACGACGAAGACGTGCGTTTCCTTCAAGGCAAAGATACGCCGCTGGCAGACAACGATCAGGTGTCCATTGTGCCCGCCATTGCAGGCGGGAACGCCTGAGCATCCGGAGATTGTTTTGAAACAGCGTGTTTATCTGACATTTTCAAAGAAAACGGTACGTGAACCTCTGATCTGGAAGTTAGGGCGGGAGTTTGACGTGATGACCAATATCCGCACCGCTGAGGTGAAAGAGGACATGGGCCTCGTCGGACTGGAGCTTGAGGGCACACAAGATGCCGTCGAGCAGGCTCTGGTCTGGCTTAAAGCGCAAGGCGTACACGTCGAACCCATCGAACAGAACATTATCGAAGGCTGAGCATGCCGTGCCGGTCAGGGTTCCTTTTTATTGTAAAGTACAGTAATATTGTTGTTGAAATAATTATCAACAGTAAATGAGGTGTGTTATGGCTATATTTAATAATATCGCGGAAACAGTGGGGCATACGCCCCTGGTGCGCTTGCAACGCATGGGTGGTGATTTAAAGGCTGAAATTTTATTAAAGCTGGAATTCCGCAATCCGCTCAATTCCGTTAAGGACCGTATTGGCAAAGCGATGATTGAGGCCGCCGAAGCGGATGGAAGCCTCAAACCGGGTGGCGTAATCGTGGAACCAACCAGTGGCAATACAGGCATCGCGCTGGCATTTGTTGCGCGCGCCAAGGGGTATCGTTGTATTCTCACTATGCCGGAATCCATGAGTCTGGAGCGGCGCAAGTTGCTGAAACTGCTGGGTGCGGAACTGCAATTAACACCGGCGGAAAAGGGCATGAAGGGTGCAATTGAAAAAGCATCTGAAATCGTTAGCAAGACCGAAGGTGCATTCATGCCGCAGCAGTTTGAAAACCCGGCTAACCCGGAAATTCATCGTAAAACGACAGCGGAGGAAATCTGGACGGATACCAATGGCCATGTGGACGCCATTGTCGCGGGTGTGGGCACGGGCGGAACCATTACAGGTGTGGCTGAAGTGATTAAATCGCGTAATCCTGATTTTCAGGCTATTGCGGTAGAGCCTGCTGATTCACCTGTCATTTCCGGAGGTCAGCCAGGGCCGCACAAAATACAGGGTATTGGCGCGGGTTTTATCCCGAAGAACCTGAACGTGGATATCGTTGATAGTGTGGAGAAGGTCAGCAATGAAGATGCTTTGAGTACGGCGCGGCGCTTATCGGATGAGGAGGGTATTGCCGGTGGTATTTCTTCCGGTGCGGCCATGGCTGCGGCACTGAAGGTGGCAGCAAGACCGGATATGGAGGGCAAACGTATTGTGGTCATCCTGCCATCCATGGCGGAACGCTATATGTCCACGGATTTATTTAAAGGAATTGAAGTTTAACAGTAATTGGAGAGTGTAAGTGATTGATTTTACGGAAGAACAAATCGAGCGCTATTCGCGCCATATTATCCTGCCGGAGGTTGGTGGCGAGGGACAGTCCAGGCTGCTTGAGTCCAAAGTGTTTATGATTGGTGCGGGTGGTCTGGGTAGCCCCGTGGCCTATTATCTGGCGGCAGCAGGCGTGGGAACCATTGGCATCGCCGATGCCGACGTGGTGGATATGTCCAACCTCCAACGTCAGATTATTCATAACAATGAACGCATTGGCATGGAGAAGGTAGAGAGCGCGAAAAAGACTATACAAGCGCTGAATCCGGATGTGAATGTTATTACCTACACCGAGCGTGTCACCGAGGAGAATGTGCGTGAGATTATCCGGGATTACGATGTAATTGTGGATGGTTGTGACAATTTTCCAACTCGTTTTTTGGTCAACGATGCCTGTTTTTTCGAACAGAGAACACTGGTTTCAGGCGCGATGTTCCGCTTCGAAGGGCAGGTGACGACATTCAAGCCCCATACGGACAGGGAAGGCCCGTGCTATCGCTGCCTGTATCCCGAACCGCCTCCGGCGGGCCTGGTGCCAAGCTGTTCCGAGGCAGGGATTTTGGGCGCATTGGCCGGATCTGTAGGCACGATTCAGGCTGTGGAAGTTATTAAGGAGTTACTGGGCATTGGCGATTCCCTGTCGGGCTATCTTATGACCTTTGATGCGCTGCGCATGGAGTGGCGTAAACTGAAGCTTCGCAAGGATCCGGCCTGCCCGTTGTGTTCGAAAGAAGCGACCATTAAGGATTTGATTACTTATGATGAGGCGTGTGAATTGCGCACCGCTCAAGGTTGAGGCACTGGAAATGAATAAGGAGCAGAAACATGGCAGCAGTTGAGCCGATGAATTTCGCCAGTGAAGGCGATATTGAGGAATATGAAGCAGGATTAAAGGCATTCCTGGATGGGCGCATGCCCGAGGAACGCTTCTTGCCATTCCGATTGCAAATGGGCGTGTATGGCCAGCGGCAGGATGGTGTGCAGATGGTGCGCATAAAACTGCCCGGAGGCTGTTTAACGCCTGCGCAACTGGATGTGATTGCCGATATTGTGGGCCAGTATGCCGGCGAGCTTGGTGCGCCCAAACTGGTCCATGTGACAACGCGGCAGGATATTCAGGCGCATTTTCTGCTTCTGAAGGATACGCCTGCCATCCTGCGCGCACTGGCCAAAGCGGGCATGACCACGCGCGAGGCCTGTGGCAATACCGTACGCAATGTCACATCATGTTTTCTATCCGGCGTATGCCCAGCCGAGCATGCCAATGTTAGTGTGCATGCTCAGCGTTTTGCCGATTTTTATTTGCGGCATCCATTAACGCAGCAATTTCCGCGTAAATTCAAAGTGACCTTTTCGGGTTGCGCCACGGACTGCGGGCTTTCGGCGATGCATGATATCGGCTTTATAGCGAAAGCGGAAAACGGCAAACATGGTTTTGAAGTCTGGGCGGCTGGCGGGCTGTCCACCCAGCCGGTTTCGGCAATCAAGCTGGAAGATTTTATCGAAGAAAAGGATTTGCTGCTCGTGGGTGAGGCGCTGATGCGCATTCATTTCAGGTTTTCGGATCGTAAACACCGGGCGCGGGCGCGTATGAAGTACGTATTGATGAAACTGGGCGCTGAAGGCTTTATTGATCTGTATCGCAAGGAACGGGCGGCTGTGGAAAAGGCGCACGGCGCCGATCCGGAATACATGGAAGCCAACTGGCGTGAACCGTCCGGCCCGCTTCCGTTTCATGGCGACCCGATAGTGGATCAACATGACAATCGCAAGGCTGTGCTGCTCAATCTGTTCCGTGGCGATTTGACACCGACGCAGTGCCATGCCGTGGCAGAGGCAGCACGCGCGGGCGGCAGCAACGATATTCGCGTCACACCGGAACAGGGTATGGTCATCACCGGTGTTGCATCGGAAAAAACGGGTGAGGTGGTGGCCATTCTGGATGCCGCCAGGATTACGACCAGGCATGCACGTGGCATTTCCGATGTGACGGCGTGTCCCGGTGTGGAATCCTGCCGGTTGGCTATCACCAATTCCTATGGGCTGGCCGACACGATTAAACCGGAGCTTGAAAAGTTGACCGCGAGTTATCCCGACCTTGCTGGAATACAGGTCAAAATTTCAGGGTGCCAACATTCCTGTGGCCAACATCATATCGCTGATCTCGGGTTTCACGGTCTGGCGAAGAAGATCGAGGGCAGGGCGGTGCCGCATTATCAATTGCATGTAGGCGGTTCAGGCAAAGCGGGCGAAGCCTTTGCTTATGCCACCAATCCCGTGCCAGCCAAGCGTGCACCGGAAGCGGGAATCGCTGTGCTTCGTACCTATCAGGAGGAGCGGGAAGCGGATGAAAGCGTGCATGACTGGGCAGCTCGCGTTGGCAAGGATGGCATCAACACTATTTTGGCACCATTTTCCGCCGGCGAGGGCGAGGTTGAAGGGTTGATGTATGACTGGAGCGAGAATCAACCTTTCTCGACCAAGGATAACAAACCGGGCGAGTGCGCCGCCGCCGTGGTTGGCATGACCGATGCGCTGATTGCCGAGGCTCAATACGAATTACGTGTCGGCAGTGCCCATCTGGATTCCATGTTCTGGGCCGAGGCACAGGAGGGCTACAAGCAGTCCGCCATCTCCACCGCACGAGCCTTTCTGGTCGTCTACGGTGAAAAGCCGGAGGATGATGCGCAGGTTTTTGGCCTGCTGGCTGGTCTTGCCACGGCCGACAAGGAGGCATCCGATGGTTTAGCCAGGGCGACATCGGCATTGATGAACGTCAATATCACTGATCCTGCACCGGGCGTTACCGCCTTGCGGGATGTGGTTGGAGCCTTTGTTGATCTGGCATCCGTCCGGTTTGCACCGGTACCTCAGGAAGAATCCAAAGCACCGTCCGCGCCGGATGCGTCTGCTGTGAAACAGGCATCAAGCGGTGATGGGGAGCCAATTCTGCTAGACCTCACAGGTGTGGCCTGTCCGATGAATTTCGTCAAGACTAAACTGAAACTGGAAACGCTGCCGGCTGGCGCGCGCCTGTCAGTGGTTCTTGATGATGGCGAACCCATCGAGAATGTTCCGCGTTCTCTGGAAGAACAGGGGCAGAAGGTGCTTGTGCAGGAGAAGATTTCTGACAGTCAGTGGAAGATTCTGGTGGAGAAATCTGCCTAGTGTCTGGGACAGGCCCTAAACAACGGCCAAAGTCATGACGGTTTTTGATAATTCCGGCCGCACCAAGCTGGCTCTGGTGACACACGGCGTAGCCCTTCCCGATGGCTTGCCACAGGCATCTCACTGGATTTCCCAGGCCAATGCCGTGGAAGCGGTACTGGATCTGCGCCTTCCCAGCGGAC
>JAUZQZ010000081.1 GCA_030950745.1 Mariprofundaceae bacterium | reverse complement strand
CACATTGTGAAAGTGCGGTATTTTGTATTTATCGCGCGTTCCACCCCTTAATTATCTCGCGCGGCATCAATATACTCACGCATTTCATCGGGGAAACGACCTTCATGCTTATCACCAAAGGTATCCGCTCTAGCCAACCAAATAGAATTCTGTTCCAACATTGAAATGAATTTTGCAATATCCATATACCGCCACAGAATAGCGTCATTGTCCAAGCCTTCTATTTCTAAATATATGCTCATATCTTTCAAAGTAATCTAACAATCCCAATATCGGGAATGCCTATCCTGAAATTTTCTATACATAAACGGAACAGTAGTCCTTTTTATTGCGTACTGGAAGTGAAAAGAGGAATATATGCGATATGTCTGTTTACGGTCACAAGGAAAGGCGCAGCACAGAGGGCTTTCGGCCAAAAGCCGTCAAATTACTGGATCAGGTGCGCGAGGTATTACGTTACCATCATTATAGCCATCAAACCGAGAAGGCCTATGTCCACTGGATCAAACAATACATTCTGTTTCACAACAAACGGCATCCCAGGGAGATGGGAAAAGACGAAATTGAACGTTATTTGAGCTATTTGGCGGTCGAAAAGAACGTGGCCGCCTCCACTCAGAATCAGGCGTTTAATGCACTGTTGTTCCTTTACCGGCAGGTGCTTGATTTACCTTTTGCCGAAGATGTTGCCGCCATTCGCGCCAAAAGGCCGCCGCGTCTGCCGGTGGTGTTAAGCCGAGATGAGATGGTGCGATTGCTGGGAGCCTTACGTGGTGATGCGGCGCTCATGGCGCGGGTGATGTATGGCGGCGGCTTGCGGTTGAAGGAGTTGCTGCGTCTGCGCGTGCAGGATGTGGATTTCGATAACGGTTACCTGCTTATACGAGCGGGTAAAGGCGATAAGGATCGCACCACTCTGTTGGCTGAATCCGTACGCGAGGATTTGCAGGCACACCTGCAAAAGGTGCGCCGTGTTTTTGAGCAGGATTTGCAGGACGGGCATGCCAATGTCTGGCTGCCGGGAGCACTGGCCAGAAAATACCCGAATGCACCGAAATCATGGGAATGGCAATATGTGTTTCCATCGAAAACATTATCAAAAGATCCGCAAACAGGCGAAATCCGGCGGCATCATGTGAATGCATCCAATTTGCAGAAGGCGATTCGCCGGGCAAGGCAGAAGATGGATATCAACAAACGTGTGACATCGCATACGCTGCGCCATTCCTTTGCCACGCATTTATTGGAAAATGGAACAAATATCCGCGTGGTGCAGAAGCTGCTCGGCCATGCGGATGTGAAAACCACGGAGATTTATACGCATGTGCTACAGCAAAACCTTGCAGCGGTGCAAAGCCCTTTGGATTTATTATTGAATAATTCAATATGAATCATTATGATTCAATTACAATCATACACAATAGGAGTATGAAATGGCACACGCAGAAACCAAGGTTCTCACGGCGCACATCCCGCTAACGCTGGCTAAGAAAGTCGATAAAATAGCGAGTAGATTGGAGCGGTCTCGTGGATGGATCATGAAACAGGCGCTGTCCGACTGGATACAGCAGGAAGAAGAGCGTAACCGTTTGACGCGAGAGGCACTGTCCGATGTGGATGCAGGAGAACTCATTGAACACCATGAAGTTCAGGCATGGGCCGACAGCCTCAGTACTGGCAAGCCGTTGCCGATACCGCGTTAATGCAGGTTAAATGGACGCATAAAGTACTTTCCGATCTTGCACGGCTGTACGAATTTCTGGCTGCTGTAAACCGGCAAACTGCGGCTCTTACCGTGCAAATGCTCACTACAGCGCCAAAAAACCTGTTAATGAACCCTCGTATTGGTGAGCAACTGCTTGAGTTCGAACCGCGCGAGGTACGGCGAATCATTGTGAATCGCTACGAGATGCGTTACGAGATACAGGAATCAACGCTTTACCTCTTGCGGTTATCGCATACGCGAGAGGATAGATAACCTCCATGTTGAATATTTCCTCCATGTCGGCTAGATAAGGCCATGGCACATTTTCCTTCCGCGTTTCTCGATGAAATCGTGGCTCGCACCGACCTTATTGAATTGATTGCACGGTATGTGGAGCTAAAGAAATCCGGGGCCAATTTCATGGGTTTGTGCCCGTTCCACCATGAAAAATCCCCCTCGTTTTCGGTCTCTGCCGACAAACAGCTCTACTACTGCTTCGGATGCGGCAAGGGCGGAGGCGCTTTTCAATTCCTGATGGAGCATGATGGTTATTCCTTTCCGGAGGCCGTCGAATATCTGGCTGAAAAAACAGGGCTCGAAGTTCCAAAAGACAGCGGTCCCGCACCGCAGGAGGAAGCAAGGAAGAAGCAGGCGCTTGCTTTGCTGGATCGTGCGGCCAGTGTTTTTTCCAATGCATTGAAGGCGGAGCAGGGGAAATCAGCGCGGGAGTATTTCCAGCGGCGGGGACTGCCTGAAGACATCATCCAGCAATACAGGCTGGGTTACGCTCCTCCGGGCTATGGTTTTATGCAGAAGAGTTTCGGTCAGGATGACCGGATACTGGCCCAACTGGAAGCGGTGGGACTGCTGTTCAAGGGGGATCGCGGTTATGCGGATCGTTTTCGTGCGCGGGTCATGTTTCCCATCCGTGACCGGCGCGGCCATGTAGTGGGTTTCGGTGGACGCATTATGGAGAAAGGGGAACCCAAATACCTGAATTCACCTGAAACACCCTATTATCACAAGTCGGAATTGCTCTATGGTTATTATGAGCATCGTGACGCCATTCGCAAACGTAAGCTTCTGGTGATTGTGGAAGGTTATATGGATGTACTGGCGTTGGCGGCGCATGGGTTGCCGGTCGGGCTGGCATCGTTGGGCACGGCCATAGGCGAACGGCAGCTACGTGAGATTTTACGCCTGCACGCCGAGCCTGTATTTTGCTTTGATGGCGACCGCGCCGGACGGCAGGCCGCATGGCGGGCGCTGGAACGGATGTTACCGATACTGGTTTCAGAACATGGCCCGCGTTTCCTGTATCTGCCCGATGGAGAGGATCCGGACAGCCTGTTGCAGAAAGAGGGCCCTGACGCGTTCAAAAAGCGGTTGGAGGCTGATGCCAAACCTGTGTTGAATACATGGCTCGACGGCCTGCGTTCGCTCGCCGGGCGAGGTGCAGAGGGGCGTGCTCGCATGGCCAAAAAAGCGGATGCCATGCTGGCCGACATGAAGGACGATTACCTGAAACAAGCCTGGCGGCAGGAGGCTGAGGCTGACACCGGATTGAAACTCAGGGAGCAAAGCAAGCCGGTTAAGGCAACGCGTTCCGTATCCTCCTATGCTTCTCCATCAGCACGGAATCAGGAGAGGTTTCTGGCTGCGCTTCTTCAAATACCGTCTCGAATTTCCTTTCTGTTACAGGGGGAAGATAATTTTATCCTTGACGATACAGGCCTGAATGATGTATACACCCGCGCTTTAGAATTAGCGGCTGCGAACGAATGTGTTGTGCAGGCGTTATTGCTTGATTTTCCGCAGGAAGAACGCATTCCTCTGTGGGCCAGTCAATCAGACATTTCGGATGGTGAGTACCGTAAACTGTTGCTGCTTATGCAAGAGAGGCATTTGAAGCAACTGCGTAAACAGCCAGCCCCACCTGAACAGGCGGAATATCGCCTGAAGCGATTACAAGAGATTACAAAAAAACTCAAAGAGGTTGATATCAATGCCGAATAAAGAACAGGTAAGGCTTCAGAATATGGGCGCTTTAATGGCGCGTGGCAAAGCGGAAGGCTTCATTACTTATGATGATTTGAATAAACATTTGCCTGAAGGGCTGGTATCGCCGGATCAGGTCGAGAAAGTCATCAATCTGTTCACCGAGATGGGCATTGACGTGGTGGATCCGGAACGTGCGCCAAACAGTGAATACAGCATTCGCAAGGATCGTCTGCGTAAGGAAGATTCGGCTTTGCGGGCGGATACGACAACACTGGGAACAGTGGTTCGTATTGACGATCCGGTGCGCATGTATCTGCGCGAGATGGGAACGGTTGAGCTGTTGACGCGTGAAGGCGAAATTGAGATTGCCCGCCGTATTGAGGAAGGACGCATGCAGGTGCTGGAAGCGATTTGCCTGTGTCCGGCCACATTCCGGGAAATCATGCTGTTGGGTGACAAGGCGCAGGAAGAGGATGCCGATCTTCGCCATGTTCTTGATATTGATGACAAGGTTGTGAATGCCGCGGCGATTGCACAATATGAGTCGCAATTGAACAAATCGGCCGATGATGATCTGGATGATGACGAAGACGAGGCTGCTAACAAGAATCAGCCGATTGATCAGGAAAAACTGGATGAAGCCATCAAGGCGCGCAAAGCCACGCCGGATGGCACGCCGATGCAGGAAATGGTGATTACCCGGGAAGAACAGTTGGAAAAGGCCATTACGCATTTCCGCGCAGCCAAGAAACTGCATACCAAATTCCTCAAACAAAAGAAACAACAGAATGCCAAGCCGGAGGACGCCAAGGGTGCGGCTGCACTGAAAAAGACGCTGGAGGGGATGCTTGCCGAATTGGTCAGCATTCCGTTTTCCAGCAGGCAAATTGATATGCTGGTTCAGCGGTTCAAGAACGCGGTCGAACGCGTGCGCAAGTATGAGCGGGTTATCCGTGATCTGGCGTTTAAAGCCAAAATGCCGCGTAAGTTGTTCATTGAGAGCTTCCAGCCCATGGAAAATGACGAGCGCTGGGTGGATGCCCTTTTAACCGAGCATGATGGTGCGGCATGGGCTGAGGCACTGGATGCCGTTGCCGGCAAGGTTCGGGAAAATCAGCGCCGCATCAAACGTGTGGAGCAGGAAATTGAACTGGATGTTCATGAACTTAAACAGGTCGCGCGGCGATTGACCATGGGTGAAGCCAAGGCGCGTCAGGCGAAGCGCGAAATGATTGAGGCCAATTTACGCCTGGTTATTTCCATTGCCAAGAAGTACACCAATCGCGGCCTGGGCTTCCTTGATCTGATTCAGGAAGGGAATATTGGCCTGATGAAGGCGGTGGACAAGTTTGAATGGCGGCGTGGATATAAATTTTCCACCTATGCAACGTGGTGGATCAGGCAGGCTATCACCCGTTCCATTGCCGATCAGGCGCGCACGATTCGTATTCCGGTGCACATGATTGAAACGATTAACAAGATGATGCGTGTTTCCCGCCGCATTGCCCAGGAAATCGGCCGTGAGCCTACGCCGGAGGAATTAGCCGAGCATCTGGAAATGCCGGAAGAAAAAGTACGCCAGATTCTCGAAGTGGCCAAAGAACCGGTATCGCTGGAAACACCCATTGGCGACGAGGAAGATTCACAACTCAAGGATTTCGTTGAGGATGAAAATGCCGAGAATCCTCTCGACGGAGCTGTAAATGCGGCACTTGCCGAAGCGACGCTTGAAGTTTTGGGTCAGTTGACCGAGCGCGAACAGAAGGTGTTGCGCATGCGCTTCGGCATTGGCATGAATACCGATCATACGCTGGAAGAGGTGGGTAAGCAGTTTGGCGTGACCCGCGAGCGTATACGCCAGATCGAGGCCAAGGCTTTGCGTAAGTTACGGCACCCGTCACGGGCCAAGAAACTGAAAACGTTTGCTGATACTCCGGAGTCATCCGCCGTAGCCTGACCGGTGTTGTCAACGCAGTAGATTATTTCATCGCAGGGGATGCAGAGGAAAAGACAGGGCTACATGCTTACTGCCAGCCTGTGTCCCCTGCGTTGAAAATATTCTTTATGCGGTGCTTGTTCAGTTGGGCGGAACATGGATGCGTTCGATACTTTGCGCATGCCGGGTTGCAGCATCCACTTTCACGAGCGTGGCATAGATGCTGGCACCTCGCTCTACCGCCTGAAAACGTTGTGGCAGTCTCTGTACCATGCGTTTCAATGCCCCTTCCACCTGCATGCCGATAATGGACTGATAGGAGCCCGTCATACCCAGGTCAGTCTGATAGGCGCAGCCCTGAGGGCGAATGATTTCGTCGCAGGTCGGCACATGCGTGTGGGTGCCAAACACGAATGAGGCGCGATTATCAAGATACCAGCCCATCCCCATCTTTTCACTGGTCGCTTCAGCATGTATGTCTACCAGGATCGCGCTCACATCTGATGGTATTTCAACCAATGCATGATCGGCAGCACGGAAAGGACAATCCCATGTGCCCATGAACACCTGTCCAATGAGATTGATTACCGCGATTTTGTGTCCGCTGGGTGTCTCACGTACCGTCCAGCCACGTCCCGGGGCATTTTCGGTAAAATTGGCAGGACGAATTAGCCGTTCATCCTCATTCATCAAAGGCATAATCTCGCGTTGATCCCAACAGTGGTTACCATTGGTGAGAACATCGATACCGATGGAGAACATTTCTTCCGCTGTTTTTTCAGTCAGACCAAAACCTGCGGCAAGATTTTCGCCGTTAGCGACTACAAAATCTACGTTATGATGATCAATCAGGTTCGGAAGATGCTCCTTCAATGCTCGTCTTCCTGCCTTTCCGATGATGTCGCCAATGGCGAGAATGTTCACTGTTTCCGGCATTCAATGGTCTCCCGTTCGGTAATAATGATATTCAGTGGAACATCGTGTGGTTCGACCGGAATGGTTGGCACTTCCTGACATGAAAAAGCCAGCCCAATGGTGCTTAGAAGGTGTTCGCCGAATCGGCCAAGCCAACGGTCGAAGCATCCCATGCCAAGTCCCAGACGATTGCCCGCACGATCAAACCCCACCAAAGGGCAAATAAGCACAGCCTTTCCCAACACTGGTTCCCACAAATGGCTATTGACTGGTTCCGCGACACCAAATTTACCGGTTTCCCAGCAGGTGTCCGGAGTCACCTCATGCCACTGCATGGCGTCATGGCCGTGGGTGGATGGCGCAAACATCAGGGGGCGCTGTATGGACAGCACATGACGGGTATCTACCTCATCATCCATAGCCCGGTAGATGAGCATGGGGGCAGTTGTAAGCCCCTGCTGTTCAAGCTTCGATAATAACGTGTTCTGGATGTGTGTGGCTGCTTCTATGCGTTCTTCGGGGGGGAGCACCCGCCGACGTTTGAGTGCTTGCTGCCGGTATTGTTGTTTTATATTCATTATGCAGAAGGCTTCATTATTATGCCGGATTTAGCATGAGTAAGAAAAAACAGGGCACCCCCGCGCTGGCGTTATGGCTAAATGCTGCCGAACCCTTCAAACGAAGTGGGCGCCGCATCCTGACATCAGGTTTCCCGTATGATCGCATAGACGACCGGGGATACACACAATCAGGATAGCTAAGCTCCCTTTCAGCAGTTATCGGCTCGGGCAATAGTTGCCTTGCGCTCAACGCAGGGGCGCTTCCGCTAAACCCTGTGCCTGTGAGACTACAATATCAAGATCAGATAGCAAGCCGCCCAAATCCTGATGCTGTGTTTCCTCTTTCCGCAAAAACTCCCCGGCCAGATTGAGCGCGACCAGTGCCAGCAGCCGATCTGAGGCTACCGTCGTGCCCAGCTTACGCAGTTCATCCACCCGTTCCTGCACGAGTTGCGCGGCGGCCTGAACCTGCTCGGGATCGTCCTGCGTTCGGATAGAAAAATCACGCCCCATGAGGGTTACTTTCACGGACTGGCTCATGATTCCGGCTTCTCCGGCTGAGTCATCAGGTGATCCAGTTTTTCCATAACATTTTCCATGCGACCCCTGGCTTCCAGCCGTTTGTCGTCCAGACCATGTAACTCGTTCTCAAGTTGCTGAACCTGGTCACGGCGTTTACGCAATTCGCTTTCCGCCAAACGGACTACTTCCCGCAGGCGTTGGTTTTCAGCCATCAGCCCTTCCATGTTGCGGCGAATTTTTGCCAACGCCACAGATAGTTTTTCCTTGCGTTCGGCAAAGGCTTGTTTGGGATCGGTATCCTGCATGTGTCCATTGAAGCACTGGCATACGGGATGGTCAACTGTGGAATGAGCTATGGACAATTTTTTTACGGTCTCATCAGGGATTAAGTGAACTCTCAATGTTTGCCAAAAAAGGCGCGTATTTAAGCAGCCATGCAGACAGAGTGCTAAAACTGCCCATGAAAATGAGTGTTCCCACTATCATCAGAAGAATACCGGATACGAATTCGACGACATGCAGATGGCGGCGGAAATCCTGCATC
>JAUZQZ010000080.1 GCA_030950745.1 Mariprofundaceae bacterium | reverse complement strand
TCAAGGATCAGTTCGGCGTAATGCTCACCTGGTATGTGGAAATTCCGACAAGTAAAAGTATTCGCAGTCTGACCCATCCTGTTGGCAAGGCCATCAGCGATCTGGGATTTTAGGAGGAAATGATGAGAATTTTATTGATGGCTTTATTACTGACATGGGGACCAAGCGCATGGGCGAGCAATATCCCCGATTCGGATTCACCCGGAGGTAAACTGTTTGCCACCCATTGCAGCGCTTGCCACACCTTACCGAGCCCCAAACGGCTGGATTGGCCGCACTGGCGGCACATGCTGGGCCTGATGAAGCAACGCATGGATGAACGCAGCGTGACTGAACCGTCGAAGGAAGAATGGAGACAAATTTCGGGCTATCTGAAAGCACATGCGCGTTAGGCATTTCCTTCTGTTTGGTATCATCATGCTGGCCTGGGTGGTTTCCACCCAGGCTGGTTCGCTTATGCAGACACTAGACGCCTTTGGCATACAACAGCCCAAGGTGCACAAGTCAGCACCGGATTTTACATTGGCCATGCTCGGCGGGGGAGAGAAGGCATTGGCGGATTATCGGGGTAAGGTGGTGTTGCTCCACTTCTGGGCGACATGGTGCGTGCCTTGCCGCCATGAAATGCCTCAGATTGAGCGATTGTGGCGGCGGTACAGGGATGACGGCCTGGTGGTGCTGGGTGTCAATGTAGATCGGGGCAACCTTCAGGCTGTGCGACAGTTTGTGCAGCAACGGAATTTAAGTTTTCCTGTCGTAATTGATCCCGAAGGAGAAGTACGTAACCGCTATGAAGTGCGTGGCTTACCGACCACCTACCTGATTGACCGGGATGGAAAAATCATTGGCCGTATTATCGGGGAGCGTAAGTGGAATGGGCGGCAGGCCACAGCCATATTTAAACAACTTTTGGCCCGATAGGAGACAATGCCATTGAGTAAGTAATGGAGCAGATGAATATATTTGCGAGGTGCTGATAAATTTTCTTCAAAGAGATATTTGACCCCATCTCCACCTGCATCCAGCATCCACGTGTATTTTCCCCAAGGAGTGATGGATTGAGCACGTTTTTTAACCGCCTGAGAAAGGGACTGTCGCGCAGCCGCGAGGATCTCGCACAAATACTGCCGGGAAAGGAAACAAAAGATCTGTCCGAGGATGACTGGATAAACATCGAAGACGGCCTGATTATGGCAGATTGTGGCGTAGAAACCGCCATATCATTGATTGCACGCGCCAGGAAATCTCGAGTCCCGCTCAATGCATTGCGCGCAGCCATGCTTGAAACATTTCCGGCACAGCAACCCGTAGCATGTCCCGCTGATGGCCCGTTTGTGCTGTTGGTTGTTGGTGTCAATGGCACGGGGAAAACCACGACCATCGGCAAGCTGGCGACCAGATTCCGTTCCGAGGGCAAAAAGGTATTGGTGGGGGCTTGCGACACATTCCGTGCTGCTGCGATGGATCAGCTGGCTGTATGGGTAGAGCGTGCCGGGGCCGATCTGGTACGTCAGGGGGACGGTGCGGACCCGGCGGCGGTGGCATTCGATACGGTACGGCGTGGTGTGGCACGACGTTATGACGTTGTTATAATAGATACTGCCGGGCGCGTGCAGACGGATAAGGGGCTGATGGGTGAGTTGGGCAAGGTGTATCGTGTTATTGGCAAGGCGCTGGATAGCGCGCCGCATGAGATATGGCATGTGGTGGATGGGGGGACAGGCCAGAATGCCGTTGTGCAAGTTGAGAAATTCCGTGAAGTTGTAGGCACAAGCGGACTGATTGTTACCAAACTTGATGGAACGGCGAAGGGGGGCATTGTGCTGCAATTATCACAGAAATTCAGATTGCCGATTCGTTATGCGGGTGTGGGAGAGGAGCTGGAGGATCTGGTTCCCTTTGATGCGCCGGATTTTGTAAATAGTTTATTACCCGATTTTAAGGATGAAATATGAAGAGCTTGTGGAATAACAATGAAGTGGCGGAATTTTCGGATGATCCGTTGCAATTGCGCGTGTACGCCTCACGTTTGCTGGGGCGCGAGCCATCACTGGTTCTGCATGGGGGCGGCAACACTTCGGTGAAGACTGTGGCAACGGATATGTTCGGTGATAAAATCGAGACCCTGTACGTGAAAGGGAGCGGTTGGGATCTGGCAACGATTGAAACCGCAGGCTTTGCACCGGTACGCATGAATGCCTTACTTAAACTGGCCGTGCTAGATGAGTTAAGCGACACAGACATGGTCAGAGCGTTGCGTTCGGCGATGCTTGATCCGGTTGCGCCGAACCCTTCGGTTGAAACGATTCTACATGCTCTGGTTCCGTTCCAGTATGTGGATCATACCCATGCCGATGCCGTGGTGACCATCACCAATACACCGGATGGAGAGGCGCGTATCCGGGATTTATATGGTGACCATGTATTGGTTGTCCCCTATGTGATGCCCGGCTTCATACTGGCAAAGGTTATTCGTGATCTGACATTCAATGTGGATTGGGACCAGCTTGAAGGTATGGTTCTGTTGCATCACGGGGTGTTCACCTTTGCCGATGATGCGCAAGAGAGCTACGAACGTATGATTCGGCTGGTTTCCAGGGCAGAGGATTATCTGGAAACGCATGCACCGGTTCAGGTGACGCCTGTTAAAGCCAGAGAAAGTTTGGTTGATCTGGCCCGGTTGCGCCGCACGGTTTCCATGGTGAAAGGCAAGGCGATGGTGGCCCGGTGGGATACGGTGGCGGAAGCAGTTGATTTTTCATGTCGTGAGGATGCAATTCATGCGGTAGTAGCAGGAACGATGACGCCCGACCACGTGATTCGCACGAAGCCTGCACCGCTGATCGTTGGTGATGATATTGAGACATCGGTGGATAGCTTTGCCGGGAACTATAGGGATTATTTTAATCGTCATACAGTTGATCAGCCCGGTCCGGGAACGCTGACTTGTCTGGATGCCGCGCCACGTTGGGCAATATGGCCGGGGCATGGGTGTGTCAGTTTCGGGCGTAGCGTGAAGGAGGCCGGGATTGTTGCCGATATCGCGGCGCACACTCGGCCTGCCGTGCTGCGCGCCGGAGTAATGGGCGGCTGGACGCCGGTTACTCAAGAGGATTTGTTCGATATTGAATACTGGGAACTGGAACAGGCTAAATTAAAAAAGGGCGGCGGCGCGCTGTTGCATCAGGGCAAGGTGGCGCTGGTTACGGGTGCAGCCAGTGGGATCGGCAAGGCATGTGTGGAAACGTTATGCGGGCAGGGGGCAGCCGTGGTGGCGCTGGACATGAATCCGGTGGTTGCGGATATGTTTCCGCAGCCTGCGGTGCTGGGGCTTGTTTGTGACGTGACCGATGGTGTGGCATTGAAAGCCGCCGTGGATGAGACGGTGCGGCGTTTTGGCGGGATGGATATTGTGATTTCCAATGCCGGCATCTTTCCGCCCAGCCGTTCCATTGATGAAATGGATACGGCAACATGGGACAAAAGTATGGCCGTCAATCTTACCAGTCATCAGCAGCTGCTCACGTATTGCACGCCATATCTGGCGTTGGGTATGGATGCCGCCGTGGTAATCATCGCTTCCAAGAACGTGCCTGCGCCGGGGCCGGGTGCAGCGGCCTATTCCGTGGCCAAGGCGGGGTTGACCCAGCTTGGGAGGGTGGCGGCGCTGGAAATGGCCAGCCAGGGAATCCGGGTTAATATGCTGCATCCGAATGCCGTGTTCGATACGGCAATATGGACGGATGAAGTCCTTGCCAGCCGTGCCGGGAAGTACGGGTTGAGTGTCGAGGAATACAGAACCAACAACCTGCTTGGCGTGGAAGTCACATCGCGACATGTTGCCGAGCTGGCCTCGGCCATGGCCGGGTCATTATTCACCTGCACCACCGGAGCGCAGCTTTCCGTGGATGGTGGTAACGAACGAGTGGTCTAGGAGTCCGACAGACTCCTAGCGCAGTTGCAGCGCGCCGATGTGCGTTGCCAGCTTCTGGAACGAAACAGGTTTATTCATGATGGTGATGTGATGTTTCACGCATTCACGCAAATGTACATCTTCGCCATAACCGGTAATCATCAGGATGGGAATGGCCGCGTCTATCTCACGTATGGCTTTTGCCATTTCCAGGCCATCCATCACAGGCATACGATAATCGGTTACAATCATATTAATTTCATTTCGATGTGTCTGGTATTGAGCCAGTGCGGTTTTTCCATTTTCCGCTTTTAACAGGGTCTGACTCATGCGCTTCAGCAAGTTGCCATGCACATGCAGCACTTCAGCGTCATCATCCACGAGTAGTACGGTCCATGGCTTGATTTGCTTTAGTTTAACAGGGAGGGATTCCGGTGCAGACATGCTGGATAGCAACTCAGGCGTTTGCGCACCTGCTGGAGGTAAATAAACTTTTACAGATGTACCTTTGCCTACTTCAGACTGAATTTCAACCTTACCCCGGTGACCTGCCACGATACGCTTGACCATCGCCATTCCCAACCCGGATCCGCCTTCGTGTTCATGCAAAGTCCAGAATGGCTTGAAGATATTTTCCAAATCATTTTCGGCAATGCCGCAACCATTATCATGCACGGTGATACATATTGCGGGCAGGCCATGGGCGGCCAATGCATGGTCTACGGCCTCAACCGAGATAACAATGCAGCCTGCATCTCCAATCGCCTGGGCAGAATTTTCAATCAAGTTTAGAACCACCTGGTCAATTTGGGCCGGATTGCCACATAATGCAGGCAGGTTTGGCTGAATGCTGTGTTGCAGGCTGATATTCATGGGTAACTTAACCCGGGCCAGATTTATAATCCCCGGCAATACTGTATCCAGGTTGAATATTTGTTGTGCCACATCCTTTTTCTGGGACATCTTTAAAAGATTTGTGATCATTTCGGAACCACGTTCTCCTGCCTCAATCATGACACCAAGTTTATCCTGAAAAGACGGGTCACTGGTCTCCATTTGCAGCACTTCCGCATTGCCGATGATGTGGGTAAGTATATTGCGGAAGTCATGCGTCAGCCCCGCAATCATTGAATTGACATAGCCAGCCCTGTGGGCCGATTCCAGTTGATCATGAAGTTTCTCGGTTTCGGTGACGTCTGTCATCAGACACAGGCCTGTTTGGCGTCCCTGCCAGCGAATGCTGGTGGCCTGACACATTAAATTACGTTGCTCACCCTCTTCGTTTTTACCACGAATATGAAAATAATGTAATATTGAACCATCATCACCTTCCAGTGCCAGACGGCAGCATCGGCGTATTTCCTCGCCATCTTCTGCGATGGCAATGGCATCCACATAACGGCCCGTGATAGCGCGTGGGGTATAAACACTGATGGATGCGATGGCCGGATTGGCATAGCTGATGTGCAGGTCTCCATCTTTGCCTGCTTCGAAGGTAAATGCGGGAATTGGACTGCCTGCCAGTAAGTCGGCTGATTCACGCTCAGCCCGGCGGCGTGCATAAATAGCTTTTTCTACACGTTTTTCAAGTAAATAGGCGTATCCCGGAATAAAAATAAGTGCCAGCAACTGGATGGTCAGATAGTGCCAGTCCAGATCCATATTCAGGTTGTAAACCGTGATCAGACAAATGCCAATCATGGTGATAAAGGAGAGCGCCTGACTGTATAACAACATGACATTGCCAAAACGGAAAGCATTGCCAACGATGATAACGTATAATACCAGATAAACAGGGCTGGTATGTCCCCCGTCCAGCCACATGCCCATGCCAGTAAGAGACACATCGAACACGGGTGCCAGAAGCATACGTGGCACGGCATATGGCGCATACCGTACCCATGCAATGCAAACGAGGTTAAAAGCAATATATACGCTAACCGAGATCAGGCAGAAGGTCTGATGCGCCACGAAAAGTGGTGCGTGTGCCATGATATAGACCAGAAAGAGAATGGAAAGGACAAGCCGGACAGCGATTTGTAGTAGTTGTGTTTTGGTCGTTTCCGTCCTGTTATCCAGCAGGCCCATTTGCTTCCATGATCGTATGAGTTTACGTTGCATCCCTTTCCTCCGCACAAGTTATCATAGCGGTCTTTGTCAGGCGTGCAATACCATACTATAAATGTTCGAAGCAATGGATGTGTGTTAGGATCGCCATGATTTTATTCATTAAATATTAATACTGGAGCAATGCCTTGTTGTATGTAGCAGTTCGTGCGGCCCGCCGTGCGGGAGATTTGCTGGTCCGTATTTTTGACAATCGGAGCGGATTACATGTGGAAGAAAAAAAAGACCGCGATTATGTTACCGAAGCAGATCGCAAGTCCGAAGCTCTGATTATCCGTGAAATTCACAAACACTATCCTTCACATGGAATCGTCGCCGAGGAATCCGGCAGCAGAAATCCGGACGCGGATGTACAATGGCATATCGACCCGTTGGACGGGACAACCAATTTCATCCATGGACATCCACATTTTGCCGTATCTATTGCGGCATGGAAGCAGGGCAAACCGTTGCTAGCCGTGGTGCATGATCCGATACGTAATGAGACCTTTGAAGCCCGGAACGGAAATGGAGCTTTCCTCAATCGTCAGCGGTTACGTGTGGGGCCGGAGAAAAAGGTTTCCGATGCCATCTTTGCTTCAGGCTTGCCACCCTACAGGCGGGAGCAGTTGCCTGTTTTCCAGAAACGGATGGAGGCGTGCATGCGGGAAGCCAGCGGTTATCGGCGCGGTGGTTCAGCGGCACTGGATCTGGCCTACGTGGCAGCGGGACGGCTGGATGCTTACTGGGAGGCGGGCCTGAGTTCGTGGGATGTTGCCGCCGGCATTCTCCTGGTGCAGGAGGCGGGAGGTATAGTGACAGGATTGGATGGCGGTCGAGTAAATTTAAAGAAAGGAGACGTGCTGGCGGCCAATCCGATATTAAATGAGGAATTCAGGCAGATTCTTGCCTCGGCGGCATGATGCGTCGATTGTCCGGAAATGAGTTCAGGCTAATACCCTTCCTGATGCAAGAGCAGGAATCCCGTTAAACCCGTGGCAATGATATCGGGTAACCATGCGGCAAACCCGGGAGGCAGGTAGGATGCTGCGGCAGCAATTTGGGTTGCGGAACCCGTAACGTAAGCGCCGAGACCCAACCCAATGGAAGCAGCGATACCCCATGAGGCTGCACCCAAGCGGCTGCCCATACGCATACATAATGCGGTAGCCAGTAATACCATAACCAGACATAATGCGGGAACAGCCAGTTTTCGCTGTAGGGAGAAGTGAAAATTGGCCGATGCCAGACCGGCCTGTTCCAGATTTTTCGCATAACGCATCAGTTCAAAGAAGCGCATATAGCGGGGACTGGGTGGATCGGCCGTGTCGGGACCCGTTCCGGCAGCCAGTTGCAGGTGGGCCAGATGGCTTAGGGACATGCCGTCTTCTCTGGGATGACTAATGTCGACGTCTGTAAGCGACCAGACACCATCATGGTATGAGGCACGCGCGGCATCCACACGTTCCTTCCAGTGGCCGGCATCATCTGTTTTCAGCATTACCAGATGGAATTGCTGCTCGCCGGATTGTTTGCCCAATGGTTGCAGACGGAAGAAACGACGGCCATCCTTCAGCCACTGGATGCCTTGCCGGGTATCCGGACGATGGTGAATATTAATCCGATCAATCGTGTCGAGGCGTTGATTGGTTACCGGAGCAATCCATTCACCAACAATAAATGTGATTCCAGCTGCCAGGGTTGCCACAGCCAGCAGTGGCATAATAATTTTATTCACCCCCAGTCCCGCTGCCCGCATGGCCACAAGCTCATGGTTGCGTGAGAGTTCGGCAATAAAAATACTGGTTGCAAGTAGCAGGATGACAGGCATGAATTCACCCACCATGAATGGAATCTTGAGTAGCAGGTACTCGACCATTAAACTGGTTGTTAGCCCATGACCAAGATAACGGGCTTTGTCGAAGGCTTCGGCAATCATAAAGATGGCCAGCAGGGTCACCAGAGTGGCAACAACGCGGCCCAGACAGCCAAGAAATATCCAGCGAAACAGGGCGGGCATGGGGTCAGCGTGACTCGGTAGACAGTATAATCATGGTCGAATGTTAGCAGCTTGTGATTTTTCTTTCGATAAATAGGAAATTTTCTCAGTATATTAGTGCGTGCATCCCGTTTTTGCGGTGATACACTCCACCGTCCGCATCAGTACGGCGGTACACAACAGTTTTGGAGGTATTGAATGCCCTGGAATGATCAGAATCCGCAAAATAATCCGTGGGGAAACAAACCCGGCCAGCAGCCCCCTGACCTGGATGAAGTGGTTCGCCGTTTGCAACAGCGGTTGTCCGGCATGTTCGGCGGTGGCGGGGGAAGTGGAGGCGGTGGCATTTCCGGCCCCGGCAAGGGCGTTGTGATGGGCGGGATTGTGCTTGCATTGGTGTTGTGGGTCGCTTCGGGCATCTATATGGTGGCGGCGGACGAGGAAGCCGTAGTGCTGCGTTTCGGCAAGTTTGTGGCCACGACGGGGCCAGGGTTGAACTGGCATTTGCCTTATCCGGTTGAAAGTGTCGAGAAAGTGCCGGTGACCCGCGTGCAGCGTCTGGAGGTCGGCTTTCGCAACTTGCCAGGCGGTCGTGGCCGCCAGGTTCCCCAGGAAGCCCTGATGCTGACCAAGGACGAGAACATCGTGGACGTCTCGTTCATCGTGCAATACAAGGTCAAAGACGTGGCCAATTATGTGTTTAACGTTGCACATACCACCAAGGCGGTGCGCGACGCGGCGGAGTCCGCAATTCGTGAGGTGATCGGGCGCACGATGGTTGATGATGTGCTGACGACAGGGAAAGCGGCAGTGGAAGTCGAAGTGGAAGGGTTGATTCAATCCATTCTGAACAGCTACAAGGTGGGTATTCTGGTGACCGCCGTGAAGCTGCAGAACGTGCAGCCGCCGGAGCGCGTCATCAAGGAATTCAAGGATGTGGCCAGCGCCCGCGAGGACAGGGCCAGAGCCAAAAATGTTGCCGAGGCTTATGCCAACGACATTCTCCCTAAGGCAAGAGGCCAGGGCAAAAAGATCGTGCTGGACGCGCAGGCTTACGCGGCATCAGTGGTTGACAGGGCTCAGGGTGAATCAAAGCGCTTTGTAGCCCTGCTGGTAGCCTACCGCAGTGCGCCGGATGTGACGCGCAAACGTCTGTATATTGAGGCTATGGAGGACATCCTCTCCAGGGTGGACAAGATCATTGTGGACAAATCCGTGGCAGCGCGGGTGCTGCCTTATCTGCCGCTGGATAGCATGCGCGGCAAGGTGGAGGTGAAATAATGGGTACGAAACAGACATTTGGACTGATTCTGGTTGTCGCTGTTGTTTTTGTGCTGAATATGTCCGCCTTTGTGGTGGGTCAGCGGGATCAGGCGCTGGTGTTGCAGTTTGGCAATCCTCTGAGGGTGGTGAAGGATGCGGGACTGCATTTCAAGATGCCGTGGCAAGCTGTCGCGCACTTTGACCGGCGCCTGCTGGTGCAGGATGCGCCGCCCAATGAAGTGATTACCATGGACAAAAAGACGATTCTGGTGGACGCCTATACGCGTTGGAGGATTGTCGATCCGCTAAAGGTGTTCCAGGTGGCGGGCAGTGAGAACGGCGTGGCCGCGCGCATGGAGGACATAATTCGCAGCAAGATTCGCAATGTGCTGGGTCGCCACACACTGCTTGAAATTGTGTCCGGCGGTAAAGACGCCAACCTGCGGGTCAAACTGATGCATGATATAACCAAACAGGCGGACAACAATGTGCGTAACATGGGTATCCGCATCGCCGACGTGCGCATCAAGCGTGCCGACCTGCCCCAGGAAAACAGCAATGCCGTATTCAAGCGGATGAAGGCGGAGCGCCAGCGCATCGCCACACAATATCGTTCGCAGGGCGCGGAAGCAGGCACGGAGATTCGCGCCGAGGCCGACAAGGAGCGCAAGATCCTGCTGGCCGACGCATACAAGCAAAGCGAAATTCTCCGCGGCAAGGCCGATGCCAAGATTACCCGTATCTATGCCCAGGCGTATAACAAGGATGCAAAATTCTATGCTTTTACACGTTCGCTGCAGGCCTATCGCGATTCTCTCGGCAAAGGAACAAAGTTAGTGATCACGCCTGACTCGGAGTTTTTCCGCTTTTTCGAGCATTCCGGAAAATAATCCGGCCAGAAGAGCCTAGCCAGAGCGCAGCAGCATTTGTGAATAATGCAGGCTAGGTGGTGCTGACATGAATGATTTGTGGGTGGCATTGGGGCTGGTGCTGGTGCTGGAAGGCGCAGCCTACGCCTTGTTCCCGGGGAAAATGATCGAGATGATGCGGCGGCTACCCGATATGCCGCTTCCTGTTCTGCGCGCGATGGGTATTGCAGCGGTCGCACTTGGTTGGCTGGTGGTCTGGTTCGTACGTCACTAAGGTTTCATGTGGTCATTTCTTCTTTTTAATCGTTGCAAAAGTCTCCGCTGCTTATGATCTGACGCCTCTCTGGCATCTGGTGCGTATGCTGGTTAAATCGACCACTGATTATGGTGGCAAACAAGCCACCCGTTATGGAATGAAACCGGTCAGTGGTGCTGGTTGCTGACCGGCGTAGATCGGCAAAAAACGGACGGTCAGTAGTTGTGAAATAATTTAGTATTGTGTCCCCGGAACTCGCAGAGATGGTTCGCAAGGAAATCCTGATGCACTTGATTGTCTACAACTGCATTCGTACTCTCATCGCTGAGGCGGCGCAGGGAGCAGGTGTGAAGACACGTCGAATAAGCTTTAAAGGCAGTGTGCAAGCACTGCGACAATGG
>JAUZQZ010000008.1 GCA_030950745.1 Mariprofundaceae bacterium | reverse complement strand
CGTGTTTATTTCGTAGCGGCAGCCTACCTGACAAACATTTCCGCGACCATTGCTTCAGATGCCTGCGCGCTATTTATCTGTGCCACGCATACGAAAAGAGGATGCATCATAGGAATGGCATATGAGCCGTCAAGAATTCCCGAATTGAATCAGGCGGCGATAGCCTCCTGTTTTTCCATACTTTCCAGGTCCACGCCAACAATTTTTGATACACCGGCTTCGGGCATGGATACACCAATGATACGACCAGCCATTTGCATGCTCACCTTGTTGTGTGTGATGTTCAGGAATTGCACTGTACTGGAGAATTCCTGAACCAGTTCCCCGAAGCGGCCCACATTGGCATCATCCAGCGGCGCATCGACCTCATCCAGTATACAAAACGGCGCCGGTTTGATACGAAATATGGAAAAGACCAGCGCCACGGCGGTTAGTGCCTTTTCCCCTCCCGATAGTAACTCAACACTCTGAAGACGTTTGCCTGGTGGTTGGGCAATAACCTCCACGCCAGCAGTTTGAAGGTCATCTGAATCAAGGTGTAACTCTGCTTTTCCACCACCAAACAGGCGAGGGAATGTCTGCTTGAAATAGGCATTGGCCTGTTCGAATGTTTCCCTGAATCGCTGGTGGGTCGTGCGGTCAATGCGGGCAATCGTATCCGACAGCGTGGTAAGGCTGGATTCCAGATCTTCAACCTGAGTGGAGAGGAACTGTTCCCTTTCTGCCGCCTGATCATATTCTTTAATCGCCAGTAAATTGACAGGACCAAAGCGGTTCAAACGCTCTTCAAGCTCTCTTGCCTTGAGCAGCATGGCTTCCTCATCCAGTTCGCCCTCCATGCGATCCATCTCGTGCATCAGTTCTTTTCCCGTTCGCTGGCAGCGCTGATGGATCTCGTCTTCCATGTCCTGCAAGCGGGTGGTTTCCGTGGTCAGGGCGATTTCACGTTGTTGGCGGTGTTCCGTAGTTTCCTGCAGGCTTGTACGCAGTTGATGCTCCGCCCTGTCCGCTTCATGTGCGGTTTGTTGCAATGCATGGCCTTGTTGGCGGATTTTGTTCAGTTCCTGATGCATGTGGTCGACGGCACCGGATGCCTCGCGCAGTAACTGGTCCGTTCCGGATCGTTGCTCCGCTTGCAGAATGTCTGAGGCAATCGCGGCAAATGCTGCCTGATCCTGTTGCTGCTGCTTTTTTATTTGCTCCAATTCATCATGTAGACGCTGCCGTTCCCGGATAAGGGTCTCGCGAGCCTGCCGATGCAGGGCCATGGCCTGTTCTGCTGATGCCCGGCTGTTTTTCATCTGATCCAGATGTTGCCGTGTTTCTGTCTCCAGCCTGCTCTGCTTGTCCAGCGCCGTTTGCGCTGCCGTTAGCCGTTCGGGGTCCGGCGTGGTATCGGAGGTCATTTGAGATGACCAGTGCTGACGTTCCTGGCCGATTTCTGCAATCTCGGTTTTTAATCGTTGCAGACGTGCGCTCAGTGCATGCGCCTCTGCTTCCATCCTTTCGGCTTCGGCACATTTTGACTGCGTTCTACCTTGCGCCTCGGTTGCCGCAATATGAGCCTGTTGCCATGCATGCTGTTGTTCCATGAGAGCCGTTTCAGCTTCCTTGAAGGTTTGTTCGCATGTGTTTAACCGGTGTTCGGCCTGTTCAAGTTCTCGCTGCCGTTGCGCAAGTTCCCGCTGCGCCGACAGGCGGCGGGCGCTGGCTTTGTGTGCGGGTGGAATCAACCAGCCGGTGGCTTCCATGCGCCAGCCATCCTGACTTACAGCAGCCGATGCCGCAGGCTCCGCATTCAGTGCGTTTCCCGCGCCTGCGATGTCATCCACCAACAAAACCTGTCCAAATATGGGGTACAGCGGGTGTTTCACGTCAAGACTCATAACTTGCGCCAGGCTGCCTTTGATTTCCGTTTTCACTGTTCCGGCGTGGAAAGCCACAGGCAGTTCCCGTGCCTGCCGGATGGAGTCAAGCAAATCAGTCAGTCCCGGGTTGCCGGGCAATTGTGCATTCGCACCGTCGGCACGCAGTGCTGCTACAACTGCGAGTTCCAGTCCTTCGGGGGCATTCAGGGCTTCATCCACCCAGATTGCGCCTGCCTGACGCAATGTGTTGCGTACATGATCCGGAATATCACGGCTGGATGCGCGCCCCTGTAATTCCTGAATCTCACCCTGCAAACGACGCATTTCGCCAGACTGGGCAGCAAGCGCCGTCTCGGCATCGGTACGTTCTTTACGTGAAGCATCCAATTGCTGTTGCGTGGCTTCTACTTCGGCGTTGGCCCGTTTCTGCTGTTGTTCACATACCTTTGATTCCCGGGCTATATTTTTCCGTGAGGCATCAATTTGATTCAGTTGCTGCTCGATTTCCTGCTGCCTGCCAAGCAGCAGACTTTGGCGTTCCTGCAAGCGTCCAAGCGCAGCTTCAGCCTGTTCACGACGGCGTTCGGCACCTTCATGTCGGCTGCGAATACGCTCGAATTCGGCCAGCATTTCATCGCGCATCCTGCGCTGTTCATCATGTTGTTCGCGTGCCTCTTCTTCTGCTGATTGCGCCTGCTTCAGGGCTTGCTGCAAGGCATGATCGTCCTGATTTGTGATGCGGCTTTCAATGGCTTCAATTTCCTGCCGTAAACGTTTCCCGCGCTCCGATCCATCGTTAAGCCTTTGTTCCAGTGTCTGCTTCCGTTCCGCCAATAGCCGACGTTCTCCCGCCTGTCGTTCGGCCTGTTGTTGCAGTTCTGAGCGCTTCTGTTCCGCATCCCTTAGTTTATCCTGCGCATGTTGAGCCTGTTCCTCATGCTTGATTAATTGCTGCCTGGCATCGGCAAGATTGCGCTCGGTCTCCGCATGCCGACTGGCAGCCTGTGCTTCTCTGGTTTTAGCCTCATCAAGTTGTTTTTGGCCTTCCCGACAACGATTCAGGTGCTGGCGGTAGCGAATTCCCATGGACAATGCCTGGGTTTGTTGCCATTCACTCTGTAATTTTTTAAAACGCTCCGCCCGGGATGCCTGCTGTTTCAGGCTGCGGCACTGGGTGCGCACCTCTTCCAGTAAATCCATGACCCGGTCAAGATTTTGCCGGGTATGGTTCATTTTCAGTTCGGCTTCGCGCCGCCGGGCGCGGTATTTCATCACGCCCGCTGCTTCTTCCAGCATGGCGCGGCGTTCCTCCGGCTTGGCGGAAATCATGCGGGAGATCGATCCTTGCTCGATAATGGCGTAGGCGCGGGTAGAGACACCCGTATCCAGAAAAAGGTCCACCACATCTTTCAAGCGCACCATCTTGCCATTGATAAATGCATCACTGCCACCTTCGCGGGTTAGCCGGCGGCGCACGCGGATTTCTTCCATCTCGTGATAGGGGCTTGCCAGCTGGCCGGATTCGATGGCAAAGGTCAGCTCGACATCGCATACTCCGACAGGCGAACGTGTTTCCGAACCCTGAAAAATAAGGTCGTCCATCACACCGCCTCTGAGGTGTCTGGCCGAATGTTCGCCCAGCACCCAGCGGATAGCATCGACGATGTTGGATTTGCCCGAGCCATTGGGGCCGACAATGGCGGTGATGCCATCGCTCAGATCAATCTTGACCGGATCAACGAAGGATTTGAAGCCCGCCAGTTCGATACGTTTTAAGCGCATATTTTACTTTTGTTCAAATGATTCATCATCAGGAAGCTAACCATACAGGCCGTGAAACTGGAAGCTACAATCATGTACAGCACGACCAGTTGGGCGCTGGCTGCGGCGAGTGGCGGGCTGCCTGCCAGTGTCATGCCAACAAAAATTCCGGGCATATGAACAAGACCCGCCACACGCAGGGTATCAATGGTTGGAATCATGGCGGTTCGCATGTTATTGCCTGCAACACCATCGCCAGATTGCCGTTCAAACATAATCGAAATGGCATTCATGCCATTGGCTGCCACCATGCTGCCGAGCGGAATGAGTGTGCGGGTATCAGCATTGATGGCGCCACTGACTGCCAGCCATGGGAGCGTGGCCAGACATGCGCAGATCAGACCTGTACTGGCAGCCAGCCATGCATTTTGTGTGTCAGCATGATGCCCTGCGCTGGTGTGCCCGGCCAACACACAGAAGCCCAGAACCAACAGCCCCTGTGCAATACGTGATTGAATATCGAAGACCCAGTGCAACACAAAGGCTAAAATCAGCAATTGCACCAGCCCCCGAAGCGACGCAATCAACATGCGTTTGGATAGCTTCAAACCTTCCCGACGCGCCCAGAGCGCTGCGCCAAACAGCAACAACCATGCAGCCATCAGTTTTATCAGGGTATCAGAGAGTTCCGCATTCATGAACAGTCCAAGCTAAAGTCGTGATATGTCCGCGAGTTTCAGGAAGAGAGCGCGCAGGCGGTTCAACAATGCCAGACGGTTGGCGCGCACCGCATCATCTTCCGCCATGACCATGACGTCATCGAAAAATGTGTCGATAGGCTCGCGTAGCGAGGCCAGCGCTTGCAATTGCCCTTCCGGATCATCAGGGAATCTGGCCTCGGCGGTTTGCAGGAAAGAAAACAACGCACGTTCCGCATCCTCGGAAAACAATGTTTCGGAAATTTTGCCGGAGACCTGGCCTGCTTTTTTCAGGATATTAGCAATTCGTTTGTTGGCGGCGGCAACCGCCTGACCCGCTTCGGAATCAGCAAAACCGGTTAGCAAACGCGCAACGGCAAGATGGCGATACAGCGGCAACGGGGCGGCTGCGCCCAAAGCCGCATCCAGAGATGAACGCGAAACACCAAGGCCGTCCGCCAACCCAAGCAAACGGTCACGGATAAAGCCGGTTACGGCGGCATGGGTTTCATCGCCGATGGCAATGGTTACGCGCTGCTGATTCCATTGCTTGGCGGCTTCATTAAGCACTTGTGAAAGTGTCATATTTACGGGCAAGGTATCATCGGCCAAAAGGCGAATTAATCCAATGGCGGCACGGCGCAGAGCGAACGGATCGGCGCTGGCACTCGGAATGCGGCCAAGATGGAAATAACCAAGCAGTTTATCGGCCCGTTCAGCAATGCCGATAGCGCGTGCGACAGGATTTTGAGGTAAATCATCCGCCCCCGCCGGCGCATAGTGCTCTGTAATTGCATTGGCGACTGTCTCGTTTTCACCGTCTATCTTTGCGTAAATCCCGCCCATATAACCTTGCAATTCGGGGAATTCGCCGACCAGCCCGGTGGTCAGATCGGATTTGCATAAATAGGCGGCACGCTGCGCATCGTTGGCATCAACCCCCAGTGCTGCTGCGGTATCCAGCACAAAGCCGCGCAGCCTGCGTACCTGATCGCCAACCATGCCAAGACCGTCCTGAAAAACGACTTCGGAGAGTTTTTCGACGCGTGCTTCCAGCGATTCTTTAGGATCACGCTCAAAATAGAACATTGCATCGGCCAAACGTGCATTGACCACGCGCTCGTTGCCGTGAGCTACGGCAGCAGGGTCTTTCGATTTGATATTGGCGACCGCGAAAAAGACATTCGATGTCTTGTCATCCCGTGTTTTCGATGCAAAACAGCGTTGATGATGCTTCAATTCAATACGGCTGACTTCTTCCGGCAGACGCAGGAAATCTTCATCGTATCGTCCTGTAATGACATGTGGCCACTCAGTCAGGTCAGTGACTTCATCCAACAAGCTCTCATCTTCGATGAGTGTCACATCCGTGTCGGAGGCTGCCTTTGCCAGGTCTTCGGCAATGCGGTTGCGGCGGTTGCGCCAATCGGCTACGACATACTGTTTCTCAAGCCAGCCAAACGGATCGGTTACGTCAATTTCACCTTTAGAGCCATGCACACGATGGCCGTACGATACTTTTCCCGCTTCTACGCCCGCAAACGAAAATGGAATGACCTCATCACCCAAACGCGCCACAATCCAGCGGATTGGACGGATGAAAGCGTCATTGCGGGATTTGCCATCTTGCCAGCGCATGGTTTTTGGGCTGTGTAATTTACGCAGGATATCCGGCATGGCTTCGGCAATGATGTTCACTACTTTGCGGCCCTTTACAGTTTGTACTGCCTTCATATACAGCGCTTTGCCATCACCTTTGTCGGCAAGTTCAAAATCCGAAACGGTCAGCCCTGACTTCTTGGCAAAGCCTTCGGCAGCCTTGGTAGGTTTGCCATCCTTGAACGCAACGTGCTCAGGTGGCCCCCAGATGCTTTCTTCACGATCCTGCTGCATGACAGGGCAGGCTTTGGCGTGAAACAACAATCTACGAGGCGTAACGCCCTCACCTTCATAAGTAACGTCAAGTCCGATGCCATGAGCATTCAGCAGGGTGTGCAATGCTTCGTCTAACTGACTTGCCATTTCATGAGCGACACCAGCAGGGATTTCCTCAACGCCGATTTCAATCAGAAGGGGTTGCATGTCCTTTTGCCTGGAACTCATTCATCCACCCCTGCATAAGCGCGGGCAACTGTCTTTGCCAGACCACGCACGCGCCCGATAAATCGCTGGCGTTCGGCTACTGAGATCGCGCCTCTGGCATCCAGTAGATTGAAGGCATGCGATGCCTTTATTATTTCCTCATAGGCCGGCAGCACGAGATCCTTTTCGTTTAAGCGTTTGCATTCGGTCTCGGCATGATCGAACTGATCATGCAGCCAACTCGTGTCCGCCTGATCAAAATTATAGGTGGAAAACTCTACTTCATTGCGGTGAAATACCTCGCCGTAGCTGACTCTCTTACCATCCGCTGTTTCCACCCAAGTCAGGTCAAACACGTTTTCCACGCCCTGCAAGTACATGGCCAGCCGTTCCAGTCCATAAGTGATTTCACCGGGTGTCTTGGATAGCTCGACACTGCCGACCTGCTGGAAGTAGGTGAACTGGGTAATTTCCATACCATTGAGCCAGACTTCCCAGCCCAGTCCCCATGCACCGAGGGTCGGGGACTCCCAGTCATCCTCGACGAATCGGATATCATGGATTTCAGGATCAATACCGATGGTTTTCAGGGAATCGAGATACAGGTCGAGGATATTCTCCGGTGCCGGTTTCAGGATGACCTGAAACTGGTAATAGTGCTGCAAACGGTTCGGGTTCTCACCATAGCGGCCATCGGTGGGCCGACGGCAGGGTTGCACGTAGGCGGTGTTCCAGTCGTTGTCATCCAGTACGCGCAGGAATGTCGCCGGATGAAAGGTTCCGGCTCCCATCGGCGAATCATAAGGCTGCTGTAGCACGCATCCCTGCGCCGCCCAGTATTGCTGCAATGTGAGAATTAAATTTTGAAAGGTCACTGTGAATTCATGCTCTCCCGCTAAAGTCGGCCAAGCCGAGTGTTCTGTCCCGTAAAAGAGCGTGCGGCTGTGCTGTACTCGTTTGAATTGGCTATGGCCAGTCCCGCACTCGTACGCCTTGCCGCACATCCCGCCAGCACTCGCTGATGGTATGCTCTTTTACGGGACAGAACACTAGCGGCGCAACCGCGCTGTTGCCAGAAGTCCGGCGCTATAATGCGAATCAAATACGGTGACATCTGTCACATTCTTGCCCTGTTCGCGTATTATATTGACGCCGCTTTGAGCGAAATCGAAAGGAGGCCCGTGATGGCAATCGATTTTAACTGGCTGGAAGAATATATTTTCCATCGAACACTTACAGAAGATGAAAAGTACAATCTGGAAACATTTATCACGATTGAAACTTTTAAAAATGGAACCTCAATAGTGGTTGAGAACGAACCTGCTGGTGCATTGTATTTGTTGCGGCACGGAGAGGTGGATGTCGTTCTGCAATTTAACGGCGAGACCGTGCACATTGCCAGTGCCGGTGAAGGTTCCCAGCTTGGCGATATGGCTTTTCTGGATGATGCGACAGCTACTGCCACACTGATTGCGAAGAAAGACTGCGTTACCTATAAAATTACGCGCAAGGCAATAGCCAATCTTTTTGCCCGTCATCAGGCTGTTGCCCGCGATCTGTTATTCAATACGCTGGCTAATATGTCCAGTAATCTTCGGGAACTGAATTTCTCCAATGCAGCGGCTACGCAGTATATCCGGGGATGCAGGGTTTAGGAGCCTGTAAGTACAGCCCGTTTCGATACCGGGGAACCGGGACAGCCTTCATTATTAAACAAGCGTGGATGTGGATGCTTGCTTTCCAGTCGTTAATAGCTTTATGATTTCTCGTCTAGTGATGATTTGCAGCGAAAAACACTTCATGAAGTTCAGAACACTGCGCCGTGCCGTGCCCTGTAAGGGATAGATACCTGGACACGCTCTTTATCAAAACTTACGGCTGCCAGATGAACGAATACGATTCGTCGCGCATGGTTGACCTGATGCAGGAAGCTTACGGCCTGCGTCTTGTTGCGGACCCGGCGGACGCCGATGTGATTCTGATGAATACGTGCTCCGTGCGCGAGAAAGCCGAGGAAAAGGTGTATTCCGAATTGGGACGTTACCGCCTGATCAAGGAGGAACGCCCTGATTTGATTATTGGCGTGGGTGGCTGCGTGGCGCAACAGGAAGGTGAGCGCATCATGCAGCGTGCGCCGTTCGTGGATATGGTGTTTGGCCCGCAGAGCTATCACAAGCTGCCTGAGATGGTGAAGCAGGTACGGCGTGATCGTGTACAACTCACGGAAACGGACATGCCGGAAATCGAAAAATTCGATCATTTGCCCAAAGCCGGAAAAACGGGGCACTCCGCCTTTGTCACCATCATGGAAGGGTGCGATAAATTCTGCACATTTTGCGTTGTTCCCTATACGCGGGGACCGGAACTTTCCCGGCCTGTGGCCGATGTGCTGGACGAATGCCGTGACCTGTTGGCACGGGGTGCAGTGGAAATTACCTTACTGGGGCAGAATGTGAATGGATATCTTGGTTTAAGCCCGGATGGCGAGGAATGGGACTTTACCATGCTGCTGTATGCAGTGGCGGAACTGGATGGACTGATCCGGCTTCGATTTACCACCAGTCATCCGATGGAGATGAGCGATGGCCTGGTCGATGCCTTTGCGGAGATTCCACAACTGATGCCCTATCTGCATTTACCTGTTCAGAGCGGCTCCAATCGTGTTCTCAAGGCCATGCATCGCGGGCATACGCGGGAACAATATCTGGACATGATTGTTCGACTGCGCAAAGCATGTCCCGGCATTGCCTTGTCATCGGATTTTATTGTTGGCTTTCCGGGAGAAACTGATACCGATTTTGAAGATACGCTTGCTCTGGTGCGGCAGGTTGAATTCGATTCCGCATACTGTTTCAAGTATTCACCGCGTCCCGGCACGCCCGCAGCCTCGGTGGAGGACGGCGTGCCCGACGTCGTGAAGGATGAACGATTGCAGCGGTTGTTGGCCTTGATGCGTGAGAGCAGCCATGCGCGGTATCGGCGTCAGGTGGGTAAAATGGCGCATGTGCTGGTGGAAAAGACAAGCCGTACGGATGGCGATATGCAAGGCCGCACACCGGATTTCAAGATTGTTCATTTTGAGGGGAATGCACGGCAAACGGGGCGCGTATTGCCGGTCAAAATTATCAGGGCCTACGGCCAGTCGCTTCGTGGCGAACAGGTCTTGAACCATGACGGATAATTGCCCGGAGGCCTGCGTTCATCTAAACGTTTCCGATGCCGGCCCGCAAGTGTTACGCAGCCTGTGTGGCAGCGGGGATCGTATTTTACATCGTATTGAGACGCGGTTTGGAGTGCATTTTCTCGGGCAACCTGGGGATTGGCAAATCGAAGGGAGTCAGGCCCGCATGGCGGCGGAAGTGGTTTATGCGCTATTGCCGTGGGCAAAGAAAGGCCCGGTTGAAGATGTTCAACTGGAAGGTATTTTGCGCACTCAGGCGGCATCCGGCACGGGCAAGAAAGAAACAACGGAAACCGATACTGATGCCGGTGTGGTGGTGGCCGGACGCCGCCGCGTTCAGGGTAAGACGCCAAATCAGCGGCGTTATCTGGACAGTATTCGCCAACATGTTTTGACGCTGGCGGTAGGTCCTGCGGGTACGGGCAAGACTTATCTGGCCGTGGCTCTGGCCGTTGAGGCGCTGCAATCACATCAGGTGGAACGCATCATTCTGACGCGACCGGCGGTAGAAGCCGGAGAGCGATTGGGTTTTTTACCCGGTGACATACAGCAGAAGGTGGATCCCTACCTGCGGCCATTGTTTGATGCACTTGCCGATATGATCGGGTTGGAGAAAATGAATGGACTCATGGAATCCGGGCGCATTGAGGTGGCGCCACTGGCATACATGCGCGGGCGTACCCTGAATGATGCGTTCGTGATTTTAGATGAGGCGCAGAATACCACGCGGGAACAGATGAAGATGTTTTTGACGAGGCTCGGATTTTCCTCGAAGATGGTGGTGACCGGCGATACGACACAGGTGGATCTTCCTGCCAAGCATCATAGCGGTTTGTTGCATGTCTTGCAGGTGCTGGAAGGCGTGGAGACTGTAGGCATTTGCCGTTTAATCGGCCAGGATGTGGTTCGGCACCCGTTGGTGGAGAAAATTGTTGCTGCTTATGAGCGCAGCGAGGCGGGGGAAAATGATCGATGAAGTCATCATGATTGATATCATGGTAGATGAAGGTATTAGCCACGCTGATTTGCCGGATGATGCAAGAATGCGCCAGGCTGTGGCCACGGCCTGTGCTCAGGCGGGAGTAAGCTGTGCCGTGACTCTGTGTTTGCGTATGGCGGGTGATGATGTGGTGCATGATCTGAACCGGCAATGGCGGCATGAGGATGCTGTTACCGATGTGCTGTCTTTCCCCATGCAGGATACCGATTTTCATTTCGACGAATCACTGGGAGATATTATTCTGGCATGGCCATTTGTAGAAAGGGAAGCCAGCCGGTTGGGGTTGGGTGCATGCGACCATGCCTTGCACCTCATTGTACATGGCGTGTTGCACCTGCTGGGGCACGACCATGCGGAAGAGGTGCAGGCGAAGCGCATGCAAACCATGGAAAGTCGCGCCATGGCGCAGCTTAATCTGCATGATCCCTATGGGAAAGCATCTGAAAAGGAATATGGAAAGGAGCGGGCAAATGTTTGATGAAGTCGAAGAAAGTCCATCCATGGCCTTTTTTCTCCACGGAAAGCGAAAAGCGCGGTTTTCACTTTCCTTACAAATCAACAATTTGCGTTGCAAGTCATTGATTTGCGCGCCCATCCATGGGCGCTCTGATGACTTCGAGCGAAGTCATCATGATTGATCGCCGGGAATTCCGTAAATCGTTCGATGACATACAGGCGCAGCTTTCACGTCGTGGCATGGGCACCATTGAAGCTGGCAGTCCGTGGAGCAGGGCGCAAACACTTGATATCCGGCAGCGTGAACTGAAAACTGAACTGGAAACTTTGCTGGCTGAACGCAATCGTGTTTCAAAATTGATCGGACAAAAAAAGTCCAAAGGTGAGGATGCATCCGAAGAGTTGAAGGCGATGCAAGCAGTTGCCAGACAATCGAAGACACTGGATGCTGAAGCTAGACAGGCTGAAGAGGCGTTCGCCTCCATATTACTTGAAATACCTAATCTACCACATGAATCGACACCGGACGGAAATGGCGAAGATGATAATGTCGAACTGCATTGCTGGGGTGATCCAAGACAGGATGAGGTTCCTCCCCATTGGGAGATTGGCGTGGAACTGGGTATTCTTGATTTTGAGGCCGGAGCCACGCTTTCCGGCAGCCGTTTCACCGTGTTGCGTGGTATGGGGTCACGCATGGAACGGGCTTTGATGCAGTTTATGCTGGACATGCATGTGGATAAGCATGCTTATGAAGAAGTATGGGTACCTGCGATTGTCAATCGAAAAACCATGACGGGAACGGGGCAATTACCCAAATTTGCGGATGATTTATACAAGCTCGAGGATGAAGATGCATTCCTGATTCCAACCGCTGAGGTTCCGGTAACCAACCTGTATCAGGATGCGATTCTGGATGCCGGCGCCTTGCCGATTCGACACTGTGCTTATACCCCTTGTTTTCGCCGTGAGGCTGGTTCCGCGGGCAAGGATGTGCGCGGTATGATTCGCCAGCATCAGTTCGACAAGGTGGAGCTGGTGCAGTTTGTCCGGCCGGAGCATGCCCTGGCTGCGCTGGAGGAATTGACGAAGCACGCCGAGGCTGTGCTACAGGCACTGGAATTGCCCTACAGGGTTGTGGAACTGTGCACCGGTGATCTTGGGTTCTCCGCGCAAAAGACCTATGATCTGGAAGTCTGGCTGCCGAGTCAGAAAACGTATCGTGAAATTTCCTCCTGTTCTTCATTCGGACAATTCCAGGGTCGACGGGCCGGTGTTCGTTATCGTGATGAGCATGGCAAGCCGCAACCTGTAGCGACGTTGAATGGGTCAGCGCTTGCCATTGGCCGTTGTCTGGTGGCTATTCTGGAGAATGGTTGGCAGGCGGATGGTTCGGTAAAAATACCGAAAGCTTTACGGGCTTATGTTGGTGATGTGGCGGTCATTTCCAAGTGAAACAATAATGGATAAAGGATGTAGCGATGCCACTGACTGAACGGCAGGATCGCCGGGCGCATACCCGTTACCAGAGTACGCTTGAGACGGATATTTCCGTGTACGCGGATGGGCAGCTTGAACTGGTTGAATCTACGAGAATCAGAGATATTTCAGGCGGCGGCGCGCAGTTTGTGAGTTCACGTATCGAGTACTATTCCATCGGCCAGTCGCTTCAATTATGCATTCATCTTCCTGGCACTCACGGGGAAGGACAAACGATTGAATGCGCAGCTCATGTGGTATGGATCAATGATCAAGGGGAGCCTTTGGAGTCATCCATTAGCATTACCATGAACTACATGTTCGATCCAGCACAGATCAAATCATTGGCCATCCATTCAGGGCATTCAGAAATATCTGAATAACCGCTATGCCGCGCTCAGTAGTTTCATGAACCACTTTTGCGATGCGAAGTCTTTCCTCCAGCTCCTGTCGGTGTGCCGGACAAAGATTGCAGCCGTTGCATGTCGCTTGAAGAAGGGTGGTGACTAATACCGAGAAGAATGTCTGCCAGTTCCCGTTCACCCTTGTTTGCTTGATTATCCGATGCCAGAGATCGCAGGGCTGTAGCATCATTCCCCTGAACCGAGTGTTGCATGCGCGTCAGCGCGCCAGCCAGAACCTTTTCTCCAGTCGTTGCGTGATCGTCACGGATAATATTAGCCAGGGTCTGTTTCTCACTATTGCCGGGATAATGGTTCAAATGCATCATCATTCCGGCCATGGTACTGATGGCGGAACCGCCAGCTAACGCGACGGGTGGCACAGCCCAGAGCAATACCGGTAAAATCAGTAAAGAACCGATTATTTTTCTCATGACACACCTCCATACCTGTTAGCATAGACCAACAGAAGGTTCTACCGCCAGACGGGCTTCACATGATAAACTAAGTCGGCCTGGCCGCTGTGTTTATTACGCTTGCTGACATTGCCATCTTGTACCTCCATGCTAGATTCTGCCGCCCTGTAGCGTGACATCCTTTCCATTCACAGGAGAGTTTGCAGTAAGTTTCAGGAAGGGTGGCTGAGTGGTCGAAAGCACCGGTCTTGAAAACCGGCAAGGGGCAACCCTTCGTGGGTTCGAATCCCACCCCTTCCGCCATATTAAAGAGTACAGGTGCAACATCAGGAACAGGGCAATCCTGATGCATTTCGAGGTGGATGGATGCATTCCCGGACAGGTTTGATACACTGCGCCGCGCTTTGTTTGAGGTGAAATTTATGTATGTACGGAGAGGTGGCTGAGTGGCTGAAAGCGCGCCCCTGCTAAGGGTGTATAGGCTAAAACCTATCGAGGGTTCGAATCCCTCCCTCTCCGCCATGATTCGCCTGCGATTTGTGCTGACGTTCTGCTGCCTGGTGACGATTGGTTGCGGGCAACAGAAATCAGAGCAGATCGAATGGCAATTGCCCTTATCCGCACCTTCCGATCCACATGGGGCCAGGGTTCAGCAAAATTTGCCAGACTGGGCCGCAGATCGGATGGGACATGCCAACCTGATATTACTGCAAAAAAGCACAGCACGTATAATACCAGTCGATCTGGATGTGGGTGGCAAAGCTGAAACAGGGAATATTCACCTGAATCTTCTGGGATTGGCTAACGGGTTGCGCCTCCAGGCAGGGTCTTACATTGACGATGAAAATGTGCATAATCCCGCCGCATTCGTGGAGGTCAGTCTGGCAGGAAAGATAATTTACCGCGGTTGGCTGTATCAGGAATTTCCGGAATTGTTCGGGCCTGACATGGCTGATTGGAAACTGTGGTTGAAAAGCATTAACATTCAATCTCCGGCGGAAGATATTTCCAATCCAACGGAAACAGGCACGCGCCCGTAGCTCAGCTGGATAGAGCATCAGACTACGAATCTGAGGGTCGGGGGTTCGAATCTCTCCGGGCGCACCAATAAAAACAAGGGGTTACGAGAAATCGCGGCCCCTTTATTTATTTCATGTAGACACAATGTAGACATATATCTGGATGGCATATCACCAACGGCTTGCCTGGCACGTAATTACAAATGATATCGCAAATATATCCGCTGCATCACAAGATTGAGTTGTAATCGGGGACTGGTTTTGCCCAGAAACAGTCGTTCAGTGGTGATTAGGGGTCCGGCTCAGGACACGCCTAGTTTTTCGCCGGGTATTCCGCGAAGAGCGACAGGTCATCGCCTTGGCATGACCACTCGGCACGCGAATCCCAGAAGATGCGTGTCCGTGGCCTTGCGGCAGCGCCCGCAGTGGCAGTGGTAGAAGCGCACGATCTCACCGCTGATCTCGTATTGTACGGAACCGCACAGACAGCTTCCGCGTAATGTTGTTTGTGACATCGCATACTCCTCTGGCTGACGGTTTGCTTGCAGCTAACGTAACGCCCTAGGCTAAGCCTCAAGTCATATAAGCAACGGCAATGTAACGCTCCCCGAGCACCTAAGCTTAACCTAAAAAGGTGCTCCGGGTTCTAATAGGGACCGCCTCATGGACAATGCCTTCTTCTTCGATTGATTGGAACAAGGTATTCATGGATTCAATGTTCTCACGTGCTTTTTTCATCGTTTGTTAGCCGTTCCGTTCCATGTGAAGCACCGCTTCATTACATCGCCGCACAATCGCTCTGGCCGGTTCAACACGATGAATGCCGCTCACACTCTTGCCCGCCTGCCAGAAGTCCTTATTACCGCTCTCATCCAGCGATGCGCGCCGCAACTGAAAGGCCGAACGCAGGGTGTACAACATCCGCATCCAGTGCTTGCTCCTGTTGCCACGCAACATCCGGCGCGCCAACGGCCCGGCCTTCAGCCCCATGGATGCCACATGCGGCGTATTGATCAAGGATACCGGCACACCGGTGATACGTTCACTAAGTACAATATCCTGTTCATGTGCATCAACAATGGCCTGCTTGTAGGGTACTGCAGCCATACATTCGTCGGTGGCAATGAAACGCGTACCCAACTGGCAGCCGGCATAGCCCAACCGCATAGCATCAACAAACTGTGCTTCATTACCAATACCACCGGCACATATCAGAGGTAGATTCAGATCGCCCAGCTCATCCAGCAATTGCTGCGCCGACTGCCCTCCAGCATGGCCTCCGGCCCGATTATTCACTGCAATCAGGCCATCAACACCATTATCCAGCGCCTTCTGAGCCCACTTCCGCTCGGTCGCATCGTGATAAACAATGCCGCCATATTCAGCCACACGATCCACCACCCAGCGTGGATTTCCCAATGACGTAATAAAGAAACGCACGCCCTCTTCCAGCGCGATATCCACCCATAGTTGCATGCGTTCATGATAACGCCGGGATGATTTTTCGATCAGGGCATTCATGCCAATGGGCCTGGATGTCTGCTGCCGGATCAGCCGCATCCCTGCGCGAAAATCATGGCCGTGAACAAAGGTGAGCGAAACCGGTTGCACCACGCCCAGGCCGCCTGCCTCGGAAACAGCAGCGACCAGCTCAGGATTGGAGCATGGATACATCGGCCCGCAAATCAACGGCACATCCACGCCCGCGTGTTTGGTAAACGGCGTTTCGAAGCGGAGCGCGGTCATGGCGCCAAATCCTTGGGCTTCATCTGCCAGTGAACATTAAGCCGGGCAACCACATCGCCACTGTCATCTTTAATTTCAGCGTGCACTGTTTGCGTCACCGTCTCCGTAATCGTGCAGGGAGGCTTGGCCCGACCTTCGGCCAGCAGCCGACCACGCGCTTTTTTCAGGTATTCAATTTCAAGCTTGATCACGATCGCTTTCACATCATCAGGCAGTGCCGCAATCATGGCCAGTCCGCTTGCCAACTCCCCCAGATTGGCCAGCGCGATGGCATGAATGGAGTGCAGATGATTACGCAGGGCGCGCCGGTCGCGCAGCTCAATACGCACATAACCGGGTTCGAGCTGCAACACCAACGGACGAATAGAACCGGAATATGGCACCATACGGCCCAACATCAGACTATAGAACCTGCGCCCGAAAGTCGTTTTGCCCCATCGCTTCCACAGGCTTAATACCTTCCCTTCAGTATCCTCCGGCATCACACCTCCTGTAAATCCCGCACCCCACCTCGGTGCGACGTTCGTAGTGTAGCAGCGTTTAGCTATACAACACGCTCTGCCCTCTAAAATTCACCGCAGATAAATGGGCAACATGCCTAGCCTTGATCTCCCACCCCCCGCTAGGAGTCTGTCGGACTTAGCCGAAATCTACTGTGCGGCAGGGAGAGCGGCCCAAAATTGACTGAATATTCGTCGTATAGAACCACTATACTCCTTATAGTCACTCATTCTGGTTCTCGCTTCCCCACCTGCTCGCTACGAATGGCCTAAGTCCGACAGACTCCTAGCGGCCAGACGAGACCAATGCCCGGAACCGGAACACAGTGGCAGAGCCGTGACCGGTTTTGTACATGCAGGATCGGGAACCGAAAGGCTGGCTGGTTTCGGGGCGACCTTCTTTGGTGCTTCCTTGGGCGTGGCAGCATTTATGAATAGTTCAGGCTAGATTGCTTCCATGCGAAGAAAAAACACTCGAGAGGTCTGGTCGTGGGCCGCCTATGACTGGGCCAACTCCGCCTTTGCCACCACGGTGATGGCAGGTTTTTTCCCTATTTTCTTCAAGCAATACTGGGTGGCCGGGATGCCTGCCAGTGAAAGCACGTTCTGGCTGGGGATGGCAAACGGTGCCTCTGGCCTGTTAGTGGCGGTAATGGCGCCGATCTTGGGCGCGGTGGCTGATCAGTGTGGGGCAAAAAAACGCCTGCTCATCTTTTTTACACTGCTTGGCGTGGTGATGACGGGGGGTATGTATTTTGTCAGCCAGGGCATGTGGCAATGGGCGGCATGGTTGTACCTTCTGGCCGGTGTGGGATTTTCCGCAGGTAATATTTTTTACGATGCGTTGCTGACCGATATTTCCGTACGTGAGGATCTGGACCGGAATTCAGCACTCGGTTATGGATTAGGTTATCTGGGAGGGGGCGTGCTGTTTGCGCTGAATGTGCTGACTACTTTGCATCCCGCATGGTTTGGCTTAACGGACAGTCATATGGCTGTCCGTATCTCTTTTGTCAGCGTGGCAGCCTGGTGGGCGCTGTTTTCTCTACCTATGATTTTCTGGGTGCATGAGCCGCAAGTGCATGTGCGGGCATCCCTGGGCAGGTTGATTCACGCCGGGATTAAGCAGTTTATGGATACCTTCCACCATGTCCGTTCCCTGCATACGGTATGGATGTTTCTTATTGCCTATTGGCTCTACATCGACGGCGTGGGGACGATTGCCCGCATGGCTATCGATTATGGATTGTCTCTGGGGTTTGATCCCAAGGTGCTGATTTTGGCACTGTTGATGACGCAATTTATTGCTTTTCCGTCTGCGATTATATTTGGACGTATCGGTGAGAGGTTCGGGGCTAAATCGGGTATTCTCATCGGTATTGGTGTCTATTGCATACTCTGTGTGTGGAGTGTTTTCATGCAGGATGAATACGATTTTTACTGGCTGGCAGGCGTGTCCGGGCTGGTCATGGGTGGTGTCCAGTCGCTTAGTCGCTCCCTGTATGCGCGTTTGATTCCCGAAGCACAGGCAGGCGAGTTCTTCGGCTTTTACAATATGATGGGAAAATTCGCGGCTATTCTGGGGCCGTTGCTGATGGCGGTCGTGAGCATTGCAACAGGCAGCAACCGTCTGGCAGTGTTGTCCGTGGTGATTCTGTTTGCTGCGGGTGGCTTAATGCTGCTGCGTGTCAAAACCGCCTGATTCGGTATGCTTGGGATATGAGTAACCAGCAGTTAAACTGGTGCGCGTAAGTCAAGGAGGAAGATATGACGGGATTTCTGATATTTCTTGGCGTGATCGTGGCGCTGGTATTATATGTGGTGGTGATTTACAACCGGCTGGTCAAATTACGTAATTATTTTAAGAATGCTTTTTCACAAATTGATGTGCAACTCAAACGACGGTACGACTTGATACCCAATCTGGTGGAAACAGCCAAAGCCTATCTCAAGCACGAACGCGGGACGCTGGAGGCGGTAACCGAGGCGCGGGCAGGGGCGATGGCTGCACATGAACGTGCATCGCGCGACCCCGGTGATGCCGGGGCCATGCAAGGCCTGTTGGGGGCGGAAGGCTTGCTGGCAGGGGCGTTGGGAAAGTTGAACATCGCCATTGAGGCTTATCCCGACCTGAAGGCTGATCAGAATATGCGGCAGTTATCCGAGGAACTGACATCCACCGAAAACAAGGTTGGTTTTTCCAGGCAGGCATTCAATGATGCCGTGATGACTTACAACATGCAGCGGGAAAGCTTTCCGGATATGTTGTTTGCAGCCTCGTTTGGTTTCAAGCCTGCGCAATTGTACGAAATCGAAAGTATCGAAGAGCGCAAAGCGGTTAAGGTGTCCTTCGACTAGCACATATGAATTTCTTTGAGGCGCAGGAACAGGCCCGTAAACATACCTCATTACTGGTCGTGTTATTTTTGCTGGCGGTAATCTGTATCGTTGCCGCCGTCTATGCGGCGGTGGCCATCATCACCCCGTTTCTTGGCATTGAAAACTATGCGGATCATGATTATCGCTTCCTGGATGCCGGACGAATTGCCTGGGTTGCGGGCATCACCACGCTGATTATTCTGGGTGGAAGTCTCTATAAAATCATTGCCTTGCGGCGTGATGGAGGGAAGGGGGTTGCCGAATCGCTTGGTGGAAAACGGATTCCACCCAATAGCCCCAATTCGCTTGAACGCCGCTTGCTCAATGTGGTGGAGGAGATGGCTATCGCGTCGGGATTGCCGGTGCCGCCGGTCTTCATGCTGGAGGAGTCGGGAATCAATGCGTTCGCCGTTGGATTCTCGCCACGAGATGCAGCCGTTGGCGTCACACGTGGATGCGTGGAATTGTTAAGCCGCGATCAGTTGCAAGGCGTGATTGCGCATGAATTCAGCCATCTTCTGAATGGCGACACGACTATCAAGATGCGACTGATGGGCGTCCTGTTCGGCATCATGCTAATCAGCGATATGGGTATCCGCATCCTGACAGGTTCTGTGTATGTTTCCGGTCGACGCACAAGGTATGGCCGACAGGGTAATGTGTTGCCATGGATGTTATTGGGATTTCTTCTGTTTATGGTCGGTACCGTTGGTCTGGTCTTCGGTGATTTAATCAAGCGAGCATTGTCCCGACAGCGGGAGTTTCTGGCCGATGCCGCAGCCGTACAGTTTACACGTAACCCGGAGGGGATTGCAGGTGCATTGAAAGTGATGGGTGGATATAAGCAGGGTTCCAGAATTGTGCATCCCGGTGCGCATCAGGCCAGTCATTTATTCTTCGGCAATGCGTTGAAATCATGGATGGCGACAGACTGGTGGGCTACGCATCCACCACTGATAGAACGTATCCGCCGTATTGATCCCGTGTTTCATGGCAAGCTGGAGAATGTAGATGCCGGGGCACTGGCTCAACGCAATCTGATGGAAGCCGAGGCTTTTGTGTCTGCCCTGGCGTCCAGGCCGAGTGTGCGTAAACGTAAACCAACATCGTATATTGCGCAGGTTGGCAAGCCACAACTGGAACATATTCAGTATGCCCGTCATTTAACCGGTACGCTTCCTCCGTCCCTGCGCGACCTGGTGCACGAACCGTTTGCGGCACGGGCCGTAGCCTATGGTTTGCTGCTGGACGCAAACAGTCAGATTCGCAAACAGCAGATTCAGGCACTGCATGCCGAGGCGGATCCGGAGGTGTTTCAGTTGCTGCTCGACATTGAATCCGGCATCAGGAAGTTGGATGCCAGCCTGCGCTTGCCATTGGCGGACATGCTGTTGCCTGCGCTGGAATATCTCTCGCCAGCCCAGTATCGCATCTTTCGCAAGAATATGCAGACGCTCATCAAGGCCAATGGCAAGCTCAGCCTGTTTGAATATGTCATTCACCGAATCGTGTTGCGGCATCTGGACGGCGTATTCGGCCAGGTACAATCCGTACAGGTGAAATTCATACGCCTTGCTCCACTGATGGGTGATGCACGGATTGTGCTCGGCTTTCTGGCATGGGTCGGCGAGCGGCAACAGAGCGATGCCAAAAATGCCTATAAAAAAGCCATGCAGGCGTTGGACGCAACTGATGAAGAAGCACTTGCGGAACGTGGCACCCACAACCTCAAACATGTAGATGCAGCACTCAAGCGGATGCGTTTGGCGGCTCCGATGGTCAAAGAGAAATTATTACAGGCCTGCGTGACTTGTGTGATGGCGGATAACCATGCAAGCGTTCGTGAGACTGAACTGCTGCGGGCGATTGCGGATAGTCTGGATTGCCCGATGCCACCGCTGTTGAATGAGAGCAAAGGCCCGGCAGAGATTGAATGGAGGCGTGATGCAGAACCGGTTGAGGCAAATCGCACGTAATCTCGGCGTTGAAGCAATTCAGCGGCACATTTTTCTGTGCTGTGATCAGAGTAAACCCAAGTGTTCGTCGAAAGAGAAGAGCCTGGAGTCCTGGGCCTATCTCAAG
>JAUZQZ010000079.1 GCA_030950745.1 Mariprofundaceae bacterium | reverse complement strand
TCCGGGTCGCGTTTCTGAATGATGGCCGCCGCGATTCCCACATCGGATAAAGCCATGACGCCGCCAATCAATACGGTTGCCAGAGCAAACAAGCCAAAGTCATCGGGGACCAGAAGCCTTGCAAGAATCGTGAGCCGCACCAGTCCAACGATACGGGCAAATACAAATCCTGCCGCTGACCAGACTCCGGCGCGGAAAACGCGAGTCGCCAATTGTTGCGTATTCAAAACTCAGTACCGCAGGTCTGAATCAGTTTCTTTCCCAAACCACCCGCTGATCCAGCGCACGGTTCAAGGTGAATTCATCCATATATTCCAGTTCGCCTCCCTCCGGCACGCCACGGGCAATCCTGGAAACCTTCACATCGGAGGTTTGATAACGTCGGGCGATAAAATGTGCCGTCGCCTCACCATCTACCGTAGCGCTGGTGGCCAGAATGAGTTCGCGTACATTTCCCTCTGCTACACGTGCATCCAGTGATGCCAGCCGAATCTGTTCCGGCCCTATGCCATCTACCGGACTTAAACGCCCATGCAGCACATGGTAATGCCCGGAGAAATGGCCGCCACGTTCCAGCATAAGCACATCCACCGGTTGCTCCACCACACACACGGTTCCAGTGTCACGCCGGACATTGTCGCAAATGCCACAATGCCCCTGCTCGGAAAAACAGCCGCAACGCTTACAAAAATCAAGTGATTGATGCAGCTCAGTCAGTGCAGCCGCCATCTGCTCCACCTCCGGTGCGGATTTGTGCAACAGGCTTAAGCTCAGACGCAACGCTGTCTTGGGGCCGATTCCCGGCAGACTGGAAAGGGTTTCCACCATCCGCGCCAGCGGCGCGGGCATGCCAGGAAAGGCATAGCCCGGCCTATTCATGGTGAAGGCACTATCAAAGGGAGAATCCGGGAGGTAGCGGCAACCCGCCAAGCATGCTCTTCTGTTTTTCCTGCATCATCTCTTCCACTGATTGCAGCGCGGAGTTCATAGCGGCTACCACCAAATCCTCAAGCAAGTCCTTGTCCTGCTCGGCCCACAGCGAAGGATCAATCTCGACTTTGCGTACCACACGATCTCCACCCATCGTGACTTTTACCATACTGCCGCCAGCTTCGCCATACACTTCCATACCGGCCAGTTCTTCCTGCATTTTCTGCATGTTTTCCTGAATTTTTTGAGCCTGTTGCATCATTTTTCCGATGTTCATGGTTGTTCCTCCAACATTGTTTTAGCCACACCTGGCGCCCGCACATGTTCAATTTTCGCTCCAAACTCGTGCATGAGTGCCTGAATATGAGGATCTTCACGGGCAGTCTGTTCCAGTTGCTGCTGCTTTGCTTCGGCCTCACGGATACGCACCTGCGACAGCGTTTCACCTTCCTGTTCACTGCGCGGCTCCCAATGGACTTCGCGCCCCAGCCACTCGGAAAATGCCATACGTTCCGCCGAAACAATGGCCTTTTCCTGATGTTTATCCAGAGCCAAACGAACCTTTTCAGCAAAATCCAGACACAATACATGCTCCAGCATAGCGGCAATACCGGCGCGTGCCTGTCCATAAGCAGCAACCGCCTCTTCCCAGTTAGCGCAACGCCGGCCCGGCGCTTCATCCTGCGGGTTCGAGAGCAGATCCGGCTCAGATTCTCCTTTATCGGCTTCGGCAGAGGAGGATTGAGGTGCAGGACCAACATGCCTCTCCACCGGTTCCTCCGTATGTGATGCCATCGGAACACTGGCATCACCTGATCCATCGCCCACATCATTATCCTTCTCAGGCTGGTTTGTGGCTTTCGATTTTATTTCGGGTGTTTTGTGAGGTGGATTCAGGGCATGCAATCCGGCAAGGCGTAGAATCAGCATTTCCGCACCCCGGCGTTCATCGACCAAACCCAAATCACGCAAACCGTGCAACAAAACCTGATAGCGTAAATCCAGACCTTGCGTATCCCAACAATCCACCCAGCCCGTCAGCCACTGCCGCTGCATCTCCCCCGGTTCACTTTCCAACAGAGTCTTATCCACCATCAGGCAGGCCAGATCGTGCCATGTTTCTCCCAACGCCAGTAGCACGGCACGCGGTGCGTGCCCGCTGCCCGCTGCCAACCGCAAGGTATCTACCGCTTCCTTGCCATCACCGGTAAAAACCGCATCGGATAGCTGGCGTACCATTTCAGGTCCAACCAGTCCAAGTGCCTTGCGCACATCAGCCATCGTTAATTGCTCACCGGCATAGGCCAGCACCCGCTCGGTGAGGCTTAAAGCATCGCGTACACTTCCATCTGCCGCGTGTGCAATCGTATGCAGAGACTCCGGTTCATAAGCAACCTTCTCTTCACTCAGCACATGCGCCAGATAATGGCTGATTTCATCCATCCCCAGACGCCGCAAATCAAATCTCTGACAGCGCGAACGTACGGTAACAGGTAATTTTTCGATCTCTGTCGTGGCCAGAATAAACAACACCCGTTCCGGTGGCTCTTCCAGAGTTTTGAGCAATGCATTGAAGGCACTCTTGGACAACATGTGCGCCTCATCAATGATGTAAACCTTATGTTTAAGCGTGGAAGGCGGATAACGTACCGAATCGAGAATTTCACGAATGTCGTCCACCCCGGTGTGGCTGGCCGCATCCATCTCTTGAACATCCAGGTTATTGCCACGACTGATGGACGCGCACGCTTCGCACACACCGCAAGGTTCGCCGTGTTCGGGATGGTCACAATTTACCACCATGGCCAGCAGGCGGGCAATCGTGGTCTTACCCACACCCCGGATGCCAGTCAGCAGATAAGCATGTGCCATCTGGCTGTTTTTCAGTGAATTCCGCAGTGTCCGCACCACGACGTCCTGACCGGTAAGATCAGCGAATCGCTGTGGCCGCCAGCGGCGGGCAAGTACCTTGTAACCCGGATTATTCATATGCGTCACTGTACGGATGAATGGTGGATTGAACAATCATCACTTTGAAGTACTTGCAAAAGACAAAAAAACGGCCACCCGGACCGGACGAATCCGCAACGCGCAAAGCTCCTGCTGCCGCTGCTTCCTTCCGGACCTGACGGGGTTCACAGGGCTTCACCGTGCGGGGCCCAGCCCGGGTGACACGGGGTATCCATGCGGTCTTGACCGATGGAAAACTGGTTTAAGAAAGGTAATGGCCCAAGCCCTCTCTCTTCTGTCTTCAATTGACAGTCTTCAGTTTGCTGATGACTGTCAACTACCTACTATTTCTGGCGGAGAGAGAGGGATTATTCGGGCTTTCAGCCCTCACCCCTGCGGGGCCGTCCTCGCTTCGCTCCGGCGTTCAAACCGGCTACGCCGATTTGTCGAACCCAAACGAGGCTTCTCATACCCTCTCTCTTCTTCACTCAATCACAGACATTATCAAACTGACAAGTCTGCAATCTATCAACTGGCGGAGAGAGAGGGATTCGAACCCTCGGTACGCTTACACGCACACACGCTTTCCAGGCGTGCTCCTTCAACCACTCAGACATCTCTCCATTTTCGTTTCCGGGGCCGTACCCGGACGGGCGGCGCATGGTACGGTTAGACACTATCCCAGGCAAGTTCCCGGACATTGAATGTCAGCAACACATAACCTGTCCGCCACAGTAGCACGAGAGTTGTCCGGTCTGATAATCACCGCAGAGGTGATCAAAGATGAGACGAACAGAAGTGCTACAGGAGGTCAGGAGGATGAGATTTGATGAGGCATATGG
>JAUZQZ010000078.1 GCA_030950745.1 Mariprofundaceae bacterium | reverse complement strand
ATGACGGGTTTTTCTCAGCAATAAATTCACGCAGGCGTTGTAAATCCGCAATGGCCTCCTGCGTGTAAATGATTTGAGTCACAGTCTTCTATTCTTGCCCCGTCGCCGGGGTTGGCAATTCCTTATCGGTTCCCCAGCTCTTGAGCCATGCGTGAACGGCGGTTCCTGATGTGATTCGCCCGTTGCGAACAGAATCGAGCGCTTCAAGGGTTTCTTGCCAGCGTTGCTGTTCCTGCTGTTCATGGTCCAGAAATTCTTCAACGGCCTGGTTGATGACCGAACTTTTGGAGCGATGAAGTCTTGCGGCTGTCTTGTCTAGCCGCTCTGAAAGATTGGCCCGAATCCGAACACTGGTGATACCCATGTCTGTCCTCCTGAATACGGATAATGCATTGTAATACATTGTATGATGAAAGTCCATGAATAGTTGGCGCTTTGCGAGGTTGCTTGGCGACAGCAGCTTGACCGGATACAAGAGCGGCAATACTCTTCGCGGCCCTTGCAAGGGAAGTGCTGAATAAATCTGGTTCGATGAGACTGCAATGGAAAATAAGCGAGTTCAAGGCAAAGATTGCAAGTCATAGCACCGCTATGGCTCAAATTTTTAACGCGGAAATCGTTCATTTGACATACAGTATCGCGGATCATGGTTTGTTCAGCACTTCCCAAGGGGATTACCCGTTATTGGCTCGTAGCTCAGGGGTAGAGCACTACCTTGACATGGTAGGGGTCGGCAGTTCGAAACTGCCCGAGCCAACCATTTTACAATTCTTTGATATCAGGGCCGGACTGATTCAGTTCGGCCTTGGCGTATCGGCCTTTGGCGATAGGATGCAGCACTCAAACCCTGGAGGAATGCCATCACCATGAATGTTCAATTACCTGACGGTTCAAGCCGCACCCTGAATGAGGGCGCAACCGCCTATGATCTGGCTGCCGATATTGGTCCCGGTCTGGCGCGGGCAACGATTGCCGCTACGGTGAACGGCAAGCAGGTGGATGCTGCGCATGTATTGAGCGATGGCGATGAGGTGTCCCTGATTACTGATAAGTCCGATGAAGGGCTGGAAATTATCCGGCACTCCACTTCGCATTTGATGGCCATGGCGGTGCAGGAATTGTTTCCGAAATCACAGGTGACGATTGGGCCGGTGATTGAGGATGGGTTCTTCTATGATTTTTCTTTTGAGCGTGCTTTTACGCCGGAGGATTTGCAGAAGATCGAAGAGAAGATGCGTGAAATTTCGAATCGCAAGCTCGATATTAGTCGTGAAGAATGGGATCGTGATGAAGCGATTTCCCATTTTGATGGAATCGGTGAAAGCTATAAGGCCAGGCTGATTGCCCGTATTCCTCAAGGTGAAACCGTCAGCCTGTATAAGCAGGGCGAGTGGTCCGATCTTTGCCGTGGCCCGCATGTGCCGAACACCGGCGTCCTGAAGTATTTTAAGCTGATGAAGGTGGCTGGCGCATATTGGGAAGGCAACTCCGATAATGAGCAATTGCAACGCATTTATGGCACTGTATGGGCATCAAAATCTGATTTGAAAGCCTACCTGCATCGTCTGGAAGAGGCTGAAAAACGGGATCACCGTAAACTGGCGAAATCGCTCGAACTGTTCCACCTGCAGGAGGAAGCGCCGGGCATGGTATTCTGGCATCCGAAGGGCTGGAGTTTGTGGCAGGTGGTGGAGAATGAAATCCGTGCGGTGATGCGCGACAATGGCTATAAGGAGATCAAAACCCCACAGGTTGTTGATCGGAAACTATGGGAGCGGTCCGGACACTGGGACAAGTTCCACGATGAGATGTTTACAACGCATACGGAGAACCGGGATTACGCCATCAAACCGATGAACTGCCCCTGCCATATCCAGGTATTTAACCAGACGCTGCATTCCTATCGTGACCTGCCGCTGAGATTGGCCGAGTTCGGCTCCTGCCACCGCAATGAACCGTCCGGCACGCTGCACGGGTTGATGCGACTAAGGAATTTCGTGCAGGACGATGCGCATATTTTCTGCACTGAGGGGCAGATTCAGGACGAGGTTTGTCATTTTATTGATTTAACCTATGAGGTTTATAAACGGTTTGGCTTTGAAGATATTATCATTTTCCTGTCCGACAGACCGGATAAACGGGTGGGTACGGATGAACAGTGGGACAAGGCGGAAGCGGCCTTGCATCAGGCTTTGCAGACCAAGGGTATTGAGTATGGCGAGAATCCCGGCGAGGGTGCATTCTACGGTCCGAAGATTGAGTTTTCGCTGAGGGATTGTCTGGGGCGCGTATGGCAATGTGGCACGATTCAGGTGGATTTTTCCATGCCGGGGCGGCTGGACGCTGAATATGTCGCTGAAGATTCATCTCGCCAGACGCCGGTGATGCTGCACCGGGCCATTCTGGGTTCGATGGAACGCTTCATCGGCATCCTTATCGAACATTATGAGGGTAAGTTCCCGTTCTGGCTGGCGCCGGTGCAAGCGGTGGTATGTAATATCACGGATGCACAGGCGGATTATGCGGCGGAAGTCCGCGATACCATGCACCAGGCCGGTTTCAGGGTGGATACGGACTTGCGCAATGAGAAGGTGGGCTATAAAGTGCGCGCCCTTACGCTGCAACGAGTGCCCTTTATATTGGTAGTGGGAGATCGGGAGCGAGAGGGAAAAACAGTGGCGGTTCGCAATCTGAAGGGTGAAAACCTCGGTTCGATGCCGCTGGATGCATGGTTGGCCGAGATGCGCCGTATGCGAGAGGAGTATGAATAGATTGAATAAAACACTGAGAGGGGGCTTTCATCGCTAAAAAGGAATTACCGGTTAATCACGATATTGAGGCCAGCAGGGTTCGGGTGATTGGCAGTGATGGGGAACAGGTTGGTGTTTTACCGCTGGCGCAGGCGATTGTCGAGGCGGAAGGGAAAGGCCTTGATTTGGTGATGATATCACCGAATGCCGACCCGCCGGTTTGCAAGGTGATGGACTATGGCAAGTTCAAGTACGAACAGAGCAAGAAAGCCAACCTTGCGAGGAAGAAACAGCATATTGTACTGACCAAGGAAGTGAAAGTGCGCGCCAGCACGGATCAGAACGATATGGATATTAAAATGAGACGTGCGCGCAAGTTTCTGGAAGAAGGGAACAAAGTGAAAGTTTCCATGCGGTTTCGCGGCAGAGAAATGGTCTATGCTTCGCGTGGTGCTGAGCATTTAAAGAAGATCGCTGAAGATTTGAAGGATTTGGGCAAGGTAGAAAACATGCCCAATATGGAAGGGCGGCAGATGATTATGGTTATCGGGCCGCTAAAAAAATAGTGTAACTACTCAGTACCCTCGTCTTTTACTCCATGGCGGCGTTGCTGCGATGCTCGAATCCTCACATATAATAACATATGCTACGGATTCTGTGCTTCTCGCGCCTTGCCATGAAGCAAAATCCAAGGCTCCTGAGCAGTTACAAAAAGACAAGAAGGTTGAAGATGCCCAAAATGAAATCAAACAGTGGCGCCGCGAAACGGTTTTCCAAAACCGGGCGTGGCAAATGGAAGCGTAATAATGCTTTTGCCAACCATATTTTGACCAAGAAGTCACAGAAGCGGAAGCGTGGTTTCCGTGGAACCGAGTTGGTGGCGGCCGCCGATGTGCGCTCGCTGGGCCGACTGGTTCCGTACAAGTAAGGAGATAGACGATGGCCCGTGTAAATTCCCGTGTTCAGGCGCATGCCCGCCACAAAAAGGTTATTAAAGCAGCCAAGGGGTACCGTGGCCGCCGCAAGAATTGTTTCCGTGTTGCCACGCAGGCCGTGGATAAGGCCCGGCAGTATGCCTACCGTGATCGCAAGGTTAAGAAGCGTGAATTCCGACGCCTGTGGATTGCCCGCATCAATGCTGCTGCGAGGATGAACGGACTTTCCTATTCGCGGTTCATGCACGGCCTTTCCGAGGCGGGAATCGAACTGGATCGCAAGGTTCTGGCTGATATTGCCGTACGCGATGCGGAAGGTTTTGCGAAGCTGGCAGAAACAGTTCGCACACAGATTCAGTAAAATAACACTTACCCGGTTTCGACCGGTTATACTAACAACAACATAAATAAAGCCATGCACAGAGTCTCACAGACGGTTTGGATCAAGGCACGGTGCGCAGGGAATGGTGATTCCCTTACCAAGCGTAGTAAGTGATAATGAAATCAAAGGCAGAGCTGTTCGCAGTTCTGCCTTGTTTTTTGTGCGGTTTAGACCTGAACCACAAAGACACGAAGGCACAAAGAGTATATAAATAGAGTTAAGGCTTTACTTTGTGTCTCTGTGTCTTCGTGGTGAAAAAAAGGGGTAAGGGATTATGAGCGAGGTTGATTCGCTGAAGATACGGCTTGAAGCATTGCAGACGGAAGCGCTGGCCGCATTTGCAGCGGCCGGGAATCTGAATGACCTGCAACAGTTGCGTGTCCAATATTTGGGTAAGAGGGGCGCACTGACCGAAGTGCTCAAGGGCGTCGGCAAGCTGCCGCCCGCAGATCGTCCGGTGATTGGCCAGCATGTGAACCGGACCAAGGCCGCATTGGCAACAGCACTGGAGCAGAGCGAAGCTGAACTGGCCGTGAAAGCCAGGGCCGTGCGTATTGAGGCCGAGCGTATCGATGTGACGTTGTCGGGGCGCACAGCCGCCTGCGGTGCGTTGCATCCGGTACAGCAAGGCCTGGATGAGATGACCGCTATCTTTTCACAGATGGGGTTTGCAGTGGCTGAGGGCCCTGAAATTGAGGACGAATTCCATAACTTCGATGCGTTGAACATTCCTCCCGAGCATCCGGCGCGTGCCATGCACGATACCTTCTTCATTAAGGACTCCGGCGATGAGCCGATGCTGCTCAGGACCCATACCTCGCCGGTTCAGATTCGTGCCATGAAACGATTCCTGAGTGAGGCGGGCGAGCCGCCGCTGGCCGTGGTGGCGCCGGGGCGTGTTTATCGCTGTGATTACGATGTCACCCATTCGCCGATGTTTCATCAGGTCGAGGTTTTCAAGGTTGATCATGATGTATCGATGGCGCATTTGAAAGGCGTATTAAGACATTTCTTCTCTGCTTATTTTGAAAAGAATGTGCCGATCCGGCTGCGGCCGCATTATTTCCCCTTTACCGAGCCGTCAGCGGAAGTGGACATCGGCTGCGTATTCTGCGCCGGAAAAGGTTGCCGTATCTGCAAGGGTAGCGGCTGGCTGGAAGTGCTGGGATCCGGCATGATTCATCCGAATGTGTTGAAGTCGGTCGGTATTGATACCGGAAAATTCTCCGGTTTTGCTTTCGGTCTCGGCGTGGAGCGGCTGGTGATGTTGAAACAGGGAATTCCCGACTTGAGGTTGTTCTTTGAAAATGATGTGCGATTCCTGCGCAGGATGGGGGTGACGAAATGAAAGTCCCTTTTTCCTGGCTGAAAAAGCATGTAAAGCTAACAGCAACACCTACCCGGATTGCTGACGATTTGGTTCGTCTGGGCCATGAAGTAGAAGGCGTGGAAGAGCCGCGTGCTGCCGTCAAAGGGGTCAGGGTTGGTCTGATTGAATCGAAGACTCCGCACCCCGATGCCGACAAATTAAGTCTGCTGAAAGTGAACATCGGCGAAGCCGAACCGCTGGGTATCGTCTGCGGCGCATCCAATATGGATGCGGGCGACAAAGTGCCGGTGGCCACCATCGGCACATTATTGCCGAATGGCCTGAAAATCAGGAAGGGTAAGATTCGCGGCGAGGTCAGTTGCGGCATGTGCTGTTCCGAGGCGGAGCTGGGACTGGCCGAAGATGCAGCCGGACTATTGATACTGCCGGATGATGCGCCGATCGGTGCGGAAATCGGCGAGTATCTCGAATTTGAAGAGGCGGTGTTTGATCTCTCCATCACGCCGAACCGTGGCGACTGCATGAATGTGCACGGCCTTGCCCGTGATCTGGCGGCGGATGCAGGCTTGCCATTGGCGGATATCGAATTGGCTGACATCAGTGTTGATTCTTCTATTGCAGCGCCAGCCGTGTCCGTGTCCGCGGAGCAGGATTGTCCCGTTTATATGGCCAGGAGCATTGAGGGTGTCAGCGTGGCCGATTCTCCTGCCTGGATGCAGGCCAGTTTGATTATGGCAGGCATGCGTCCGGTCAACGGCATTGTCGATGTGTTGAACACCATTATGCTTGACCTCGGTCAGCCGATGCATGCGTTCGATGCCGATAAATTGAGTGGAAATAAACGGGATGGCGGCATTGTTGTTCGTTCAGCCACCAGTGGCGAAGAATTTACAGCACTGGATGGACGCGAACTGAAACTGAATGCGGGCGATCTGGTTGTGACCGATAACAGCAGCGTGATTGCGCTGGCTGGTATTATGGGCTCGGAGCCGTCCGGTGTGAGCGAAACCACCACCCGTATCGTGCTGGAGTCGGCCTTTTTCCGCCCGGCCCGGGTTAGTGAAACACGCCGCGTTTACGCCATGGTGTCCGAGGCATCAATGCGCTTCGAGCGCGGCGTTGATCCGGCCATGGTTGTGGTCGCCATGCAGCGGGCTACATCCATGATTACTGAACTGTTCGGAGGCACTGCCAGCGATATCACCGTTTGCGGTGATGCTGACAGTATCAATGCGAATCGCGCAGTCAGTTGTACTGTCTCCCGCATTGCCTCAAGGCTGGGTATCGATATTCCCGAACCGGTGGATGATGTGTTGGAACGGATGGGTTTTGGTATTTCGCGAGAAGGTGACAGGCTCAATGTGACGGTTCCATCATTCCGGCATGATGTTTCGATTCCCGAGGATATCTCAGAAGAATATGCACGGGTGATCGGTTTTGATGCGATTCCCGAACTGTTGCCTTCGCTGGCGACAACCGCACCGGTCAAACAGGACCGTTCCATTCATGATGCCGTCACCGGTGGCTTTTTGCAGGTGGTGACGTATGCGTTCGTATCCGCCAGTGAACAGCGGCTGTTTGTCGCCGATGATGGCGCGGACATTGAGCTTATGAATCCGATTTCCGATGCCATGAGCGTGATGCGCCGCTCGGTTTGGCCAGGGCTGTTGGGTGCCGCCAGACATAATCTGAACCGGCAGCAAGCGGGTGTGGCGCTGGCGGAGCAGGGGCGCATCTATGCCAAAACGGATGCCGGATATGATGAAATAAACATGCTGGCATGGCTGATGACCGGCGAGGCTCACCGGGATGAGTGGTTTGAAGCTGCGCGTGCAGCCGATTTCTTTGATTTGAAGGGTGCGGTTGAAGCGTGGCTGCTCCTGCGCGGGCTGACGGGACGCTTCATTGCCGATGACGCGATTCAGGGTTTGCAGGCAGGTCAAAGTGCGAAGATTCTGGTGGGGCGTGTCGAAGCTGGCCGGATCGGCAGGGTGGATGATGATATCGCTGCCGGATTCGATATGGATGCTCCGGTATTCATTGCCGACATCAACCTCGATGTGTTACCGGCAGGCAAACAGGCTAAGTTTGTACCGTTGCCCGAGTTTCCGGGCGTGGAACGCGATTTGGTGTTTCTGTTTGAACGGGATATTCAGGCTGAAGGTATACTGCAAACAGTGCGCAAGGCTGGCGGCAAACTGCTTACCGATGCGCGTATTTTCGACCGCTATGAGGGCAAAGGTGTCCCCGAAGGCAAGATCAGCCTTGGCGTGCGCTTCACTCTGCAAGCACCGGATCGTACGCTGACACAGGAAGATTCCGATGCGGTTTCGAATGCGATTGTCACGGCTATGGACAAACAGTTTGGAGCAAGCCTGCGGAGCTAAGGAACCTCTGAATAAGCCGTGAATGAATAGCTGGCGTCCAGCATTCCCAATAGCTGTGTTACCAAGCACTCGCAATAGCCCTGCTATTACAAGCGCTTGGCGCCTTGCTCTTGAAAATA
>JAUZQZ010000077.1 GCA_030950745.1 Mariprofundaceae bacterium | reverse complement strand
CGGTTCTGTGAGGGGCTTGGATACAATGATTGCAAGGCAAGGATATTGTGGCACCGGCGGGAAACCAGTCGGCAAACAGAGAAAACAAACGCAAGCCTACACAGTCAGAGATTCGGTCTACTCGACAACTGTCACCGTAATACCGTAATATCACTTTACCCAAAAACGATCATTCGCTTTTTGAATGGCGTTGGGCTATAAATCGTTTGTGAGCACAGCCAAAAGCAAGGAAACTCAGGCCATTCCATTCCCTTCCAAACGAGGTCAGTTCGAACAGGACGCCGATCTGGGTGGTGTGAATGCAGCCTGGGTGGAATCACTGTATGAAGATTATCTGAACAATCCGGATTCAGTGCCGCAGGCATGGGCTGAACGCTTTCATGGCATGCGGGAGGAAGCGGTGACCCCCTCACGGCGGCAGGTTGAGGCCCGCTTCCGGCAGATGCGGCCACAGGTGCAGGGGCAAAAAACTGCTGCTGAACCGGAGGTTGGGGGAGTTGAATACCCATCCCGTGCGTTGTACCTGATTCATGGTTACCGCGTGCATGGCCATTTGCATGCCAATCTGGATCCCCTGCATCTGAACCCTTCACAACCCAGTCCGGAACTGGACCCGAAGTACTATGGACTTTCTGAAGCCGATATGGATGTATCATTCCCGACCGGTGATCTGGTTGCGCCACCCATGCTGCCATTGCGTGAAATTCTTGAAATGCTGGAGCAGACATACAGTGGCTGCATCGGGCCGGAATTTCTGTATATCACGGACTCGACACAGAAGCTCTGGCTACAGGAGCGACTGGAAAAGGTTCGATCCACCCCCAATTTCGACAATGAGATACGCATCCAGATATTCCGCAAGATTATGCGTGCCGCCGAGTTCGAGCATTTTCTGCATACGCGTTATGCCGGACAGAAGCGTTTTTCACTGGAAGGTGGTGAAAGCCTGATTCCGATGCTCAATATGTTGCTTCAGCAGGCCGGTTGCAAGGGTGCCAAGGAAGTGATTCTCGGCATGGCTCACCGGGGGCGGTTGAATGTACTGGCCAATCTGCTGGGCAAATCCCTGTCTGAAATCCTTGCCGAATTCGAGGGTGTGTTTTCCGAGGAAGAGCAAACGGGGTTGGGCGATGTAAAATACCATCTGGGGTTTTCCTCGGATATTCCAACGCCAGGCGGCACATTACATTTGTCTCTGGCCTTTAATCCTTCGCACCTGGAAATTATTACGCCCGTAGTTCTGGGCAGTGTGCGCGCGCGCCAACGCGTGCGCGGCGATCAGTCACGACGGGAAGTGATGAGCATTCTGGTGCATGGCGATGCTGCATTCTCAGGGCAGGGCGTGGTGGCGGAGTCGCTGAATCTGTCCAAACTTAACGGGTTTCGTACTGGCGGCACGGTTCACGTTGTGGTGAACAATCAGATTGGTTTTACCACCAATCCTCTGGATGCTCGTTCCACGCTGTATTGCACCGATATCGCCAAGATGGTGCAGGCTCCGATTCTGCATGTGAACGGTGATGATCCCGAAGCGGTGGTGCTGGCGGCGCAGATTGCGCTGGATTATCGCTATCAATTCAAGTCGGATATTGTGATCGACATGGTTTGTTATCGCCGCCACGGCCATAATGAGGGTGATGAACCGATGGTGACGCAACCGGTGATGTACCGCAAAATCACCGCACACCCCAATGTCCTGCAACGTTATCGTGAGCGTCTGGTGGCTGATGGCGTACTCTCCGATCAGGACGTGGACGACCAGATTCATGATTACCGTGAATGTCTTGAAAAGGTGCGCCGCAACAAGGACAGACCACCGCCCGCCGCGCCCAATAGTTTGCAGGGTCGCTGGCAGGGATATGTACGGGAAGGTGCGCCTGAGCCGGATACGGCGGTGGAGCCGGATCGTTTGTCTGCACTGGCAAAGAGAGCGCATGCGGTGCCACAGGGTTTTACCCTGCACCCGAAGGTGAAGAAGATTTTTGATTCCCGTATCCGGATGATGGCAGGCGAGACGCCGGTAGACTGGGGATGCGCCGAGAGCATGGCCTATGCGGCGCTGCTGGATGAAGGCGGCTGGGTGCGCCTTTCAGGGCAGGATACGGGGCGCGGCACATTCTTTCACCGCCATGCGGTTGTTTATGACTACAAGACAGGGAAAAAGTTCGTTCCCCTGCGTCAGGCCGAAAATGGCGACATGGCTCACTTTGTCGTTGTGGACAGCATGCTTTCCGAAGAAGCTGTCATGGCTTTTGAGTATGGCTATTCAGTGGCCGAGCCGCGCGCTTTGGTGATATGGGAGGCGCAGTATGGCGACTTTGCCAACAATGCGCAGGTGGTTATTGATCAGTTTATTGCAGCGGGAGAATCCAAATGGGGGCGCATGAGCGGACTGGTGTTGTGGCTGCCGCATGGTTACGAGGGACAGGGGGCGGAACACTCCTCAGCCAGACTTGAGCGTTATCTGCAATTGTGCGCAGAGAGCAATATGCAAGTGGTTTGCCCAACGACGCCGGCACAGCTTTTCCACCTGCTGCGCAGACAGTCCCTGATCAGGACGCGTAAACCGCTGATTATCATGGCACCCAAGAGCATGTTGCGGCAAAAACTGTCTTTTTCACCACTGGATGCATTGGCGCACGGGCGCTTTTATCCTGTGATGCCGGAAACAGATGATACGATTGAGCCTTCACGTACGCGCCGTCTGCTATTGTGTTCCGGCAAGATGTACTACGATCTGCTGATGGCACGGCGCAAGCTGGAAATCACGGATGTTGGTATTGTACGTGTTGAGCGGCTTTATCCCTTCCCGTACGATGAACTTAAGACGCAACTGGTTTCTTTTGCCGCCACAACGGAAGTGGTGTGGGTGCAGGAAGAGCCGGAGAATCAGGGTGCCTGGTTTCAGATTGACTATCGTCTGGAGCAATGCCTGCAAGCCGGACAGCATCTTAAACATCTGGCGAGATCACCGGGTGCGGCGCCCGCGGCAGGTTCGGCCAAACGTCATGCACGGCGTCAGCAGGCGCTGGTGGAAACGGCACTGGCCGGTGAAATTGACGGCATGATTGAATAGTTACAGGTAAGCGGAGGGACAACAGTGGATATTGAAATCAAGGTGCCCAGTCTGGGGGAATCCGAATCCGAGGCAACACTGGTGGCGTGGCAGAAGCAGCAGGGTGATGACGTGGCCGAGGATGACGTTCTGGCCGAGATCGAGAGCGACAAGATTACCATGGAGATTACGTCATTCTCCAACGGAGTGCTGAAAGAGGTGCGCAAGCAGGAGGGCGATACGGTTGAGCCGGGCGAGGTGATTGGCCTGATTGAGGAGGGCGCGCAGGCCGTGGCCCAAAAAACTGCCAAACACTTGGCGAAAGAAGCAGTCAGGGAAAATGTCCAAACAAAGAATACAGCAGAGGAGGAAGCCATCCTGCAACCGGTAAAAGCGGACTTGGCCAAACCTGTGACGGTGGTAGAGGCGTCCGAACCTGCCACAGTTCCCGATACATCCAGCGCAACTGCCGTGGGGGTTTCTGGTGGTAAAGCGGAGGAGCGCGTGCCTATGAGCCGCTTGCGCAAGACCATCGCCAGGCGATTGAAGGAGGCGCAGAATACCGCTGCCATTCTGACCACGTTTAATGAAGTAAATATGCAGCCGGTGATGGACCTGCGCGCCAAATACCGTGATGCATTCAAAGAGAAACACGGGGCCAATTTGGGATTCATGTCTTTCTTCGTGAAGGCGTCTATCGAGGGGTTGCAGCGTTTTCCGGCCATCAATGCCTGCATCGAGGATGAGGACATCATCTATCGCAATTATTATGACATCGGTATCGCGGTTTCGTCGGACAAGGGTCTGGTGGTGCCCATCGTGCACGATGCGGGTCAGATGAGCATGGCCGGAATTGAGATTTCTATTGCCGATTCTGCCGCAAAAGCGCGTGAGGGCGGACTGCTGCCGGATGATCTCAAAGGGGGCACATTCTCCATCACCAACGGCGGTGTATTCGGTTCATTGTTGTCCACACCGATTCTCAATCCGCCGCAAAGCGCCATTCTCGGCATGCACACCATCCAGAAACGCCCGGTGGTTGAAGGGGATCAGATCGTAATTCGTCCGATGATGTATCTGGCGCTTTCTTACGATCACCGCATCATTGACGGACGCGAGGCG
>JAUZQZ010000076.1 GCA_030950745.1 Mariprofundaceae bacterium | reverse complement strand
TTGGTACCGGGAGCCGGAGTCGAACCGGCACTTCCTTGCGGAAACCAGATTTTGAGTCTGGCGTGTCTACCAATTTCACCATCCCGGCATATTTATGAATAGACGGTAAAACGGCGCGAAGCATTGTCATCGTAACTGTGTGTGTCAAGTCTGGAGCATGTTTCCGACAATTAAAGATTCCTGTTTGCAAAACGATGATGACTGATCAAAACTGTCGTTAGGTATGGATAAAGAGCCCCTAAGGAGTCTTTCTTGAAAGGCCAGACACATGAAGTTTATGACATCATGATTGTGGGTGGAGGACTGGCCGGGGCATCCCTGGCCATTTCAGCGGCAAGAATGGGCCTTTCTACGGTGATAGTAGAGGCACATGCCGTGGATACATTTCCCTCCAGTCAGCCGGAACGGGTGATTGCGCTTTCCCACGGTTCCCGCTGTCATCTGGAAAGCCTTGGTGTGTGGACAGAGATTGAAAAACTCGGTGTGGCAAGGATTCGGAAGGTGCATGTCGCGGAACCCGGTAGCCGGGGCGAGGTGTGGATGCATCAGGCACACGCGGATATTGATGCGCTGGGTTATGTGGTACAAAACGCGCATATTCTTTCTGCAATTTACGCCACCATACCATCGGAGATAACAGTGCTGGCATCGGCGTGTGTGCAATCATTTGAGGCTGTGGACGATGTCATGCATGTCAGCGTTGTGTGTGGAGATACAACAAAACGTATGGCTTGCCGCTTGCTGGTGGGTGCAGATGGTGCTGGCAGTCAAGTTCGACGCTTGTCTGGCATTGCAAGTCGAGGCTGGGATCACAATCGCTTCGGGCTGGTGGCTTCTGTCTGCCCGATATTGCCGCACCGGAACGTTGCCCATGAATGTTTTCTTGTCAGTGGCCCCCTGGCTTTTCTACCGTTGGATGATACTCGTTACTCGCTTGTGTGGACGCTGACACCTCGTGATGCCAGCCGCATTATGGGCATGGAGGATAACGATTTTCTGCGTGAGCTTGAAAATGTGGCAGGCGCGGATATGCGCAAGGCTCTTGGCGGGCTGGCCGAAACCGGAGCACGCGCATTGTTTCCGTTTGAATTCCGTATGGCGGCATCCATGACGGCTCCACGCATAGCCCTGATTGGTAACGCCGCCCATACCCTGCATCCGGTGGCAGGTCAGGGTCTGAATCTCGGGTTGAGGGATGTAGCTGTGCTGGCTGATGCGCTGCGTAAGGCTGTGACCGGAAAGCGGGATGTGGGTTCTGCTATCGTGCTGGAGGAATACCGGCAGCGTAGAATGGCCGATAATCTGGCGGTAGCCACCTTTACGGAAGGACTAAACGCCATATTTTCCAATGACTTTTTACCTGTGAGACTGGCAAGGGGGGCAGGACTTCTCGGTATGCAATACCTGTCGCCAGCACGTGACTGGCTGATGCGCTGCACCACGGGACTGGCGCAGGTGGACTTGCTGGATGGTGGAGCATGAAGAAAACGCGTCAAAGCAGAAGGGAAAACGAAAAGGGTCTGATCATTATCGGTGGAGGCATGGTGGGGCTGACTCTCGCCTGTGCGCTGAAGGATACGGGTTTGAAGATCACAGTTGTTGAGCGGACCGAAGCTGAACCGCGTATGTCCCTGAAGCGCGATTGCCGGGTGTCCGCCATTGTAGCCGGAACCGTTGGAATACTGGGAGGTATCGGTGTCTGGCCTTATGTGAAAGACAAGGCAGGTTCCATTGACAGTATGCGAATATGGGATAATCAGCGTTTTGGCAGCATTCGATTCGAGGCCGAAGAGGCGGGCCTGGACACATTGGGATATATCGTTGAAAACAGCATACTTTTGTCCGCTATGCTGGAGGTTGTCCATGCATCGGAAAATATCGAATGGTGTTGTCCGGCATCGGTGGAATCGGTACAATGGAAAGCAAGCTGCGTGGAAGTGTCGCTGGATGATGGGCGTGTTCTTACCACGCCATTGATTGTCGGTGCGGATGGCGGGCGTTCATGGCTGCGTAGTCAGGCTCATATTCCCACATGGAGCCATCGGTTTGAGCAACAGGGCATCGTTGCCACTATTCAGCCTCAGTTATCGCATCGGAACTGCGCCTATCAGCGTTTTCTGCCCACAGGTCCGCTGGCTTTTTTGCCGCTGACGGATGGATTGTGCTCGATTGTATGGAGCGCGCAGGATACGGAAGCGGATCGGCTGATGGCGCTTTCCGATGTTGCTTTTCTAAATGAGCTTCAGCTGGCATTGGGTCCGGTCATGGGCAAGCTGGAGCAGGCAGGAGCGCGCGCTGCGTTTCCGCTCAGAAGCCAGCTTTCCCGGCATATTGTCCGTCCCCGAATGGCTCTCATTGGTGATGCGGCACATCAGGTTCATCCGTTGGCGGGACTTGGCGTCAATCTGGGTATTCGTGATGCCATGGTATTGGCGCAGGAAATTGTCGATGCCCGTCACTTTGAGGAGGATTATGGCAGTCTGGACGTGCTGAACCGGTTTATGCATAGCCGCATGCCGGATATTCTGGCCGTGATGGGGGGGATGGAAGCTTTTAATTACTTGTTTACGCATGATGTTCCGGGGTTGGCACTGTTGCGCGATGCCGGGATGCGGGTTGTGGGGAACAGCGGACCGGTCAAGCGAATGCTGATGCGCCGCGCCATGGGACTGACGCTGCCGGTTCCAAAACAGGTTTCATAGAGACTGAAGACGGCATAATTCTTGCTGATTGTGCGCATGACCGCACACATGGATGAGGAGTTTCATCGTCGATTATCGGCCATGGTTGAATCCATGCCCGCTTTTCCGGAAAGCGTACATCAGATTATGTCTATGACCGCTGACATCAACTGTTCACCCAAAGACCTGGTAAAGGTCATTGAAAGTGATCCGATTATGACCATGAAAATATTGAAACTGGTGAATTCGGCATTCTTTGCCCTGTCGAGAAATGTGGCTTCCGTACAGCATGCTTTGGTTTATCTGGGATTGAATACGGTGAAAAATCTGGCGATCAGCATCGCTACGGTGGATTCATTACCAAGGCAGAGTATTCCTGAACTGCCCATGTCGGCATTTTTGACACATTCCCTGGCAACGGCGTCAATGGCGCAGCATCTGGCCAAAGATTTTCTGCATCTTCAGAGTTTCTCGGATCACTTTGTTGCCGGCCTTCTCCATGATTTCGGTAAGGCGGTGTTTGTGCAGTTTGAGCCAGCAACTTATGCCATGGTCTTAAATGAGGCCCGGGAAACGCAATCCCCTTTGCCACAAATCGAAATGGAACGAATGGGGATAACCTGTGCCGAGGCCGGGGCCATGCTGGCCGAGAGCTGGCAGCTTCCACCAGCCCTGATTGATAGCATTCGCACACATGTAGATTGCAATGAGAACTCATCGGATATGACACTAACTGTGGCCGCTGCCAATACGGTGGTGAAGGCCATGAATCTTGGTAATAGCGGCAATCCTCATGTCGGGGATTTTCAGGACTTCATGCGTAGGCGTCTGGGTTCGGACCTTGAGGGCATCATTGGAAAAATGGATGCTTTATCGGACGAAGTTCATGATATGCAAAACATGGTGCAGTCAGCACCATGAAACTACGTTTCTGGGGTGTTCGGGGATCAATTCCTTCTCCCGGGCCGAAAACCGTTCGTTATGGCGGCAATACAACGTGCCTCGAGATTTGGACGGATGATGGTGAGCTGATTATTCTTGATGCGGGAACCGGTATTTTCCCGCTGGCACAGACGCTGCTGGAGAAAATGCCGGTCCATGCACACATTTTCAATACCCATTCGCACTGGGATCATATTCAGGGGTTACCATTCTTTATTCCGTTGTTTGTGCCGGGAAATAAGGCGACGATTTATGGCGCTTGCGACCCGGTATCCGGTAACAGTATTGAAGAAATTCTCCAGGTTCAGTTGCAGTACCGGTTTTTCCCGATTCGGGAGAGTGAACTGAATGCCAAAATTGAATATGTCTCACTGAGGGAAGGTGAATCGGTCAGTATCGGCAATGCTCTGGTGACACCCGTGCTGATGAACCATCCGGTTGTTAATTTTGGATATCGAATCGACAATGCCGGCAAATCATTATTTTTCACCGGAGATCACGAGCCGTCGTATAATATTTATGAGCCTGAAGATGATGAACATGCCATGTATCAGATGCTGATTGAACAGAAGAACAGGAGTATTTTGGAAAGGATGTGCGGTGTGGATGTGCTGGTTGCCGATGCCTCTTATACTGAAGATGAATATCCGGCCAAAAAAGGCTGGGGACATGGAACGTTCGATACCTGTATACAAATGGCGGAGGATGCCAAAGTTAGGCAGCTATTTTTAACCCATCATGAACCAACCCGTGATGATGAGGCTCTGGAAGCCGTGTTCAGCAAGAGTCTGGAAAAACGAACGATTCAGGGATGTGAGATCGAATTGGCACGGGAAGGTGTACTCGTCGAGTGGTAATTCCTGATCTTTGAGCCACTTGCAAGATGTTTTCATATCCGCTGTAAATTCATATTTTTCCAGGGATGCTCTGAAAAAAGCAGAGCATCCGTGCAGACCATGGATGACCTGCCAAAATCATGCTCGTAAGTGCTTGATTTTGTGAATAAAGACAAAACCACGCTTTTGCCTTTGCGTACTGAAAAACTACAAGGACGTAGTTTTTCAGACCTTCCCTAGATAGGCTTCACCGATGTCCGAAGTTCAGGTATTAACTCCCGATCTGGCACATCTGAAAGGTGTGCGCATCATCGCTGCGATGAGTGGCGGAGTGGATTCGTCTGTGATGGCGGCGCTGCTTGCGGATGCAGGCGCAGATGTGATCGGCGTGTTTCTGAATGTTTGGGACTATTCGCGTGATGAAGTAAGCCGCCATGGTTCCTGCTGTGCCACCGAGGATGCCTATGACGCACGCCAGGTGGCCAATCATATTGGAATCCCGTTCTATTCAATGGATATGCGCAAAAAATTTCGTGAGAATGTCATTGATCCGTTCATTGCCGATTATGAGTCGGGACGGACACCGAACCCTTGCGAACGCTGTAACCGTTTTGTGAAATTCGGCGCACTGCTGAATGTGGCCGATGAGTTGGAAGCGGCGTTTGTAGCGACCGGACATTACGTGCGCCGCCGGGATGATCAAAATGGCGTGCATATCTATAAGGGAAACGATGTGCGCAAGGATCAGAGTTATTTTCTGGCAACTACGAGCCGCGAGCAGGCTGAAAGGATTCTTTTTCCGGTGGGGCATCTGGAGAAGGATGAAACCCGCAAACTGGCATTACAGTTCGGCCTGTCGACAGCGGGAAAACATGAAAGCCAGGATATCTGTTTTATTCCTGCGGGAGATCGTGTCGCATTTTTGAAGCGTGAGGGATCATCTGCGGGATTTAAGTCGGGCAATATTGTTGACAGGAATGGAAGCGTGCTGGGAAAACATCAGGGTATTGCACGCTACACTTTGGGACAACGCAAGGGTCTGGGGCTTTCCGGTGGGCCGTGGCATGTGGTGGGTCTCGATGGAGATACGGCGCTGGTTGTGGTGGCTCCGCCTGAAGAAGCATTGATTCACAGGGTGAAAGTGGACGACATCACGTGGGTTCGCAAACCGGTTCGGACTGAAGTTATCACCGCCAAACTACGTTATCAGTCAGAGCCCGCGCTGTGTAACATATCCGCAGAGGGTAAAAGCATGCGCGTTGTCTTTGATGCTCCACAGAAACCGACGGCACCGGGCCAGGTGGCGGCGTTTTATGCCGGTGATGAATTGATTGGTGGTGGCATTATCTCAGAGGTTGGATAAGTGTGTATAGCATGGAACAACCTAGGGAGATGCTGATCAACTCGTTCGATCAGGTGATTGCATTGTCGAGGCAAGATATTTCTCCTGATTGAGCAATTGCTCCCATGTGATTTGCCATTTTTCATCATCATCCGTCCATATTGGCAAAATACGGGCGGATTTCTCCCTCAAGCAGCGGGTTTTCACAAAGCCAAACTGCTGTTTGACCACCCTGAAGATATGTTCAACCCGAGCACGCACCGATGATTGTCTCCGATTGCGTTTGCGCTGACTGCTGGAAAGGTTTTTCTTTGGCTTACGTTTGTCCTGCACGCACCAGTTGATCCCCATCATGCGTGCGCCACGTTTGTACTCATCACTGGTATATCCCGCAAAGCGGCGAATACTCTCAACCTCATATAGAGCATCTTCCATCTGCCGGTCCGACAGGCTGAACCAGTGCTGCATGCAATGAATGCGCAACATGCTTGCCAACCCTTTCGGCTGACGACCAGGCTGCCACTGTTTGGGATAGTATGGTTCAATAACAGATAACAAAACCGACCATGGCATGCTCGCCTCCATTTCATTTAAAAATATCTCGCGCCGAGTCAGACGCTTCTTAGACTGATACTCAAGTTCGGCAAAACTCCACTGCTTAATCATGAGAATACTACTATCGATGGGATCGGTTATATTATCTCATAATATCCGGAGTTGATCAGCATCTCCCTAACAGCAGCAGGCCTCGCCGCTGGAACCGGAATGCGTACCGCCCTTGGTCATCGAGGCAGGCCGACGCGTTCCGGCAGGAGCGCAGAACTTACTCGGCTTGGACGTATTGGCGGGTTCAATACCAATAAAGTACTCGCTGAATGGTCCCTCCGTGAGGAAACGGTAGGTATGCTGACACACCGCCATGCGTTCACCACGATAATAGACATGTCCGTCATCATCATGCACTTCGGAAAACGGCCCTTTGTATATCACGGCATGGCCGTAATCCAGACATTCGGTATCTTCCGGTTTGGTGGCCGTCAGTGTTACCGACCGGAATTCAATGCCTTTCACTACCTGCCATGGCTTCTCATCCCACTTATCAATGGCGGTGCCCATGAATCCGGCATCCAGAAACACCTTGATGAACGCGTGCTCCTGAAATGCGCCGGAAATGCAACCGCTCCACAATTCGGGATCACGTTGCAAATGTTCGGGAACCTCTTCATCGGATACGATATCAGAAATAGCCACACGCCCGCCGGGCTTGAGCACCCGGAAGATCTCATGAATTAGCTGGTCTTTTTCGACTGCGTCTACGAGATTCAGAACACAGTTGGACACCACCAAATCAACACTGTTATCGGCAATCAGCGGATGTTCATGCCGCTGTTCATGCTGAAACTGCTTCAATGCTGTCAGATCACCACTATTTTTGACTGTATGCCCTGCCAGCCACTTTTCTGTCGCACCCAAATCCAGTGCCAGATCCTGAATATATCCTTTATGGAAAGATACGCGGTCGCCACCTATTTTTTTAGCCATGCCTGCTTGATGCTTGCGTGCCAGTGCCAGCATATCGTCGTTCATATCGACGCCAATCACATGGCCCTCATCACCCACCAGTTGCGCCGCCATATAGCAAATCTTGCCGCCGCCACTGCCGAGATCGAGCACCGTATCACCTTGGCGCACATACGCAGACGGATCGCCGCAACCGTAGTCCTTCTCGATGATTTCTTCGGGCAACAGTTTCAATAGCTCCGGGTTGTAATTCACCGGGCAGCATAAATCTTCCTGACGTGACTCCGCACCCTCGGTATAACGATCAAGTACGCTGGCTTGCATGCTCATAGGGTAAACAACTCCTTATCTCTAATCGTTTCGCAGTATATCAAGAATCCGTTCCGGTTCCATACGTTGCATATAATCCGTATTCACAAACCCACCCATAATGATGCCGTTCCGGCCAATCACATAGGTGGCTGGAACGGGTAATTCAAAGCTGTCATCGCCGTTCCGGGCCGGAAGATCAATCCCGAACTTTGCGTAGATCGGGCGTAGCGCCTCCGGCAACGTAAACACGATACCGAAATCCCTCACCACCCGGTTTCCCCGATCGCTCAGCACCGTAAACGCCAACGCATGTTTCTCAACCGTGGACAGGGCCTGGTCCGGTAGTTCCGGCGAAACGGCCATCAGTTGCGCGCCCAGCTCCTTGATTTGAGGCAGCACCTGCTGCAACGCCTGCAATTCAAGATTGCAATAGGGACACCAGCCGCCACGGTAAAAACTTAATACCACGGGGCCATGCTCCAGTGTATCGACAAAATTGACGTGGTCGCCATGTGCATCAGGAAGTGTAAAATTCGGCGCGGTATCCCCGGCCTTTAAGCTATGATCCAAAATACCGGAGTGTTCCAGCTTTTCGGCAGCCTGCTGCATGGTCTGTTGCACATCCGGGGGTGTTTGCCCGGACATGTCTTGCTTCAGCTTTTCGATTTGATCCTGCAATGACATTGCCGCCCCCTATTCCAGCGCCCCGCCACAACTGGACCCCTGCCCGGCAGTGCAGCCATAACAATGATCCATCACGGCAATCGGATGGCCTTCCATATCTTTACCAATCAACTCGGAAAGATGCGGGCGGAATTTCCCCTCTCCATGCATAGGCAATCCCAACATCTGATTGAAATCACAGTCATAAACGAACCCCTGCCAATCCACGCTGATCATACTACGGCACATCACGCCATCCAGATTCTCATCCCGGTAGGCATCCTTAAGTAATTGCATGTAGCTGGCGAATTCCCCCTTGGAGATGAGTGTACTGCCAAAACGCTGGATGGGCATGTTAGTGATGGTGAACAGGTGATTAAACACAATGCCGTAGCGATGTTTCAGCTCCGTCTTGTAAGTTGCCTCCAGAACCGCCTGATCAGGCGGCAAGTTCGGCCCCTGTGGATTATAAACAAGGTTCAGAGACAGCTCCGATCCTTCTTCGCCATAACCCAATGTATTCAAACGCTTCAAGGCATCCATGCTCATCCCGAACACGCCCTTCCCTCGTTGCGCATTCACATTATCTTCCAGATAGCAGGGCAAAGAAGCTACGACTTCTACCTGGTTTTCAGCCAGGAATGCCGCCATGCCCTCATAGCCCGGCTCTTCCAGAATGGTCAAATTGCAACGATCTATCACCGTAATACCAAGCGTTCTTGCTCCAGTGACTATTTCACGAAAATGCGGATTCATCTCCGGTGCGCCGCCGGTTAAATCAAGCGTTTCCACATTCGATACAGCCAGAAAATCGAGCACAGTCTGGACCGTATTTTCACCCATGATTTCCTTACGCCTTGGGCCGGCATTTACATGGCAGTGCAAACATGTCTGGTTGCATAGATAGCCCAGATTTACCTGTAGCGTTTCCAATTCCTTACGCTGAATAGCAGGGAATTCACTCTGTTTCAATAATGGTAAAGTCGCATGCACGTTGTATCCACTCCATTTCTGACTGTAGTTGACCCTACCGCATTCTTGATGTAGTCGTGGATAACAGCAAGCTCTTACGCATCATGCTATCATTTCGCCATGAACGATAATCCACTTGCGCTGAATGTGCGGCACCGTACTATCTCGCATCCGCATAAAACAGGGAGGAACGTATGACTGCCGATGAAGTCGTCCTAGCCATCCGGGAAGGCCGTAACCTTGCAGAACAAAACCTCTCCGGTCTGGATTTATCCAAAACAGACCTAAGAAATGCAGAACTGGCTGGTGCCAATCTTTCCGAATGCAACTTACGGGGTGCAGACTTGCGTGGTGCAAATTTAAGTAATGCCAATTTGTTCAAAGCCGACCTCCGCGGCGCGCGGCTCCGGCGTGCCAATCTGACGCGTGCCAACCGTATGCTGGCAAAGATTCGAAAATGGGCATTAAAGGGAACGTATATTGCCGGTCCCACCGCCTACACTGAAGAATAAATGAACGCCCGAATTCAAGCCATGCCCGGTACGTTTCCCTTGCACGAAGACCGTGACTTCCTGCGTGAAAGCGAATGGGTTATCCTCAAACTCCTGTGCCGACCGGTCGACCGCCTCGCCACTGCCGATGCGGATGAATTATCCAACGCTAGCGGCGGACAGCTTTCACCGGAACGCTGCCGACAACTCATCAACATGGTCCGCATTTCAGATTTGCCGGGGTTGGGCACATGGATTGCCCGATTAATCAGCGAGGCAGGGCTGGATGTGGAGGCCGTGCTCACCCTGCCTGCGGAAGACATCGTACGGCGCGTCAACGCACATACCGGCTATCCCATCTGTAATCCGGCAACCACGCATGCCATTGCCGATCTTCAGGCATCATGGCCAAACGGGACAGGTGAGTCGTTACGATGACGGAACGGATTCTTATCACCGGAGGAGCCGGTTTCATCGGCGCCAACCTTGCAGCGGCCCTGGTTAAAAAACCGGGCGTAGATGTTGTCATCGTGGATGATTTCAGTTTTGGGGACTGGAAAAATCTTGTTCATGTGGACTGCGAGGTACGTGCCGGCTCGATTACTGATCCGGCGCTACATCAGGAAATTGCCAGAGGTACTTATTCCGCCATTCTGCATCAGGGGGCCATTTCGGACACCACCGTACTGGACCAGCGCCGCATGCTGGAAATCAACACCAATGCTTTCACAGCCATGCTCGAAGCCAGTTGTAAATCTGGCACACGGATGATTTACGCATCTTCAGCCGCCACTTATGGTAATACACCCGCACCCAACCGGGTTGGTGGCATTGAGGAACCGGCCAATATTTACGGCTTCTCCAAGCTCTCCATGGACCGCATCGCTTACCGCTGGCATGACCGACATCCCTCCTCGGTCATAGGCCTGCGTTATTTCAATGTCTATGGTTCCGGTGAAACACATAAGGGCACGACGGCATCCATGATGTTGCAGCTCTACAACCAGGTTCAAGACGGGAAGCGCCCGCGCCTGTTTAAACACGGTGAACAACAGCGTGATTTCATCTATATCCGTGATGTCATTTCCGCCAATCTGGCAGCGCTGGAAGCGCCACGTTCCGGGGTATGCAACGTCGGATCAGGTACAGCCCGATGCTTTAATGATATTATACTGAATCTGGAAACCCTGCTGAACCGGAAACTGGATGTGGATTATTTTGATAACCCGTACGACTTCTACCAGAACCATACGGAGGCGGACATTTCGGGCACAACTGAATTGCTGGGTTGGAAACCGGCATGGACACTGGAAAAGGGTATGGCTGAATATATCGAGCTACTGGAAGCGGGACATCACGAACCGGTGGAAACTGCCACATGAGAATCATGATCATGGCAACCCTTCTCATCCTTACCGGCTGCGTGCAACATGTCATGCATCAGGGAAATGTCCTTAAGCCGGGGCTGGTAGCCAGCGTTCAGGAGGGTGACAGCCGTTTTCGTGTGGAATCGGTACTGGGAACACCCGTACTCAAGGATGACCTGCATCCCAATAGGTCTATTTATGTTGAATCGTACAAAAACCCCGATACCGGCGAATCGTTCCTGCGCCGTGTGGAAATTATATATGACAAGGCGGGCCATGTAGACAGCATCAAGCGTTTTGGCTTTGAGGGGCAATAAAGTATGGCACTGAAACGACCCGGTTCGCGCTCAAACGTCCAGTTGCTCATTACTGCATTGTGGGCCGGCGTCATGCTACTGATTCTCCTCGGCGGCCATATCATTGCCGGTTATCTGGTTCTGGCTTCTTTTCAGGACGGAGAAGGAATGAAGAAAGTCACTGAATTCACCGGAGTGTATGAATGGCTGGTTTGGGTATGGATACTGGCAGCCATCGGACTCGATGGCTGGATTTTCCATAACATCCGCGAGGATCGGAAAAAAGCGCTGGAACGCTGATTTTCCGGCAGTTCCCCCTCTTTACAACACTATTTAGCAGGTTTGATAATCTCAATTTTCTGAATTACCACATCTTCCACAGGTACGTTCTGCAGTCCCCCTTTTGTCGTCGTCCGCACGGCCTCAATTTTTCTGACCACACGCATTCCCGTAGTCACTTCACCAAATACCGTATACCCCCATCCGCGCGGTGTTTTACTTTTGTGATCCAGAAAATAATTATTTTTCGTATTGATAAAGAACTGGGCCGTAGCCGAGTGAGGATCGCCTGTACGCGCCATGGCAATCGTACCAATGATATTCTTCAGGCCGTTATCCGCTTCATTCCGGATCGGTGCATGCGTCGGTTTTTGGCTCATAGCAGGCGTAAAACCACCGCCCTGAATCATAAAGCCTGGAATCACACGATGAAAAATCGTGCCATTATAAAGTCCCTCATCCACATAGCGCAGAAAATTCGCGACTGTTTTTGGCGTACGGGCACGATCCAGATCCAGATTAATCACGCCCATGGATGTAGTCATGCGAACATGAACTACATCACTCTGTCCTGCTGCCTGTGACTGCAATGGCAGCACCATGCCGAACATCAGTAACAACCCGAGAAACAAGCCCGCTCGATATAAATTCATACTTTCCTCCATTATTTTCCTGCTTAACATCCATGCTGGATCCCGCAGCCCGTCAACTCAACAATGCCAGCATCCGTTGCCCCAGCAAGGTAGGATTACGCTCAACGCTCACGCCCGCAATCTCAAGCGCCGTGAACTTCGCTTCCGCCGTACCCTTGCCACCGGAAATAATAGCCCCGGCATGACCCATGCGCTTGCCTTTGGGCGCAGTCGCCCCGGCAATAAAAGCAACCACCGGTTTACTTACATGTTCACGAATATATTCAGCAGCATGTTCCTCATCCGAGCCACCAATCTCACCGATCATCACCACGCCTTCGGTTTGCTCATCGGCCTCAAACAGACGCAGCGCATCAACAAAGTTCAAACCATGAATCGGATCACCGCCCATGCCGATACATGTAGACTGACCCAATCCCGTTTCCGTCAACTGTTCAACGGCCTCATAGGTCAACGTGCCGGAACGCGAGATCACGCCTACCCGTCCAGGATGGTGAATATGCCCCGGCATAATACCCATCTTGCTCTCGCCCGGCGTGATGATTCCGGGACAATTCGGGCCAATCAGCACCGGCGGTTTGGCCATGGCCTTCCATTGGGCTTTCACCTTCAACATATCCTGGACCGGAATCCCTTCAGTAATACAGGCAATCAGGTGAACACCGGCATCGGCAGCCTCAATAATAGCGTCGGCGGCAAAACGCGGCGGCACGAAAATCACGCTCGCCTCCGCCCCTTCTTCATACGCCGCATCGGCCACTGAATTGAATACCGGTCGCTGCAAGTGACGCTGACCGCCCTT
>JAUZQZ010000075.1 GCA_030950745.1 Mariprofundaceae bacterium | reverse complement strand
GGTGGATGAACGGCAATCCCACTTCGAGTCCATCTTCGGGATGGAATGAGGGGCATGGTGGTTCCATGTGCCGAAATTCCAGTTCGGAAATGGGCCGGAGTGGGGAAGTTGATCGCCGCCCATGAGTTTTGCAAGTGGCTCTTTAGGACACCTGTTAGCAACAAATGGACCTATCTATTTTCAGAGCGTATGAGTTGTCCACTTTGAACTTGTTTCATTTCATAGCTTTCAGATCGAGGAAAGGAGGTTTTGGTTTGCTGATTTCTTCGTTTTGAACGGGAGGAAGGTTAGCTAGTGGTTTACTTTCAGTGAAGACGTACACACCAGAGGTAAGATAAATGAATCAAGAAAAAACAATAGAAAAAATGGTTGTAGCCTGCCTTGATACGGCACAGGCTATGTTAGAAAAAGATGAAATGGTTATTCCCTTTGGTGTACGAGCCATTAACGATGGTGAAGATTTAAAAATGAATTGCCCGGGAGATAAAAAGCCTAAAGCCAATTTTAATGAGCAAATTGAAATGGTTGTAGGTGAGTTAAAGACGTTTGTTAAAAATGACTTCAGTTATGTCATAGCAATTGTTACCGAGCTTGAATCAGGTGATGAAAAAGCCATTGGGCTGCAAGTCGAAACAGATATTTCATCTGTTTTATTTGTCTATCCTTTTCGGAAGAAGAATGAGCAATGGATTATTGATAATCCGGTACAAACGAATCAGCTTTTGCCTTCAGTCCGTTCACCAGCAATAGATAATCTCCCCGATTAAAGCCCATAAACTTGCTGTTTGTTATGCAACGGGACCAATTGCCAATCATGCGAGCCACTTGCAAAACTCATGAGCGGCAATCGGCTTCCCCACTTCGGCCCATTTCCGAGCTGGAATTTCGGTCCATGGAACCACCATGCACCTCATTCCACCCCGAAAATGGATTCAAAGTGGGATTGCCGCTCATCCACCCAGAGTTTTGCAAGTGGCTCATGCGTTTTGTGATTAGTTCAACATTTTAAGGAATTGTAATGCAGTCACCGTGGTGAAAATGTGATGCCATATGCGGAAGTCAGTGAAATAATAGCCATGGTTACTTTTCGAGGTCTATACTTCAGTAAACTATAGTGGAGGTGCTGCATGTTTTCTCTACGTAAGTCATCGTTTGTGTGTCTGATGATTACCAGTATTCTGGGGATGGTGGTATTGACAGTCCACGATGCCCAAGCCTACACCCATCATAAATCTCTTATTCATTGGGTGGATTACTCCGGGCAGGCATTCATCCGTGCAAAATCGGAAAACAAACCAGTCTTTATGCTTATTACTGCGGTATGGTGTTACAACTGCCAAATTTATGAGGAAACCCTCAAGAAACCGCCGGTTGTGGAATTCATCAATAAGCATTTTATCCCGGTCTTTGTAGATTATGACCGCCGCCGGGATATCGCGGCAACCTATTCTGCCGTTGGCATTCCCATCACCACCATATTTGCGCCGGATGGCGAGATGCTGGTGAACGCCCCAGGCTATATTCCAGAAAATAGGTTACTCGCCAATTTACAAAAGACACTTGATTATCTTGCCAAGGATTATGAGCCGTCATCAACTGAGGAATCAGGGCCGGAAATCAGGCATCTGATACATCCCACACAAGCGCTACTTGATGATTATGGCAAGAAATTCGTATCACTGATGACTACGGGATTTGATCCCGCCTTTGGTGGCTTCGGGATAAATCAGAAGGAACCCCATGCCGACGTCCTGTTGCGGCTTCTCGAACTTAAAGAGCAGGGGGAAAAGCAGTGGACAGAACCCCTGCACACCACACTGGATGCGATGCTTGGCCTGACCCGAAAATTACAGAAAAAAGAAAAACCGTCTTTTAAAAGGCTGCTGGCATTACGCCGTGAGCAGGCAAGTTTGCTGCCTGAAGTGGAGGCATTGCAGACGAAGGATATGATTGCCGGTATTTACGACCGGATCGGGGGCGGTTTCTTCCGTTATGATACCCGCAGGAACTGGACCGTGCCTCATTTTGAAAAGATGTTATTTGAAAACAGTCAATTAATTGATGTGTTTCTGAAGGCGTATACCTTATATGATAAAACGGCATATAAGGACGCCGCTGTAAATTCACTTACCTATATTCAGCGGGTGCTACTGAGCCAGAGTGACGGCAGATTCTATGGCAGCCAGTTGGCGGATGAGGTTTATTATCATTTCACAAAAGCTGAGAGAAAAAAGGCCGGTATGCCACCCATCGATCAAACCAGTTACGCCGTATCCAGCGCCAGAGCGGTTATCTCGTTTCTGAATGCTTCGGAAATGCTGCATCATCAGCAGTATCAACATACGGCAATCCAGGCGCTTGGTTTCCTGGCTGATAAGATGACGGGAAAAAATGGTGCATTCAGTTATTACGACCCGCAAAAAAAGAAAGGTGTGCTGAATGGACGCCTGGAAGACAACGCCTGGATGGCGGCGGCCTTCCTGCGAGCGTATGAAACCACCGGTAACAGGAAATATCTGAAATTAACAAAGCGCCTTGCACAGTTCGCCGCAAAGGATCTTTATGATCCGGTGTCCGGTGGTTTTTTTGCCCGCCGGAGCACCAGCAAGGAGCTGTACCGCGAAGATGAGTTATTCGACAGGACAAAAAACTTCGCAAACAACGGTGTGATGGCAGCCGTATTGCTAGGACTTTATGAACAGACGAAGGAGTCACCTTGGCTGGCTATGCTGGAAGGCACCGTGGGCTATTTCTTTAGCGATATCCAGTCAGATCGGCTCAAGGCGGATTCACCAGAATTTGATCGGGTTGCGGAGCAAATGGTAGCACTTAGAAAATATTGATGAGCCAGAGATACAGAAATACAGGGAAATACCTCCTGCTAGTGGTCACCCTGTCTTTTGGCTTCACGGCTACGGCAAGCCCAAAACTTGTCTGGGAGGCAGGAAAGCGGCAGCCGCTGCTGTCGACCCGGCTTTCAGTGGAAACGCTCCGGCACCTGGAAAACAGGGTTGAAACCTTCAGAGAAAGCCACCCCGAAATTCTTGTATTTTCCCTATCGATTGCCGCAAAAAATGGGAATGCCGCCGACATTAAAGATACCTTACAAAAGCTGAAAAAGACACCTGAACCGCTTACGGTAGCAGGCCTCGCCGCAAGGCTGCAATTTTATCTGATGATTAACGAAATTAAATCACGCCCTCGGTACAGCGAGGCCATAAAGCGTTACGCACAGGCGCTTGAGAAGATGTGGAATTCTTATTCGTACGGACAAACGGTGCTGGCGGAAGATGCAGCTACGGCTGCCCGCACTCTGTTAAGGACTGGTAAGATAACGCATTCGGCAGACATACTGGCAAATGGCGTCGCAGTGCTGCGATTTATGGAAACACGGTTAGTGGGCGCACAGGGCGCATGGCACTACTTTTCCTCAAAAACCGGCAGGGCCAGTCTGAATGGTCAACTGGCAGATAACGCTGCGCTGGGTCTGGCATTTTACGAGGGCTACAAGGTGACTGGCGATGTGCGGTGGCTCGATCAGGCCCGGAGTCTGGCGGCATTTATTTTGAACCGTTTTTATGACCGCAAGCTGGGCGGCTTCTTTTCCCGCAACAGCACGTCATCCCGATTTTACAAGCCACAAGAGCTATTTGTGGCTGACAAGTTCTTGCGCTCTAACGGTATGGCGGCCTTATTGCTCTACCGGGTTGGCGGTGAGGTGGGTAATCGCGGCTATATGGAAGCAGCGGCAAGGTCTGTCGCCGCCTTGCAGGATCGGGCGCTACGGGCTCCACCGAAAGATATTACGGCGCTTATCTACACCTATCAGGCATTGCTTAAGATGAATCGCAACAAGCCCGCTATCAGCGCCGGGGAACTTCAATATGCCAACTTTGGTGTGATCGTATCTTTATCATTCATAGCAGGGATACTGGGATTCCTGTCACCCTGCACCCTGCCCATTCTGCCCGCCTATTTTGCCTTCGCATCACAAAGTGAAGGAAAAAACATTCTGCTGATGACGATTGCCTTCTTTTCAGGGCTCGCCTTCATTTTTTCACTGATGGGGGCTACGGCCACCTTGCTGGGCGCTCTGGTGAGTCAGCACCATGAATTTTTGCTACGGACGGGAGGCGTTCTCATCATACTGTTTGGCTTAGCCTCACTTCTGGGCAAGGGCTTCAGTGGTGCAGGTCTTCGGCGGCGGCCAACGCTCAGCCTGGCAGGCACCTTTTTTTTTGGCATGACCTTTTCGGTTGGCTGGACTGCGTGCATCGGCCCGATCCTCGGTGTAATGCTGATCATGGCTGCAACCACGAAGACTGCATTGTCGGGTGCGGTTTCCCTGTTTGTCTTTGCACTGGGGCTGAGTCTTCCTCTCATGATCCTCTCACTTTATCTGGGAAGACTGGATCGAAACGGCCGTTTCTGGCGCTTTCTGAAGGGAAAAGGATGGGAAGTCAGGATTGCTGGGCATCCTCTTTATCTCCACACTACAGGCATTATCTCGGGCCTGATTTTTATTTCCCTGGGGGTTCTGATGGTGACCGGGTACCTTACCTATCTTAATCGCATCTTTCCCGTTGGAATACAGGCCTGGTTTGCCGGTATTGAAGATTCTCTGGTGAGCCGTCTTGGAAAATAGTGTTAACAGGCCCTGATAGAATTAAAGGAAAGGCTGAAAAGGTGCGTCCTTGTAGTTTCTCAGTACGCAAAGGTAAAGGCGTGATTTTGCCTTTGCTCACAGATGCTCTGACTTTTTCAGAGCATCCTTGACACATGGGAAATCGGGAAAAATGGAACGGAAAATACAGGGATGTAGAGAGAAAAGTTAACATGCATCCTCCTGAGTTCCTTATTTCCCATGCAGACGAAGTGCTGCAAATGCTTCCGGAACGCCCTCGAGTGCTTGATCTTGCAGCGGGGGCTGGCCGGAACAGTATTTTCCTGGCCGAACGAGGATGCCATGTTCTGGCTGTTGATTTTGCGCTGGAAGGTTTGCGGCGCTGTATGCGACAGGCCGCCATGAGAGGACTACGGGTTCAGACCATTTCGGCTGACCTGGAAACGTTTGTTTTTCCAACACAAAGGTATGATCTTCTGGTAAATTTTTTCTTTTTACAGCGTGAAATTTTTCCTGCCATTGCCAATGCCTTGAATCCCGGAGGCCTGTTAATGTTCGAGACTTATACGAGCCGTTATCAGGCTGTTCACAAGGGACGTTCCATGCGGCGGGAATACCTGCTTGAGCCAGGAGAATTGCAAGCATCTTTTCCCGGATTGATCACTTTATTCCAGGAGGAAACGGCTGTAACAGATCGTTTAATTGCGCAAAAGCCCGGGGTCATTCTATGACTTTTTCGATCTCTACGCTTTCACCGAAGCACAGTTGTCTGTTGCACAACTGTCTTGACAAGTAAAATTAAATGACATTATATAGGCGTCGATGGACATTAGATTAAAGGTCTGGTTTGAGAGTAATGGTGAGCCTGTATTCGGCGAAGGTCGTCGCAAATTGCTTGAAGGAATTCATCGCTACGGATCAATCAACCGCGCAGCGGCTGAGCTTGGGCAACCGTATAGAAAGGCATGGGCCTCCCTTACCGCCATGGAGCAGCGGTTAGGCTTCAAATTGCTGGAGCGGCGAGTGGGAGGAGATTCCGGCGGTGGAACTTGCCTGACTAGGAAGGGCTTAGATTTTCTTCACTGTTATGGGGAATTGATACAGGAATTGCAGTCGCTGGCCAGACAAAAGAGCGACCTTTTATTTGATGGGCGTTATGCAAAACCGCATAACCGCGTTGAGGAGAAAGATTAAATTATAGGAGAGGACAATGATTCGGGTAGCCATACTGACCATCAGTGATTCGGCTTCCATGGGTATGCGCGATGACGAGAGCGGTCGGGTGTTGGAAAGACTTGTGATTGCCCTGCCAGGGAGTGTGGAGTTGGCCGATATCGTGGCCGATGAAATTGAACAAATCCAGGAAAAATTACGCCATTATACGGATGAACTCGGCTTGGATCTGGTGGTAACAACGGGTGGAACCGGCATAAGTCAACGCGACGTGACACCCGAGGCTACGGTGCCATTGTTGGATAAACAGCTTCCGGGGTTGCCCGAGGCCATGCGTGCCGCCGGCATGCGAAAGACCCCATATGCGATGTTGACACGGGGGGTGGCAGGTATTCGCGGCGGTTGTGTGATTGTCAATTTGCCGGGTAGTCCGCGTGCCGTTCAGGAGAATTTTGAGGCAATCCGACCGGTATTAAAGCACATGATCGAGAAATGTCAGGGGGATACGCGACCATGCGTACGGATCAAAGCGGAGGAGGCCGAATGATGAATGGTGAAGCAACAAAGCCAATACAATTCTATGGCAAGGTACCCCAGAGCAATATAGAGGCGCTTGAGGATCGGTTTGGCCGCCATATGAGCTATTTGCGTATTTCGGTTACCGACCGCTGTAACCTCAAATGTACATACTGCCGCCCGAGCAAAGATACTTTCTGTCCGATAGCTCATGAGGCTGTGCTTTCTTTTGAAGAGATAGCCCGCGTGGTGCATGTGGCTTCAAGTCTTGGCGTGGATAAGGTTCGTTTAACTGGCGGCGAACCGCTGGTACGTCACGGCATATCGGAACTTATCCGTATGCTTAGAGATATTCCGGGCATTCGTGACCTGGCCTTAAGCACCAACGCAGTACTACTGAAACGCCATGCACCATCATTGGCTGAGGCAGGGCTTAAGCGGCTCAATATCAGCCTGGACAGCCTCAAACCAGAACGCTTTCGGAAGTTATCGGGTGGCGGAGATCTGAATACCGTGCTACAGGGCATTCAGGCTGCAGTAAAATATGATTTTTCACCAATCAAGGTAAATGTGGTTGTCATGCGCGGCGTGAATGATGACGAAATCGCCGAACTCATCGATTTCGGTACGGAACAAGATGTGCAGATGCGCTTCATCGAGTTTATGCCGATGTGTGATGGTAATAGCTGGTCTGAATCCCATGTTCCGGTGAGTGAAATGCTGTCCATGCCGGAGGTGCGCGCACGGTTGGCTGATGTTCCCGCTGAAAATGATGGTCACGCGGCAGCACGTTATATCCCGTTGGCCGATGGCAAAGGAGATGTGGGATTCATCTCACCGATGTCTAATCGTTTTTGCGATGGTTGTAACCGCCTGCGTTTAACTGCAGATGGCAAGATTCGGGCCTGCCTTCCGGCTGACGATGAGATGGATGTACGCATGGTGCTGCGGGACGGCGGCTCGGATAAGGATATAGCAGAGTGTTTCCGCCGCGCTGTACTGACAAAGCCGGAGGTTGGCGTTTATAACTTTGAAGAGCATGGCCGGGCACGTTCCATGATTCAGATTGGAGGCTAATATGGGGGAAGAGAACAATGCAACTTTCAGGCCGTAACAAGCTGTTCGGCGAGGTGACCGAGATTAAGCGTGGTGACGTGGTCTGTGAGGTTGTTATCCAGGCTGGTACAAATCAAATCGCGGGTGTGATTACGACCACCAGCGTGGAGGACATGAATCTCCAGATCGGCGATCAGGTCACCGCTCTGATCAAGGCGACGGAAGTGTCATTTATCAAATGAAATTTCACTACTTTATAAGCATCATACAAAATCGCATAGCATATTCGGGAATAAAAATATGAAAAGGAGGAGTAGATGAAAAGGCAGAAAATAATACCCGGAACGAAGGCTGCTCTCCTGATTATTTTTGCGGCCAGCATCGCCCAGTTTGTGCCCTGTAAGGTGTGGGCGGGCGAAACGTTAACTATTGCCGTGGCGGCCAATTTTTATCGCCCCATGCAGGAGATTGTATCCGCCTACGAAAAGCGGTCGGGCAGCAGAGTGCGATTGGTGAGTGGCTCCACCGGCAAGCTTTACGCCCAAATTATCGAGGGCGCACCCTTTGATATATTTTTTGCCGCCGATCGCAGAAGGCCAGCAAAACTGGAGCGGAAAGGCCTCATTCTTCCCGACAGCCGGTTTACCTATGCGACCGGAAAACTGGTCGTGTATACCACCCGGCCCGACATTGCTCTGGCAGGACGCGGCCTGTCCATCCTTCTTGACCCCGGCGTGAGGCATGTCGCCATTGCTAACCCGAAAACAGCACCCTATGGTCGTGCTGCCATGCAGGCGCTCAAATCATCCGGTATCTATCAGAAGATAAAGTCCAAGCTGGTGTACGGTGAAAATATCGGTCAGACCTTCCTGTTCGTACGTTCCCGGAATGCCGATCTGGGTCTGGTCGCAGCTTCCAGTACCTACCATGCAGACGGTAAGGCCGTCCCCGTATTGGCAGCTTATGATCCCATTGTTCAGCAGGCAGTTACGCTGCGCGATGCCTTACCCGCATCGGCGCGCTTTATCGCCTTCTTTGCCATCTCCGCTGTTCACGATGTGATTCGTAAATATGGGTATGGATTACCGAAATGAGCTGGCAACCGCTCTGGCTTTCCTTTGAACTGGCGGCAACAACGATGTTTTTTCTGTTACTGATTGCCACGCCCCTGGCCTGGTTTCTGGCCTTTACCCGCATACGTGGCCGGGGTGTACTCGAAGCAGTGTTTGCGCTTCCGCTGGTGTTACCGCCCACAGTGCTCGGATATTTTCTTCTGGTCGCCATCGGGAGTCGTTCTCCGATTGGCCAGTGGTATCAGGCTATTTTCGGCTCTACTTTTGCTTTTTCTTTTGTCGGTCTGGTGTTTGCCTCCATACTTTACAGTCTGCCGTTTGCCGTACAACCGATGCAGAATGCCTTCGAGTCGCTCGGAAGGGAATTAAGCGAGGCATCCCGCACCCTGGGACTGAATGCATGGCAAAATTTTTTCCGGATCCTGCTGCCCGGCGCTCGCGTTGGTGTGGTTACTGGCGCGGTTCTCTCATTTGCCCACACGTTGGGAGAATTTGGTGTTGTGCTGATGATTGGCGGCAGTATTCCTGGCAAAACGAAGGTGGCTTCCATCGCGATCTATGAATATGTGGAAAACCTGGAATATCATGCAGCCAATGCCATGGCCCTGGTGCTGCTTGCCATTTCTTTTACCGTTCTGTCCGTGGTTTACTATTACAACCGGCGTTTGAGCCGCATGGTGCTGGGTTAAAAGCGTAAGATGCTTATGGTTAATGTCAAAAAGAAATTTTCGGACTTTGAGATGAATACAACCTGGCGCGCCGGACGCGAGATTACTGTTCTGTTCGGTCCAAGCGGTTCAGGTAAAACAACGTTGTTGCGCATGATTGCGGGATTGGAGCAGCCTGATGAGGGCTGTATAAGTGCCGCCAATCGTGTGCTGTTCGACAAAAAAAACAATCTGAAACCTGAAGAACGCCATGTGGGATTTGTTTTTCAGGATTATGCATTATTTCCGTGGCTGACGGTAAGGAAGAACATCCAGTTCGGTATTCCACGTGGCCAACGGCGGAGTAGCATGGTATGGGTTGATACGCTGATTACGACGTTTGGGCTTGGGCCGCTGTTGGATAAGCGGCCTGCACGATTATCCGGTGGTGAAGCGCAGCGTGTGGCGCTGGCACGTGCACTGGCGCCACACCCGGAATTGCTTCTTATGGACGAGCCGTTTTCAGCTGTGGATGGGACTTTACGGATTCAGTTGCGAAATTTTATCAGGGACATCCAAAAGAAATGGAACATTCCGGTGATTCTCGTCACGCATGATCTGACCGAGGCACATCTGATTGGAGATCATTTGGTGCGCCTTGATGCAGGCCGTGTAAGCTATGAAGGTCCGATAGACGGACTCGTACAGAACATATCCACTGAACTTATGGCGGCGTATTGACGATGGCTTCCAATTTAGGGATGAAATAATGACAGAGTTAACACATTTCGATGAGCAGGGCCGCGCCCGTATGGTGGATGTCTCTGAAAAAGGTGAAACCGTACGTATTGCCAGAGCTGTAGGTGAAATCCATATGCGGCCCGAAACCATGGCATGTATTCAGGCGGGTAAAATCAAGAAGGGGAATGTGCTGGCAGTAGCCGATGTGGCGGCGGTGATGGGTGCCAAGCATACGCCTGACCTGATTCCCATGTGTCATCCGCTGATGCTCTCCGGCGTCAGTGTGGAATTTGATGATCACCGGGAGAACGCGGCGGATGGACGGGCTGTGCTGGCTGTGCGGGTGCGGGTGAAATGCCAGGGGGCAACTGGCGTGGAAATGGAGGCGCTAACCGCAATTTCCACGGCGCTTTTGACCGTATATGATATGTGCAAGGCCATCGACCGGGAGATGACCCTGACAAATATTGAACTGCTGGAAAAGTCCGGAGGGAAAAGTGGCCATTATATTCGAGGAAAATCATGATTAAAGTTCTTCTTTTTGCGCGTCTGGCCGATCTTGCCAGAGTGCGGGACGCCAGTTTCGATTGCCCGGGAGAGGGTGTCCGGCTGGATGATTTGGTGAAACGAGTGGTGGTACGTTACCCGGCTTTGCAGACATCGTTGGCTCAGCCAAGGCTACTGTTTTTGGCAATCAATCAGAAGCAGACAGGGCTTGATGCGCAGGTAAAAGATGGAGACGAAGTGGCGATTATGCCGCCGTTCTCCGGTGGGTAAGGAGCAAGGGATGAGGTGTGAGACGATTGACATGCGCATCGTCCATCGTATTGGCACGATTCAGGCGGCTGAGCAGATTGTGCTGATTCTTGTTGGGGCTGCGCATCGCGGCGCTGCCTTTGATGCCTGCGAATGGTGTATTGATACGCTCAAACAAACTGTGCCAATCTGGAAAAAAGAAATAACTCCCGGCGGGGAATCCTGGGTGGAGGAGCATCCATGAACCCACCCGTTGTGGCATTCGTTGGACGATCCGGTGCGGGCAAGACCACTCTGCTAGTCAAGGTGATTGCGGAACTGCACGGTCGAGGAATCAATGTGGGAAGTATCAAGCACAGCCACCACATTACCGCAGCGGCGATGGATGCTGAGGGGAAAGATTCCTGGCGGCATAAGCAGGCGGGGGCGGAACGCACGCTGCTGGTTGGTAAGGAACGCCTGCAACTTATTTCTGATTCTCCCGACCAGCTTTCACCTGCTGAACTTGCGAATCGTTATATGGACGGGATGCAACTGGTGCTGGCGGAGGGGTATAAGGAGTCTCCCGGTGACAAGATTGAAGTTGTACGCGCTGAGCGCGCAAATTCGTCACTGCTTAGTCCTGAGGATGGGCTGATTGCACTGGCCAGTGATATTCAGATGAATGTGAACGTTCCCCACTTTGAGCTTGATGATCCGGTTCCGATTGTTGACTTTCTTGTGGCGCGCTATCTCTCATAGAGAGTTATTAGAAGTGAGTTCCATTCAGGGGGTCTCTTGTGTGATTCTTACCGGCGGCGAATCGAAACGTATGGGTATGGACAAGGCGCAGATATTACTTTCCGGAAAAACACTGTTGGAACGGGTGTTGGAAATCGTGCAACCTCTTTTTGATGACGTCATGATTAGTGGCAGGGGAACAGAACCTTACATAGAAGGCACGCGCTTCATTAAAGACAGCCTTCCGGGCCGTGGTCCCTCTGTTGGCCTTTGCGCTGTCATAGAAGAGGCCAGACATCCGTTCATATTCGCCATTGCCTGTGACATGCCTTTTGTAAAGCCTGAGCTAATCGAATATATTGCCTCATATCGCAAAGGGTTTGATATCGTTGTGCCATTGTATGGCGGCAAACCGGAGCCGCTCTGTGCTGTGTACGGAACAGCTTCCCTCCGGCATCTTGCGAAGTGTGTCGAGGCGGGTAAGCGCGGGCTTGTCTCTTTTATTGAGCAGACACCGGGGCTTGACGTGTGGAAAATTAATGAACGGGAAATAAGGAAAATTGATGTCGGCCTGCAATCATTTGCTGATATCGATTCTCCTGAAGCCCTGTTGAAAGCGGAAAGGATGATGGAAAAATGAGAACTGTTCCCCAAGCCCAAGAGATTACCCTGCAACATGTGCAGCGTCTGGATGTGGAGTCCGTACCCATTGAACGGGTTTTGGGCCGGGTATTAGCTGAAGATGTGGTCTCCAACCGCAACCATCCACCCTGTGATATATCGGCCATGGATGGCTATGCGATTCGTTTTTCCGATGTGAAAGGTGCAACGAAGAATAGTCCGGTCACATTGAACGTTGTTGATGATATTCGAGCGGGATCAACACCAAAACACCCGGTTTGTGCAGGCGAGGCGTCGATGATCATGACCGGAGCGCCGGTTCCCGGGGGATCGGATGCAGTGATCCGGGTCGAGGACACCAGCCGCCGCAGCCACAAGGGGCGGCATAGCAAACAGGAGCATCCCGAAGCAGTGGATATCTGGGTGGAGGTTCCATCTGGAAACAATATCAGGCTGATGGGAGAGAATCTGAAACTGGGTGATACCGTATTGAATGTAGGCGCTGTAATCAGGCCGGCGGAAGTGGGGATACTCTCCATGGTCAAGAAGGCACAGGTATCAGTATACCGCCATCCGACGGTGGCTATTTTGGCTACAGGTGATGAGTTGGAAGCTCTCAACGAACCATTGAACCCGGAAAAAATACCCAATTCAAATACCTATTCTACTATGGCACAGATACAGGCGCTCGGCATTGAACCCGTACTTCTAGGCATTGCCAGGGATACGCGTGAACACCTGGAGGAGAAACTACTCCAGGGTCTGCAATACGATGTGCTGATTGTTACCGGTGGCGTATCCGTTGGGCACCATGATTTTGTCCGTCCCACACTTCAGGATATGGGCATTACCATACATTTCTGGCGGGTTGCTATGCGCCCGGGTCACCCGATGGCTTTTGGCACCGGGCCGAAAACAAAGGTATTTGCCCTGCCCGGAAACCCGGTGGCAGGCATGGTATGTTGCGAACAATTTATCGTACCTGCCATGCGTAAGATGATGGGTTTTGGTCAGCTATACCGTCCTACGGTAGAGGCCACCGTGGCCAGTGATGTGAAGGATCGAGCCGGGCGCATGCACTTCATGCGTGCGCACCTGTCCGGTAAGGAAAATAACTTACAGATTGAATCGGTCGGAGCGCAGGGAAGCGGCATATTGATGTCCATGGTCAGGGCCAATGCTTTGATGGTGGTGCCGGTCGAATGCGATTATTTGCGGGCAGGCGACCGTGTGCGGGTACAGCTTCCGGGCAGCGATCAGTTCCAGACTGAACCGAGGCTGGATATTTGTTGATATACAAAAGTTGAAATATGGTATTTATATGCGGCCAGAAATAGATAAATATTGAACGATATTCATATGCGGACAGGTAAGGTGGCAACACCGAATCGCAGATTGATCAGGTTTTCTCTGTTGATAGCGCTGAGCGCCTCAATACTAATTGTCGGCGTAGCTTTTTTTATTTATAGGGAAGAAATAAGAAACTATCGGCAAAATATTTCTATTGAACAGGCATCGCACCTTAAAAACCAAACCACGGTCATTCGAGAGAACCTAAGGCATAGCACATATTCTTTGTTGTTTCTAACCAATCAGATTCGATTGCACCAGGCATTTAAAACCACGACAGGCTTGAAGGCTCTAGCCAATGATTTCATTTCATTTCTTGATTCCAATGAACTGTATGACCGGATCAGCTTGCTGGATATCCATGGAATGGAAGTGTTAAATGTGCGCTATGACGCAGGTAAGCCGGGCATTGCCCCTGAAGGTGAACTGCAGTGGAAGGGTGGGCGTGACGCTTTTGTAAGAAGGATTATGCTGAGCACCAATGATCTTTATATATCACCCATGGTTCTGGCTACCGAACATGGCGAGGTTGAGCAGCCGATAAAGCCCATGATTCAATTCGGCATGCCGGTCTTTGATCGACAGGGACGGAAGACAGGGATGCTTATCTTGAATTATCTTGCAGAGACTATGCTCAATCATTTCAAGGAAGTTGCCGGATTCAGAGGTTCGACAGTGGGTGAATCCATGTTGCTAAACCATAACGGCTACTGGCTTTCCAACCCCGATTCCCGGGATGAATGGGGCTTTATGTTTGTAGATCGCAGGCAAAAACGCCTTGGTGTCGCCGCTCCAGCAGCATGGCGGAAGATATCCCGGAAGATGGCCGGCCATTTTTTTATGAATGCTGATCAGTATCATTTTACGACCCTGTATCCTGCTGAAATTGTTTCCACTGTAACGAGGATAAATGTCAATAGGGCTTCTCGACAAACCTTTTGGAAGATTGTCTGTCGTTACCCTCAAACAGCCTTTATGGTTGCAAGCAGAGAAATTAGGAATGCAATTATTCTGCCCACGCTATCCATCATGCTACTGATGAACGGAATGGTCTGGTTCATGGCGTGGACGATGATTCGGCGGCGGCAGACGGAGGATGAACTGGAACAATTGCACTTGCTGGAAAAAGAACGTGCTTCGCACATGACGATGCTTGGCCGGATGTCAGCCGAAATTGCCCACGAACTGCATCAGCCTCTTTCGGCGATTCTGAGCTATACGGATACTTGCTTACGATTGATGAAGGCAGGGAAAGTACAGCCGGACAGGCTGAGCAAGATTCTGGGAAAAATTTCAGGCCAGGCCGATCGGGCGGGACATGTTGTGCGGCGTGTCGGAAACTTTGCCCGTAGCCAGGAAATGCAACGCACATCAATGGATTTGAACATATTGATTAATGAGACTTTGAGTCTGGCTGAACTTGAAACTCGTAAGTACCGGGTCAAGACTAGGAAAAAATTGAAAAGGCTACTGCCACCAGTATTTGCGGATCGTTTGCTTATTCAGCAGGTTCTGTTGAATCTTATACGCAATGCCTGTGAGGCCATGGAGGGAATAGGACTGCACAAACGAATCCTGACGATCAGAACAGACAGGATCGATAATGATTATGCCAAGGTTTCAGTCCATGATCAGGGTCCGGGACTGGCCATGGATGAACTGGAGCATATGTTTGATGCATTCTTTAGCCTGAAAAAAGAAGGCATGGGTCTGGGGCTTTCCGTGAGTCGCTCGATGGTCGAGAATCATGGAGGGCGTTTGTGGGCGGAGAAATTTCCCGAAACAGGGATGGTCGTTTGCTTTACCCTGCCAATTGTCAAAGAGTTGCACTATGGGGACTGATCTGATTGTCTATATTGTTGATGATGACGCCGCCGTGCGGGATTCCTTATGCGAGCTCCTGGCATCGGAGGGGCTGCAGGCGCTGGCATATTCTTCGGCCAGTGAGTTTCTCGTTGATTGCAATCCTTCCATGCATGGCTGCGCATTATTCGATGTTCGTATGCCGGAAATGGGTGGTCTTGAATTATTACAACATCCGAAAGTTAAGCGAATTGACATTCCCGTCATCATGATTACAGCCTATAGTGATGTCCCCATAGCCGTAAAAGCTATTAAATTCGGTGCCATCGACTTTATAGAAAAACCCATCCACAGTGAAAGCCTGCTGGAATCCATCCGGCGATGCTTCAAGGATCATGAGGCGCAACGGATCAAGGATAAGCAACGCATTGAGTACACTGAACGCATGGCGCGTTTAAGCCCGCGTGAACGGGAAGTTATGGATTTGCTGGTGCAGGGAAAATCGAACAGGCAAATTGCTGTGGATCTTGGAATCAGTCCGAGGACCGTTGAGGTCCATCGTGCCGCAATCAAGCAAAAGCTGGGAGTAAAATCTCTGCCCGATATTGTACACATAGCACTTTCAGACCAGGGTGACATTTGATCATGCCTTAGGCTTCTGGTTAACCCTATGGAAGTGCTGATCCACTCACGGTGTGTTGCCTTGCGCCTGAAATCTTCCATATCGAGCCACTTGCAAAACTCATGAGCGGCAATCGGTTTCCCCACTTCGGCCCATTTCCGAGCTGGAATTTCGGTCCATGGAACCACCATGCACCTCATTCCACCCCGAAAATGGACTCAAAGTGGGATTGCCGCTCATCCACCCAGAGTTTTGCAAGTGGCTCATATCTACGCTGCATATTTTCCCGGATGATTACTCGGCACGCTGCATCACATCCTCTTCAAACAAGGTCGATCCACACATCAGACAACTCAATCCCACACCTGATATCAAAGGGTCTTAAAAACTGATCTAGATCAAGGACGGATGGAAAGCAAGTGGCCAACTTGTCCCGTCTACGTAGTTCTACTTACGTAATATTACATATACTCTAAAGGGTAGCTTCCATGTCCGCAGGGACAGGAAGAGACCAAATATTATAGGGAGGAAACATTATGCCAAGAATCAGTACTGTCGTCTCATTCACTCTTGCTATATTGCTGGCGGTCGTCTGGGCGCTACCTGCGTCGGCCAGTTCGTTGCATGGAATTGCCAAGCGGGGTAAGAGAGTTTTTAACGAAAATTGTGTTGCTTGCCATCAGGCGGAAGCTATCGGTAAACCGGGTATTGCGCCCTCATTAACCAACCCGCAATTGCTGAGCATCGCTTCAGATAAGTTCCTTTTTGAAACCATCAGCAAAGGACGTAAAGATACGGCCATGCCTGCCTGGGGTGATCAACTGGGGAAAAAGAAAATCAGGGCCGTTATCGCTTATTTGCGATCATATGCCAAAGGACCCAATCGCTCGACTGAGGTGAACGCGGAGCGAAGATCCATGGGTAATGCAAAGCTGGGGAAGATATGGTTTGATGGAATTTGTGCTCACTGTCATGGGATTTATGGTCAGGGTTATGCGGCAGACGGCTCCGGAACGGCCATTGGTGGCTCGGACTTTCTACGGCTTGCCTCGGATGGGTTTATTCGTCAAACCATCACGTTTGGCCGGGACAATACACGCATGCGTCCCTTTCATAACTCCGCAGCACTGGCCAATCTGACTAAATCAGAAATTGATGATGTCATCAAATACATGCGCACCTTGCGTATCCCTGAAGATTTATAAATAAGAGAGGAGGAAATAACATGAGAAGAATCAAAGTTAATCGTCGTGACTTTATCAAGGGTAGCGCCTTTATTGCTGCTTCATCTACGGCTGCAGGCGTCGGGCTGTTTTCAGCGGGTAATCCCGAACTTGAGGCGGCACCTGTTCCCTTCGATGAGAATGATGAAGGACGCAAAGAGTTTTTATCTGCATGTCCCTATTGTGGTGTTGGCTGTGGCACGCTCATTCAGGTGGAGAAAGGGAAAATTGTCTCCATGCGCCCGGATCCCAAGCATCCGACCAACTATGGGTTGCAATGCATCAAGGGCCTGACCGCTGCCGAGCCGCTCTATGTGGATCGCCTGGAAGGTGACTCCTATGTGCGCAAGGACGTATGGAAGGAATGGAACAAGCCCGGCCATGGTAATATGGAGTATGTTACCAAAAGCAAGGGCTCATTTGATGAGAAACACTTCACTCGTGTTCCGTACGAGAAGGCCTCTAATATGGTCGCTCACAAGATAGCGCATCTTCACAAGAAGTATGGTGGAAATTCGATTGCTTTGTATGGTTCCGGCCAGTTGACTGTGGAAGGTCAGTATCTGGAGAACCTGTTCATGAAGGGGATACTGGGATCGAATACTATCGAGGCCAATGCCCGGATGTGTATGACTTCAGCCGTTACTGGTTACTTCAAGACCCTGGGTTCAGATACCCCACCCTTGGCCTATGAGGATATTGAGCTCACTGATATGGTGATGCATTTGGGGCACAATGCCCGCGAATCTCATCCGATTATTTACTGGCGTATTGCGGATACCAAGAAAAAGAGAAACATCCCCACCGTGGTTGTGGATCCGCGTTACACCGGCAGCAGTATGGGCTATAATGATATCAACCCGAAAAACCATGTGCATGTCCCCATCCTGAATGGCGATATCAGCTTTCTCAACGCGATCGCTCATGTACTCCTGAAGGATCATAAGGATGTCGTTGACTGGGATTTCATGAAAAATCATACCGACGGCTGGAAGGAGTACACCGATGGTGTGCTCAAGAATTACAGCCCGGAGCAGGTTCAGGATCGTATGGGTGGTCCCGGCCACGATGTGAATCCGGCACTAATCCGCAGGGTTGCGGGTATGTTTGCCGATGCCACACGCAAGCGCCTGGCCCGTACCAGTGGAAACCATATAGGCTACGGCGGCGTGCTCATCATGTGGGGGATTGGTTATAACCAGCATATCCACGGTCAGAACAATGTGATTTCTCTCATTAACCTGTTGAATATGACCGGTAATATTGCCAAACCGGGTTGTGGGCCATTTTCCATGACCGGGCAGCCCAATGCTATGGGTGAACGCTTTACCGGCGGTTTGACGGGCCGTCTTCCCTTTAATCAGGGTCTCAAGAATGCACCACACAGGGCCAAGATTGCCAAGGCTTGGGGCGTACCGGAAAAGAATCTGGTGCATGCTATGAATTCGGTCAATTCAGGCATGGCTGTGGGTATGATGGAGCGTGGTCTGAAAAATGACAGCACAAGAGTCAGGGCGATTTTTCTTGTCTATGCCACTCATATTGATCTGCCGGATTCATGGCACGTATCCCGACCAGCAATGAGCAGGATGTTTGTTGTTGCACAGGAAATCTACCGCCATGCGCCGAACAACCTCTATGCGGACGTGATCTTCCCGGCGGCAACATGGGGTGAAGCACAGGGGACCTATATCCAGTCTGAACGTCGCTTCTATGTTACCGACAAGGCGGCCCAGGGTCCGAAGGGCACCCATGCCGATATGGATATGGTGATCGACAAGGGTAAGGAGATCGGGAAACTGATCGGGATTCCGAATCTGGACAAGATCTTCCACTGGAAGAAGTTGCCCGACGGCTCTTATGATGCCGAAGAGGTTTTCCGTGATCTGGTCGAAGCATCCAAAGACACCGATACTGATCTGACCGGTATGCTGGAAGTGGAGAAGAAGGACGGCATTGGCCTTTATGATCAGATACGTGAATTGCGTGGTATTCAATGGCCGGCTCCTACCTATGCCATCGCCAAGGCGGGCGGTGCCAAGCGGCGTTTCATGTCGCAGGAAGGTGTCTGGAAGAACAGGCCCTATGGCTACTTCCGTACCAAGGATGGAAAAGCTCATATGATCTTGTGCAATCAGGACTACAGTAAGCGGAAAGAGGTCACAGCGAAGCTGATGCAATTCGGTGTCAAGGAAAATTTTTTCACCATTGATAACCGTGATCTTCTTGTTCAGGCACGGGATATGGCATTAACGCCGGACCTCCCTGATGAAAAGTATCGCGGCAGGCACTGGTCCAAGATTCCAAAGGACAAATATCCGTTCTGGATGGCCTTCGGCGTGGTCTACGAGCACTTTCATACCGCCAAATGCAACCGCTCGCCGACCCTGCGGCGGCTGGTGCCGGAGCAGTATGTGGAAATGCATGAAGCCGATGCCAAGGCGCTTGGCATCAAAGATGGGGATCTGGTACGGCTGATCACCCGGCGTGGCTACATCGATAATGTGCGTGCTCAGGTAGGTGGCACCAATAGCCTGATCAAACCGGCACGAAACTTCGTTCCACGCGGGTTCTTTTTCACACCATGGAATCTGTCGGTGGTGGATAGTGCTGATCCGAGGTTCAACCATTGGCTGGCTAACGGTACGACCAACCGCGCCTATGATCCCGTGTCCGGTCAGGTGGACTTCAAGAAGAACGCTTGCCGGATCGAGAAGATGGATCGGGAAGCTGGCGAAAAGAAAGTAGTAGATGCTCGCTTGGCCTGAGTGGTTGTCTGATCCTGTAGAAAAAGAAAATAGTACCGGAGCGTTATGCTCCGGTACTATTTCTTCTTTGGTGATGAAGCGAAGGCATTTCCTGTATGCGGCGCTGGGTGGTACGGTCACTGTTTTAACGGCACTCTCATCTGTGCCCGGTGCTGCATGGGCGGCGCGCAGAGTTGCAACCTATCGCACGCGCTTTTTACGTCCACCGGGAGCTTTGGCGGAGGATGATTTTTTAAGTCGCTGTATTCGCTGTGGGCAGTGTTCCGAGGTTTGTCCAAACAATTGTATCAAGTATTTTGGCCTTGAGAAAGGTGTTTCTTCCATGGGAACACCCTACATCACGCCGCGCGAGCAAGCCTGTATCCTGTGCATGAAATGTGGGGATGCTTGCCCTACCGGTGCTCTGAAGCCTATTCAACGTACAAGAAAAGATATCCTTGAAAATGTAAGAATGGGGCATGCACATGTTGACGAAAACCTGTGCCTCTCCTTCCAGGGTAAAACCTGTGGCGTATGCGCTCGCGCCTGTCCAATGGGAACCGTTTCCATCAAGGTTGGTTTCCTTGAACAGCCGCATGTTCAGGCAGGCTGCATTGGCTGTGGTTTATGCGAACGATCCTGCATCCAGCTGCCTCAGGCCATCCGAATTATCCCTAATTACAGCTAGCCTGTATTATTTTCAGATGTTTCCATACCTGTGTAATCATATTGGTGAGTTGGTTAGGATAAGTAGCCAATGAGTGAATTCCGTGCAGCGCAGGTCGAATACAATAATTATTACCAAATGATGTCCGATGGTGTCCGCATGCAAGCATTCCATACTGCGATTAAACGCTCGATCAAACCCGGTGATGTTGTCATTGATCTTGGTGCAGGTACCGGAATTCTGGGGATCTGGGCATTACAGGCAGGGGCAAAAAAAGTATATGCCATTGAGAAGACCGAAGCCATTGAGTTGGCCCGGGAGATTGCCCGTGTCAATGGATACCTGGACCGGATTGAATTCATTCAGGATAATTCTATGAACGTATCTCTTCCGCAACGGGCCGACGCCATTATTTCAGAAACGATCGGTAGTTTTGCGGTGGATGAAAATATGATGCAATATATGGTGGATGCCAGAGAAAGGATGCTCGTGGATGGAGGCGTGCTCATCCCCAATGCCCTGAACATTTTCGCCGCTCCGGTCGATAGCAAAGGTGTTTATGATAAGATTGACTTTTGGCGCAAGTTCTCAAATGTTGATTTCTCACCGGCATTTGAACTTTTTTCACACAAAATGATGGTCGAATCCATCCTGACCGACCATCTCCTGGCTGAACCGCTAAGGCTTCAACCTGTCGACCTGAATACGTGGAAAGGGGATTCCTATATGGCTCGTAACTATTTTCCCATCCAGCGGACGGGAACGATTCATGGCATGGCTGGCTGGTTCACCGTAACGTTATGTGATGACGTGCAAATCAATACGGCACCGGATCAGCCGGAAACACATTGGAAACAGGCCTTTTTTCCATTTCGTGACCCCATCCGGGTTGTGCAGGGGGATGTGCTGGATTGGTCGGTTGTGGTAGCCGGGACGTCATCTGGCAGCGACCATACCCATATTTCCTATCAATACCGCTGTACCCAGATGCGCGAAGAGATACGAGCAGAAAGGATTGGCAGAAATGATCCCTGCCCTTGCGGAAGTGGGCTGAAATCTAAAAAATGTTGTGGACGTATGGACGGTGACTCATGCAACGGTATTTAAATAAATTGCGCTGGGCGAGCCTGTGGGCGGTATTCGCAATGCTTGTTATTTTACCGCTTGTCAGCGTTTATCAGGTTTATGTTGCATCCCATGGCTATCGTCTATTATCGCCCCTGAGCAAACGATTTTATGATGTGATGTATTTTTTCACCTCACCATTTACCGACGATCCGGCAAATAGCCTGGATGTAATTAAAGGCACAACGTGGTCTGGCAGTTTTTTCGGTTTGAAAATCAGCGATCCCTTGGCAGCTATCGGCCAAGTGGCCGCATCTCTTGATCCTCACTGGCCATTTCTGGTCACAGCGTTGATTCCTATTGTCTTTACCATCATTTTCGGGCGTTTTTTTTGTGGCTGGATATGTCCGGCAACGCTGCTCTACGAGCTGAACTCGAATGTAGCTATCTGGTTGCAGAAAATTGGCCTGCCCACCGGAAATTTACACTTTAATCGACGTCTAAAATATGGGGTGTTAGCGCTGGGACTCGTGCTGTCTGCGATAAGTGGTTCGGTACTGGTGGCAAATATCTATCCTCCCGCTATTGTTGGTCGGGAACTTTATTACGTCACCGCCCTTGGCGGCTTTGGTACGGGGACTATTTTCTTTATACTCACGTTGTTGTTCGACATCCTGGTGGCACGTCGCGGTTTTTGCCGTTACCTGTGTCCCGGCGGGGCGGTTTATTCACTGCTGGGGCGCTACCGCCTTTTCCGTATCAAACGGACGGTGAAGACCTGCAACGACTGTGCTAAATGCAATGCAGTTTGTGAATTCGCACTGGATCCGATGCGTGATGATTTTGGTCAGGAGTGCAACAATTGCAGCGCCTGCATCGCTGTATGTCCAACACAGGCGCTCACATTCACCACAAGCATCAGGGATATTCCCTATCAGGGTCCGGGACATCTGGGTCACGAATTCAATAAATCCGGCCAAGATGACCTGCCCGGGCAGGTTGCCTGATGCGCTTATACCGATCATTTGTACTACTGCTCTTGCTGTGTACGGTTTGGTGCGTGCCGGTGTACGCCCACCATGTGATAGGCAGGCCTGCCTACAGTTGGAATGAGGATTCCAATACACCTCCCAGTATGCAGGTGGATATCCAGATGGGTGATTATTTTATTACCTATATGGTCTTCCCCGCTTTTCCGAAGCCCAATGAGCCGGGCCGGATCAATCTGTACGCAAAGCGTATTGATAATGACAAACCATTTCAGGGTAAGGTCAGTTTCACAGTACGTGATGATAGCTGGTTCAACAAACGAGAGGAGCGTATTGGTGTACAAACAGTGGACGACAATGTTTTCCGTCAGCGTTTCTTATTTCGTCAACCAGGTGCCTATATTATTACAGCGACATTTGAAGATCGAGGCGTGCCTTATATTATAGATTTTCCTTTGCAAATTGGGCCACCATCAAGGATCGGCGTCATTGGGGCGCTTGTGGGCATCATGGTTGCCGTGCTGATTGCAGTCAATGTGTACCGGCGCAGGCATTTACTTGGAGAAAAAGTCCGCCATGCAGCCCATGACAGGAAAAAAGCTTGACCATGATGCATCCCGGCCTTCCGTTTGGCTGGGCATTGACGACCTGGATCTGTGTAATGATCCTCGCCGTTTGGGCATTATTTGCGCCACACCGTCGATCAATATATCCCTCAAAGCAGGCAAAACAGAAGAGGTTGGGACGCCGTGTGGCGGCAATGTTTGTCGTCTCCGACTGGCCCATCCTGACATTAAAGCTTCTGCTGGTGACGCTATTTCTTCTCGTCATCATCGCAGGCCTGTATGGCACGCCGATTCCGGCACGCAACATCGCTACGGTGCTGACGTGGAATATCTGGTGGTCAGGCCTCATTTTTTCCGTGTTTTTTCTGGGCTCGGCCTGGTGCGCGGTATGTCCCTGGGATGCTCTTGCAACATGGTTGACGCGCTTCAATTTTACAGGTCGGCCCAATTCCGGCAGTAGCCTTAGTCTCCGTGTTCCCAAATTTCTGCGTAATGTGTGGCCGGCTTTGCTGTTGTTTATCGGGTTGACCTGGATGGAACTCGGCGTCGGTATCACTACTAGCCCTTATGCCACAGCTCTTCTGTCCATGCTGATGCTCATGCTGGCAACAGTTTCGCTTGCCCTTTTCGAGCGTAAAGCATTCTGCCGGTATTTCTGTCCCGTGGGCCGAACTATTGGATTTTATGCGCAACTGGCCCCTGTTGAATTGCGCCATATTGATGCGGAAATATGTAACCGCTGCGTGACCCTGGACTGCTATCATGGAAATGAGGAAGTTGAGCCTTGTCCCACAAGTCTGGTGATGAAAAATCTCCAGGAAAATACCTACTGCACTTCCTGTGGAAACTGTATTCAAAGTTGCCCGGATCAAAATATTGCATGGCGTTCCCGGCCCATGAGCAGGGAAGCAACCCAGGATGCGCGTCCTCGCCCGGATGAAGCCTGGTTTATGCTTGGATTGCTGGCCCTGACAGGCCTGCACGGCCTGACCATGATGCCCTTCTGGGAACGTTGGATCAGGGGATTGGCACGTCTGATAGGAGATTCCGGGCAACTGCTGTGGAGTTTTACGGCAGGACTTCTGGCAAGCATCATGCTGGTTGTTCTTGTGTACGGCCTTTTGATCGCGCTGACCCGTTTTTGCAACAGACGTGAGGTGTCCTTCAAGCGTCTGTTCTTCGGCATGTCCTTTATCGCCTTACCGCTCGCCTTTGCCTATCATTTGGCCCACAATCTCAACCATCTGCTGCGTGAAGGCCGTGGCCTTGGCGCACTATTTATGAACCCATTGGGTCTGGGCGTTCACCCGCTCAGCATGGTGGAAAAACAGACACGCGCCATGTCGGCAGTGATTCCGCAGGATGCGATCTTTGCATTACAGACCGGACTCATCGTCTTCGGCTTCTGGATCGCCATGCAAGTATTACGCCATCGTGGAGAGGCGTTACTACCGAATTCCGGATGGAAGCTTTTCCCAATGTGTATCTTTGCCCTGGTTATGACTGCTTCGCATCTGTGGCTACTAACACAGCCCATGATGATGAGATTCTAATAGGTATGGATCGCCGTGATTTTTTCAGACGTGGGGTGGTCTCTCTGAAAAAGGCTGTCGTAGAAGGGATCAAACCTGGCATTAATGCACAAGCGGAGCATTGGATTCGTCCGCCTTACGCCTTGGACGAACTGGACTTTTTACTGGCCTGTAGCCGCTGCGGGGCTTGTATTGAGGCCTGTCCTCACAATGTTATCTTCTCCCTGCCGCTCAGAAACGGCATCAAAGCGGCCGGAACCCCGGCACTGGATCTTCTGCACAAGAGTTGTCATTTATGTACGGACTGGCCCTGTGTCACGGCATGTGAACCTGCTGCGCTATTCCGGTCTCCTACCGATCATGATGAATTCCCTGCCCCCTTGCCGGATATCGCTACTGCTCGAATCGAAACCGGGCAATGTTTGCCATACAAAGGCCCTGAATGCGGTGCATGCCAAGGATCCTGTCCAGTACCTGAAGCCATGGTATGGAAATTGGGGAAGCCATGGATTGATCCCGAACATTGCGTAGGTTGCGGTCTATGTCGTGAAGCATGCGTGGTCGAAACCAAGGCCGTCAGCATGCATTCAAAATATCAGTCGAGCGGTGAAAGCCATTCTGTGGTTGGGTAGCTATCCCATCCCCGAATAGAACAGAAAGGCTCCAGTAGTTATCTTGTGCGTTGTACTAAACTACCAGGTTTTTCTACTTTAAAAGGGTACTGTTTTTAGGGAGAATGTCAGTGAGGGAACATATGCGATATGCAATATTTATTTTTGGGCTAATCCTTGGAATGTTTATCGCCATAAAGCCTGCTCTGGCAATAGGCGCGATCAATGGAAAGGCATTATTCGAAACCAACTGTGCCAAGTGCCACGGTAAAGACGCATCAGGAAGCGTCTTTGGTAATACCCTCAAACCATTCCCTGCCCGTAATTTACGTGCTATTGCCGGATTGGTGGGGCGTGACGAGTTCCGCCGGATTATCACTTACGGTGTACGTGGCACCGCCATGACGCCAAAACAATATGTACTGGATCCTCTCCAAATCGATGCGGTAATCGATTATATCAAAAGCCTGAATTACAAGCCAAAT